>JBKQWH010000131.1:0-18392 GCA_052139635.1 Capsulimonadaceae bacterium
CACCAGGCGGCGAGGGCCAGCGCATCGCCGGCGCCGGAGTGCAGGCGGGTGGCCACCACGCGGGCGAAGAGAAGCAGTAGCCCGAGGAAGCCCAGCAGGAAGGCGCCTACCCGGGCCACCCGCGGCGAGGCGCCGGTGCTCCCGTGCCCGCCGTCGTCAATGACGGGTAGAAGGTCGGGCACACGGGCGTCGACGTGCTGCCGAGGATCGTGAGCTGCTGGCCGATCGAGGGAGGCACCGCCACCGTGATCGTGTTCGTGTTGTAGCCGTAGCTGCACGTAAAGGCGTCGCCGCCGGTCGGAGTGGACGACAGACCCGTCGTCCCGTAGCCGCTGCCAACCGTGTAGGCGTACGGCGCGCTGGAACCGCTCACGGCCGAAATGGCGCAGGTTTTCCCCTTGTTCGCTCCGCTCGTGAACAGAATGACCGTCGTGACCGGCATGGAAAGGCTGCTGGTAAACGACGTGGTGCTGCTCCCGCCCGCGACGGTCCCCGTGGGATCGTTGGCCACCTGGATCGTGATCGTGGCCGACGCAGCGCAGCCGACCGCATTCTCGACGAATGTCAGCGCGTTCATGATCCCCGCCGGGTCCGTGTTCGACGCCGGCGCACTGGTCGACGTGCCGGGAAACTGCTTGCCGGCCCCGCAGTTTAAGGTCAGGCTGTTCCGGCAGAACCAGAGCTCCCAGTTGACGCCGGAGTCGGCGGTCGGCGCATTCCCGGTCGTCGAGCCGAGCGCCCGGTACAGGTTGCCGTCGCTCCCGAGGACGACCTGCCCCGTCGAATACGTTACCGTCGAGCTGAAAGCGGGGAACGGCGTCGACGATCCCCCGCTCCCGTTCGACGCCGCCGTGATCAGCCCGTACGCATTAACAGTCAGGTTGGCGTTCGTATAACTTCCGGCCGTCACGCCCGACGCCGGCGAGGTATAGGTCGTGTTCGCCGATATCGTCCAGCTCGAGTACTGCACGAAGGCCCCGCTGTCCGCGCTGCGGCCTCGGACCCGCGCCTCGAGGGTGCCCGACGTGAACGTCAAGCTCAATGCCGGCGTCACATAGTAGGTCGACGAAGTCCCGTCCGGCCCCGTCCACGACGTCCCGCCATTCGTCGATTCCTGCCACTGCCACTGCTGAATGCTCGTGTGCGCATCGGTCGACGTCCATGTCGGGATAAACTGCAGCGATTCCGTCGATCCGGTCCAGGTCGGAGCCGGAATGACGATGCTGTCGGCCGGCGCCGGTGCGTCGAACGTAATGCCGTCCTGCCCGATCTGCGCGATCGCGGGAGCGGGTCCAAAAATAAAAAAGGCCGCCAGGCTGGCGGCCGTAAATAAGCACTTTTTCATTGTTCCTCCAAAAGGTAAAAGGTTATCGTCAATGTGTCATGAGCCTTCGTGCGGCAACTCGTACGGGCATGCGCGAATTACAGTTCAACTCAGTTTACGTGCCGGCAACATATTGATAGCTTTTCGCCACGAGCGCATATCCGGACGGTAGCGCGTTGCCGAGCGTCACAGTTGAGCCGGAAAGCGTATAGCCGTACCGCGCCGAGCTGCCCTGGACGAGCAGCGACGCACCCGCCGAGCTGACCATTCGCAGGTCGAGCGAGCCGGTTGGCGACGCTGGGTGCGCGAGCGTGTACGTCGTTCCGCTACCGGAGACGGTCTCGTCGAACGCCCATGCCGGAAAGGCAATCGCCACGGTCGACGCCGCCGTGACCCGGCCGTCGAGACCCACCGTGAACTGCCCGACATGGGCCGAGTCGCCGTAGGTCGCCGCGGTCACGCCAGTCGAGCTTAAGACTGGCGCGGCCGCCGTCGTGCCGGGACCTCCGAGCGCCCCGGCAAGCTGAATTTCGCCCAAACTGGTCGACGTCGCCGTGGCCGGCGCGTATTCCGCGACACCATCCGTCGCGCTGGTGACCTTACCGCGCGTGAACAGGAGAGTCGACACTCCCGATACACTCGTTGTCCCATCGGTGACATTGAGGGACGCGCCCGCGCCGTACACAATCCACTCGCCCACGCCATCGCTTACCAGGATCGCCACCGCGTACTGCGGGCTGAGTGTGTAGGTGGGCGCTCCGTTGATCAGGTCCGAACCGGCTGCCGTCAGCGTGACGGAGTTCGCCGTGGAGTCGGTCTTCGTGAAGAATAACACGCTCTGCGCACCGGCTGCAGCCGGAAGAGACACGGTCATCGCCCCGCTGCCTGCGTCGCAATTCACCGCGTCGTCACCGACCGCAACCGAATAGGTCGACCCGGATGCCGCGATCACATTGAGCGGAGCGATCGCCGCCACGCAGCCGTTGACAATTGTCAGGCGTGCCAGCCCCGCCCCGCCGCTCACCCCCGATGCCGCCGCCGACGTCGACGACGCCGGTGTCGAGACTCCATTGACGGCGGCGACGTGCCCCGAGCCCGTATTCGGATAATTCGGGTGCGGCTGCGGCGTCTGCTGCCCACGAAACGAGATCATCTGCGCGACCTCGAACACGCTCGGCAAGCCATCCTTCGGCGAGCCGTGAAAAAGTACCTTCGGCATGGGGGAAACCTCCATTGTCTCAACTGTGATGGATGTAATGAAAGGATCGTTCGGACAATCGACGAAAGTCAATGCGTTTAACAATAGAATAGCCACATCACTGCGCGCTCTCTCAAACTACACTCTACACCCTCGACACGATCGATTCCCTGGTCAGGTCGACGGCGAGGGCGGTCACAATCGACGTGCCGATGGTCGCGCCCGAGACCTGGGCGAAGAAGGCGTCCCCGCGCAGGTCGGAGCGGACGCGGTCTCGAAGGCCGATTCCAACCCCGGATGACAGCGCATGCGCGGCCGACGAGACGAACTGGTCGCGAACGACACCCGCCGCCAGGAGCACTGTCGAGGCCTCCGGCAGCGTCAGCCTGGCAAGTACCCAGTTGCCCTTGTTGGTGCGCCACCACGACTCGCCCTCCTGCTCGCGGCCGAAGCCGCGGCTCCGCACCATCCACGACACGGCTGCCGGTGCGGCGCCCGGCGCCGCCACGTCCCCCGGGTTGGCATAGGAGAGCTGGTATATCTGGCCGTCGACCCCGCCCATGTACATATCGTCGGTGTCGGTCGACATCGACAGCGAAGTCGCCGTGGTCACGTTCATTTGCAGGAACCGGGTCCAACCACCCTGCCGGCTGTCCCATACATACGCAACCGTATTGTTCGCATCGCCGGGAAGGATCGCCATCCCGCCAACCGAACCTGCAGAACCGGCAGCACCACCCAGGGTGGCAATACCGTTCGCAACGGACTCAATCGGGATGGGACCGTTGATAAAGCCGATGCCACCCGTAATCGTCAGCGCTTTGCCGACGTCCGACGGCAGGAACGGCCGCGCCACGCTGGAGACCTGTTCGCTGTTTGACGGGCTAATGACCAGGTCGCTATAGTTCCATGCCCCCGTCGGCATGAACAGATAACATCGCCGGCCGTGGCTGAGAAGAGCTGCATTGACGTATGCGCTTGCGGCAATCGCCGGCTGTCCGCCTACCGCCGGGTTGATCAGGTCCTCGATTGGCATGCTGACCGGTTCCGCCGAGTCCCCGCCATCGTACTGCCACATACAATCGGGACCCAGAAACCAGATCCGCTGGTTGACCAGGGCCCACGCCCGCGGCGCGACGCAGCCGACCCCCGCGTTGGCTCCCCCCTTCGCCATGAACTCGCTCAGTGAGAAGTTAGTGGCGTCGACCCCTGTCAGGACCCAGATGCTGCGCTGCTTCAAGATGAGCAGGCTGGCGCCGAACGGGACCAGCGCCGTAACGGGATCGTTGTCGAGGCCGCCCACCGGCCCCTGCATGCCCTTGATCGCCCCATACGGATCGTTCGGGATGTTGACACTGTTGTAGTAGAGCCCGGCTGCCTGGTCGGCCTCGATCAACCACGACACGTAGATCGTCGAGCCCACCGCCAGACACAACCGCCCCTGCCACTCGCAGGCGCACTGAGCCCCCATCGGTGTGGCGCCCCGGTCGGTGGCCAGCGTCGTCGCCGTGTAAATCGCGCTATCCGGCGTGTTGTCGGTCACCGTGAGCGTTGTGTGGTCCCACGTGATCCACGGCGTGTAGGCCGCGTCCAGAGTGTCCGTCCAGGTCGGCAGCATGGCCACCAATCGCGCGGTCGGGTAGGAATCCTCCGACGGGAATATTCCCCCATAACGATAGAGATAGAACGTATTCGTGCTTGCGTTGACCGGAGCCGCCAGAGTGAGCGTCGCCTGCGCCTTGCTGCCGGTAGGAGTAATGCTGGTCGACGTACCCGATGCGTCGCTCTCGATCTGGCCGTCCGTCGTGTCGCCGGTCGCATTTCCGAGGCTGTCAAACGCTGTGTCCTCGACCTCGCTGATCACGTACGAGTAGTCGGCAAATCCAATCGAAAGGTTTCCGGCTCCGGAAATCGGCCCGAATGTGAACAGGTTCGTCAGGTCTACCGTATTGGGAAGATCCGTGGTGATTTGCAGGATAAGGTACTGCGCCGTCTCGAGGATGGATGCGGCCACGGTGCTGATATCCACGCTCAGGTACGTTCCGGTTGTGTCACTGACCTGAGTCGGCGGGTTCGTCCAAACGGTGCCCTCTGTCGACGCCCCGGCGGGTTGAAATCCGACCTGGAACGGAATCGTGCCCGAAAGCGGTCCCGGATTGTAACCGATCGCAATGGTGTCGTATTGGGAGTAGTCCGGAGCCGCCGCGTCGAGCAAAACCGCCTGCCCGAGCGCAGTCGCGGTCCCCCCGCTCGTAAATGCCGCATTGCCCTTCGACCCGTTCAGCGTGAACTCGGTCGACGATACAACAGTGACCACCCAGTCCCCGTTGGCCACCGCGTTCCCGCCCACACCGGCGATTTGCACGCACTGCCCGCTGGTCAGCCCGGAACTGGTCGACAACGTGATGGCGATCGGGTTCGTGTCACTCGCCGCCGTGATCGACGCCGCCGTCGTGTACGTGCCGGCCACCCCGTCGAGCGTCGCGTTTCCGCTTCCGTCCACCGCCGTGATCGTGTAACGGCCCGGTGTAAACCCGGCTCCGCCGTAAATGGCGAGGAACCGCCCCACATCGGCCGGCGTAAAGCCATAGGCCGCGCTCGACACCGTCAGACGGCTCGACAGCACCAGGTCGATGATCGCCGGGACGGCAACGCCGCTGTTTTGTGCCGTGTAGTCCCGGCACAGATATGCGCCCCCGAGACAATAACCGCCATTCGCAATCGTCCCGCCTCCCGAGACCGCGATATTGCCGCCCGGACTCGCCGCCGGGATCAAGCGCACATCCGTGGCGGTCAGCACCGGATTTCCGATCCAGCAGCCGTTCTGGGAGCCGCCCCAGAGCCGAAACCGCAGGAAATCGAAGTCGCTCGTCGCCGCTGTCAGGCTGCCAACCTGCGGGATCACGGAGCTGTTCGTGGTCTCCTTGTAGTCGCGATAGCCATTGTTGACCGTTGCCGCAATCGGCGCCTGGAGCGTGTAATTGTTGTTGCCCCAGCCCGTGCCTGACGGAAGGATTCCGAGCACAGCATACGCCGGTCCCGACCCGCTTTCCGTGCCGAGGTCGCCGTAGACCGCGGCCCGATTGTCGCCGACACCGGTGATAACGAACGTGCCCTCGTTCCACTGATTTCCCTGCAAAACGGTGATCGTTTTGCTCAGATCGGCATCCGTGAAGTTGTAGCTCGCCGAGGAAACCTGGGACGGCCCCCAGATTCTGAGATCGGTGAGCACGACCGGTCCGGTTATGGAATAATCGGTGGGGTAAGTGCCTGTCAGGCCCGACGATTCCCCGAACAACTGAAAGTCGAATGTCCCATTGCCGGCCACATTCACGGCCGACATCGCAAAGACTCGAGCACTCGCGATGAGGCCCGGCTGCGAATACAGGAATCCGATCCCTCCCGCCGCGCCGGATGTCCCCGGCGAGGCGCTCAATCGAGCCGTCCCGTTCGAGACCGAGACCACCGTGTATTTGCCCGGCGTGAGCCCGGCCGTGATGACCAGGATGCTGCCGGTGTCCGTGTACTGAAACGGCCGCGACGCGCTCGACACGTCGACGCCGGCGCCGCCGGTCGAGAGCGCCACGACCGCAAGATCGAGATAGACCTGGCCGACTGCGCCACCGCTCGTGTACACTCCATTGCCGGCCGATCCCGCCAGCGCGAATGTCGACGAGGTTGCGCTCGCCACCTGCCAGAAGCCGTTGGCCGCCGTGTTGCCCTGCACTCCCGCGACATACACTTGCTGGCCGTTGGCGAACCCGTGCGGCGTGGCCGTTTTGACCACAATCGGGCTCGCGTCCGTGGCTCCGACAATGGTGTTCATCCCGGGAAGCTGCAGATAATTCGGCGCCGGTATCTCCTCGTCCATCCACGACGGGCCGCCGATATCGAAGTACGCGGCGTCATACTTCAAGCCGTTGTCCATCGAATTGCCGCCATCCTGCCATCCCATCGGCGGCGGATTGCTGTCCGGACTGGAATCCGCCCACCCCGCCATTCCCGCGTTGGTCAGCAGGTTCGCGGGTGATGGGGAATAGCCGGCGGTGACACTCGGGCCGTTGGCGAACGGCAAATTGAGCGGCGGGAGGCTCGTCCATTGTGTGGGGTCGTCGCACGAGTCCAGCACTGTGCTCGAGAGCGACGCGGTGGGCGACGCGGGCGGCGTGAGAGATGTCACCGTGCCGGCGAAGTAGGTCGAGTCGACGTTGAGGCTGACTCGATAGACCGGCCCGGAAAGCGTCCCGCTGCCGGATGCCGTTCCAACGCTTCCGACCGTTTCACTCAGGGTAGCGACGCCGCCGGCCACCCCGTCGATGGTATACGTGCCAACGATAAAGCCCGAGCCACCCGACGTCGTAAATGTGGCGCTGCCGCCCGTGGAGTTCTCCGTGCCGGCGCTGGCGGAATTTGCCAGAGCCGCCACGCCTGCCGCGACACTGGCGACCGTGTATGTTCCGGGCGTGAAGCCCGTGCCTCCGGTAACCACCAGCGTACCCCCGGTATCGGTGGACAGGAACGGCCGCGCAGCGCTCGTCACCTCGGATGATGACGATGCGCTGATCGACAGGTCCGTATACTGAAACCCCTCTCCGGACGTGATAACAAGCTGCTTGCCCACATCGGCCGGCCCAAACGGGTGGGTCGCACTCGATACCTGCGTCGGCGCACTCGGAATCGCAAGGTCCGTCAACAGAATTTGCCCATCGACGATATACATATACTTTCCCGACCGGGTGAAAAATGTCTGGCTGCTGTTCAGGTGGAACGAATTGCCGAGCGTCGCGCTGCCGCCCGTCGATGACGCCGTCCCGCAGGAGGCGTCGAGGGTCGCAATCCCACTCGACACGCTCGATACCGTATAACTCCCGGCAATGAAGCCGTTCCCGGCCTCGATCACCAGCACAAGGCCGACATCGCCGCTCGTAAACGGCCGTGACGTCGACGTGACGTTGCTCGTCGTGCTCTGAATGACCAGGTCGGCGTATGCGTACACGACCGTGGCAAGCAGTTCGGTCGTAACCGCGGAGCCCTTCTGCCACGTGTAGAGCTTTCCGCCCGACGTCAACAGCAGCGCGCTCGTCCCATCCGCCATCATATAGGGCTCCGATACGTAAACCGGCTCCGCGAACGGCGTCGCCAACTGCGCGATCTTCCCCGGCCTCGACCGGAACTCGCCGCCCTTCACGTACACGTTGTCCGCGATCTGCACCTCGTTCGGCCCCATGTCCTGCGGAGGCACATACACATTCAGCCCGGTAAAGTGACGCTGCATAACCAGCGTCTCGGGCGCTGGCGATATCTCTGTAGGCATGTTTCGTTCCTCGCTGAGAAAACAACAAAGCCCCCGCTAATGCGGGGGCCTGGATGGGGACTGGACCAAATCGAGTTACTCAGTCTATGCTTGCCGTATCAACGATCATCCGTACGATTAACTTCTCCATCGGATCGTCTTTGCCCATCAAAAATCAACAGGCTTGCGACACGGCTACGGGCGGGACCAACGCCGTACCCGCGACTATGAGCGCTATGAGGACAGTTAGGTCGAGAACGTCCACGACTCATTCCATCAGTACTCGCACCAACGTTATTCCTTAACCGATATCAGCAAGCGAAAGGCCACCTCGGAAGTCGAAGCGGCCTTTTCCGTTAGTCCAAAAGTGTACGCACTGTCTACGACTCGGGAGCGCGTGAATCATTGGAACCCTGTGTCGACATGACGATCACCCGCATTAGGTAGCCTTCCGTTGCGGCGTGGTCACCGGTCATTGATCGCGTTGCACACGCCTCGTAGTCGCCTCCGGGCCTGGGCTTCAAATCAAGACGGAAATCGATACCGAACCTATGAAGAATCCAATTAGTTAGCACTCGCGCCATCCGACCGTTCCCGTTACAAAATGGGTGTATGCGTACCATTTCACCATGGGCCCAAGAGGCAAGCTCAACTGCTCTAGCCAACTGATCCGCGTCGTCGAGTCCGTCCCACAACGATTCCAAGGCTTCGATACGTATCTTGAGATCACGACACATCCGATCAAGGAAAAGAGGAGTGAATTGCGCTGGGGTACCCCCGTGTCGCCCGATGAAGACTGGTACATTCAATCTCGGGCGGTTATGCGTTACTTGACGCACATGCCCGGCAGTTGCGCTATCGTTCGCAACCGGATAATAGATAATCTTATGCCATTTCTCTAGATCCTTCAGGAGCGGTGTAGGACCACCGCGCTTAGCCCCGGAACAGATCAACGGAGCTTCTGTCATCAAGTATTGATGATATGCCGGATCATCTTCGGCCCACTTCGGCATATCATTTGGTCCAATCTCAGCTAAAGTGCCTTGGGGTGGAAGTCATCGCCGTCAGCGATCAGTGCCTCAACAAAACGCCGAGTCAGTTCTTCGCTTGACAGGTTCCGCGCCTTCATCACGCGCATCGCACGACCAATTTGGTCTCGCGATGGCACCCAGTCGGACAATCGAAAAACACACTCCGAGGCGAGGTCAAAGGTACCGCCCGTCAGCGAAGAGTCAATGGTGCGAACGATGACAACAGTCGGTGCAGTACCGTAATGCTCGGCGGTTATATCTGTCCGAGCGCTGCCGCCCGTTACGGGACCACTAATGCTAATATTCATCGCGTTTACTCCTGTCTATACTTTTAGTGGCAGTGCAGTTATTAGTGTAGAGCCAAGAACTACCTTGTCCGGGCCAATAACTTGGAAGGTGTACTCCCCAGGAGCACTGAATGCAAACCCTTCGAATTGCACGACTACTCCCGCCGTGCCGTCAGCCCCCACAGCAAGCATGAACGTCTGATCTAGTATTTCTATACCACTGGACGTAACTATACGTAATGCTGTTGAGCTAATCGAAGTATTTAGCAACTTGACGACGAGGTAAAATCGCGCCAACGTAGTCGGATAACTGACAGGTTGAATTGTCGAGAAGACCCCGATGTAACTTGGCTTGTTCCGATGGTCCGCCAAAAAATGGTCGCACGCGAGTAGTAAATCAACGTGATTTTGCTTTGTTGACATAATCTGAGACACCGGGCTCATATTTTAACGGATTTTTATCGAATAGTCAAGAATTCTCATAAAATGAGTATTTCCAGGTAATCACATTCCTCTAAACGACATTCCCAAGTACCAAAGTTCCTTAATCCGCGTACAATTCGTCGAGATAGTAGCGAATTGTCGACGACGCAGTGGAGTCGCTTTGCCACGTCGGCCACACTGACAATATCTACGATTGGTATGAGGTCACACAGTACCCTTGTCTATCCCAAACCTTCCCCGGCGTATCCTCGCCCGATGCCCATCCCGCCGGCGGCGTCGGCCCGACGCTAACCTCGACACTCTGCGGCCCCACGCCGCACTCGTTGACCGCGGCAATGACGTAGTACCAGGTCTGCGGCGTGGCCGGCAGCGTGTCGACGAAAAACGGCGTTTCATTCGTCAGGTGCGGCGCAGTCCCCCACGCGCCGCTAACCGTCGACCGGTAGAGACCGTATGCACTCGCGTTCGCCACAAGGTTCGCGGCCACCACAACCTGGGGCGCACGGCCCATAACGGTCACGCCGGTGACCATTCCCGGCACGGCCATCGCCTGCGCCGAGGCTGGCGCCGGCGATAAACCACTCGCCGCACCGTTGACGGCCTGGACCAGATAATAATAGGTTGTCCAGCTCGACGGCGGCGTGTCGAGATAAGACATCACCGCGGTCGTTCCGATAATCGTGAAGCCTGTGGCCGGCGACGTGCTCCTGAGCACGTTGAAATACGTGTACGTGCCGGCGGCGGACCACGATAGCGAGATTGTGCCGCCGCACTGCGCGACGGCGCTGACTGGCCCCGGCGAGCCCGGGACCACGCCGACTGTATTGCTGGCCGCACTCGACACACCGTTGTTAACAGCCTGCACGGCGTACAGATACATCTGGATGCCGGAGGGAGGCGTGTCCAGATAAGCCTGGCTCGACGTCGACGCGATCTGCGTCAGCGGACCGCCGTCCGGCGTTCGGCGGAGCACGTTAAACGACGTGAATGGTCCCGGTTCCGTCCACGACAGCAGCACCTGGCCCGCGCACTGTGGCGCCGCCGAGAGCACCGGAGGGGCAGGCGGCGTCACAGTGACCGTGACACTGGCCGAGTCGGGCTCGAATCCGTCGGTCGTTCCGGTAACCGTGTATGTGGTCGTCTCGAGCGGCGAGACGGTCAGCGTCCCCGATACGCCGTCAACGCTCCCGATTCCCGGATTGATCGACGTCGAGGCCGCATTCGACGTCCAGGAGAGCGACGACGAGCTCCCGGCCCAAATCGCTGACGGCGACGCGGACACGGCCACGATTGGCGACGGGCCAACCAGCATGTAGGTCAGCATCGGCGATGCTTCCTCGGCGCCAACATTCGCCGGGCTGTACCAGATCCCGATTGGCCTGTTACCGGCCTGACAGTATGGCTGAGACTTGCCGGCCATAGCCAGCTCGACATCCGATACCTGGTAGTATTGACCACCGTTGATCCCGTAGCCCGCGGCAGGAATGACCTGCGAAGTCTGGTGGTCACTGAACCATGCCAGGTCGACCTGGACCGCCCCGTTGCCGCTATTGTAGTATTCGAGCCGGAGGGTGTCCTCGGACGTGGTTTGCCCGAGCGCAAACGTACCGTTCTGGCTGTATGTGCCGGCGCTCCCGAAGTTGTCAAACAGAGTGGTTGACACCTCCTCGTTCGACAGGACAAGCCGGCTGCCGCCGTTCGATGTCACATTGAACCCGTAGGGCTCCGCCCACTGACCGCGAACGATGCCCATCCAGCGGACGCAGAACGGACGAGTCGTGTCGATCCCGAATCCGGGCCAACCCGGCAAATCCATGTTGAAATCGATCGGTCCGTCCACCCGCGAGCCCATCAATGTCCCGGTCGTGAAATCCGAGCCCTGATAGTAGACGCCAAACAGGCCCGGATATTCGTCGCTCGGGACCACGGGCTGCGTGTTCCCCGCGGAGTCGTCGATGGTAACGCCAGGCCGATACTTCACATCCTGATGTCCGTACTCTCCGAGGCTCGACGGATCTTGATTGACCGCTCCCTGCACATACTGCACATAGTATAAGCCCACCGGGTAGTCCGCACCACCGTTGAAGTTGTTTGCCGGGCCGCAGCCATCATGAATAGCGGGCGACGTTGTCGGCGAACTGCTCCCACCCACGTACGTCCCCATGGAGATCGTCGCCGAGGCAGTCGACGTGCCCGCGGCATTCGTCGCCGCCAGCGTATACGTCGTCGACCCGGAGAGCACGACCACCGGAGTCGACCCGGATGCCGCAACCTCGCCGATTCCCTGGTCGATCTCCACCGTCACGGCGGCGTATGGTGACGACACCGACCAGACAAGCGTATACTGTCCGCAGGCCGAGTTCGACGCCGTCGCGGTGAAACTTACCTCCGGCACGGCAACAACCGTAATCGTCACGTCGGCCGTCGCCTGTTGTCCCTCCGGATCGATAGACGATACGACATACGTGGTCGTCGATGACGGCATCACCACAAGCGACGACTGCTGCTCGCCCCCATTCGACACCCATTGCGGGTCCTGCCCGATCGACGCCGTTATTGTCACTCGATCCGGGTCGAGGCCGCCGACACACCAGTGAATCACGGTTGCCTGCCCCACTATCAACGTCGTCGTGTCCGCCCACAGCGTCACGCTTGGAATCGGTGTCATAATACTCTCCTGTCCCAACCGGCACCAACCCACAAGTTCATTCGTGGGTCGAGTTTCCTATCCGAGATTTCCGTGCATTCCGTGGTTAAACTCCGTTCTTTCCTTTCTCCGCCGCTATCCCTGCTGCATCTTATAGATGAGCGGCGCCACATCGCCCGATTGAGCCACCGTCTTCATCTGCGGATAATGGGCCGCCGCTAACTGGGGATCGTCCTGCCACAGCCGGGCCAGCAGCGCTTCCTTGCCAACCTCCCATTCCGACCACCACGGCGACTCGCGCAGCGACAGGGAAGGATCTTCGGCATTCTTGAGCGCGATCCGTGCCGCCGCGTGGAAAACAAGCAGCTTGGCCGCGTCGGGCGCAAGCCAGGCCGGCACATCGGATACCACCCCACCCGAGACATATGCCCCATTTCCGGTCGATCCGTTCAGGGAAAACGCCGTTGGGCTCGTTACGGTCACCGTCCATGTCCCGTTCGCGGCCGTATTCCCGGCCACACCGGAAACACCCACGGTCTGGCCCGTGTCCAGGCCATGCGCCGGCGTGGTCGTCACAACGATGGGCGACGTATCGGTGGCCGACACAACCGCGAGCCCGCTATTCACCATCGGCTTCGGAATCGCCAGCCCGTTAACCGTCAACGTCTGCACAGTCGACGGCGCCGGGTACACCAGCACCCCCGCCTGGCCTTGCTCGGTCCAGAAAAGCGGCATCCCCGTATCCAACGGATAGGTCGATCCAAACCAGTGCTCGAGAGCCGACTGCGACGCGTGCTGCAGGGGAACCCCGTCCCAGCTCACCGCCCGCGCGGCCCACATCGAGTTCCCATCCGCGACTGTCAGGCTTCCAAACGCCGCCGTTCGGACGCCTGCCGCTAGCGCGGCGCTTCCGATGTCCGCTATCGGCCAGGCATACCGCGCCAGATCCGCCGCCGCCTCGTTCAGGTACTGGGCGATCGTGGCCACGGTCGCGATCGTGCTCGTTCCCGACCCACTCGCCAGGTCCCCCGCCGTCGAATTCGCCGGCTCGTTCAGACGAGACTGCACATCCGCAATCAAATCCGACAACTGTTGTGGATAGTTTCCCATCGTCACTCATCCTGTTCTTGTGCTGAAACCCCAATGCACGTAATCCCAATACTGCGCGCGCAGGAATCTCCCAATTCCCGTGCTTTCCGTGGTTAAACCTTTCCTGCTGCCTTCTCTGTTCTCTGATTTCGTATCAGTAATAGCCGCCCCCAAACGGGAACCGGTGGAAGTCGGCGTGGCTGGTCGCCGGCGTCAGCCGCGACACTTCTGCCGCGAGCATGGCCTTCTGACGCTTGAATTCGGTGTCCAGCATCGGCAGCCGGGCCTGGTTTTCCGGGGTCGGAAACTGAATGGCCCGCAGCATCGCCGTCCGCCACACCACGGCGATGTGCGCCCGTTCCGGCAGCGGGCACACGCTCGACGCGGCCGGCCAGCTCTCCCCTGGCGCCAGGAAACCCTCCACCAGAAGACCGCCCGTCGACAATGTCGCGATGCCGCCCGTCGCTCCGGGCATCCCCGCCGGGCTGTCCAGCGTTGCGACCCCGTTACTATCGACCGCTAGCACCATGTAGATCCCCGTGTTGAACCCGTTTCCGCACGCAATCCGCAGCGTATACCCCGTATCGGACGCCGCAAAGGGTCGCTGCCCCGCGCTCGCCACCTGATACACGTTCGGCTGGATCATCAGGTCGGTGTAGCCGAACACGAAGCTACTCGTGTCCGGCGTCGGGTAGAGCAGCAAGATGTTCATCCCGCGTGTCACAAAGTAGATCGGGTCACCCGGGGGCGCATTGCGCCACCCGGCCGACGTCGCCAGGTTGCTGAAGCGGTCGTCCAGTTCTGGCGTCGTCGTTTCCACCAGCTCGATCTTGTCCCCGCTCCCGTCCGTCCAGAACGCCCCACGGATCTTATAAAGCTGCGGCAGGGAATACGTGGACTGCCCTGCCACCACATCCGTCCCGACACTTCCCGCATAGCAATCCGTCGACCTCGCCACATCGTCCGTCGCCATATTCACCAGCGTGTCATACAGAAACGGCGAATCCGCCCCCCGCGTCCCCAAAAACTCCCCGAGTTGATGCGATGCCATCGTCTTTATCTGTTGTCGTGTCAGCGCCACGCCTGCCTCCTTTGTCCGCGGCCCCGCCGCCGCACAAAACAAAAGCCCCCCGCATTGTGCGGAGGGCTCGTTGATGCTTGCCAATCTGAAATTTGTGTTATTTTAGCGGCACGGCACCGCTACTTATATTGACGTAGTGCAGCCACTCAGGACGAATAGCAGTGGAATTGTGTACCGTTCTATATCGCTAACGTAAACTCTGCCGTAAGGCCGTTGTAATGCAGCGTGCAGCGCATGAGAATGTCACGACCAATCAACACGGCTATTCCTTGAGCAGCAAGTTCCGCCCCGAGGCACCTTGGAACATCGACGTTTACCGCTAAGCCAGCGATCCCGAGGCTCACCGGATAGATATTCGAAGGCGTTGACGAGTGGGAAGCCGACGCGATCGTAACTACGTCGACCACGGGCAACCCAAGAAGGACGGCCACCGCGTTGTCAACCGACGTTACGCTGGCACCGGTATCAATTAATGCGACGCCGGATATAGGCGTCGGTGGGGTCTCCCCTCGCTGCAGAATCTGCGAAACAAGGGATTGTGCTGCCCCGATCACCACCTGAACCCGCGGGCCATAGGTTTGCAAAACGTGTTGCGCAGTGATAACGCTTTGCGAGACCGCTGGTTGGCCCGGCGCGGCAGGCTTAAGCTGGATTTGTGGTCCAAGACGTACTGGATGGATTGCCACTAAGAATTCCTAACACCAGCGCCGGAATACGTATATCTTCCGGCAGCTCGACAACGCGCCGAACAAGGAATGACTCCATTCCGAACTGACGAGCACCTTCTGATAATGCGTCGCCTTCAGTATCAAAGACACCAACAAGCTCTTGGCCCTTAACCAGGGCTACGCGCCCGGAATATAGCTTCATCCACTCCGGGAGCGAACTCGCGAAAAAGTCGCGTTCTTCCTTCAGTGGTTCCATAAGCTCTCTTCTCTTTCTGCCTGCTTGTTTCAATCCTCACGGCGCTCAATGGCCCCATGCACACATGAGACTACATTTTAAACCAATTGATATCAATTGTCAAGCTCTCTGAATCCATTATATCAGCAGACGCGGTACGGAGGCCTCGCACCATGAGGTCGTCCGAGAATCCATTTTCGACTACCTCGTTACCCCATCCGGCCGTTCTCCACCGCTGGTTCAATCAAAACAACTCAGTCAACCGGTACCGACCTTGCAAACGTATGCTGCGCACGCAACTCCTCGATCGACCCAAAGTACGTGTCGAGGTCCAGTGCGTGCGTGACCCCCTCGACACGGCCGCTCTCGCTGTCCTGCCACAACGGGCACGAGATCCTCGGCGCATTGACGCCGTACTCCGCGATCCAGAGCGGACACGACGTAATTCGGCTCAGTCGGTCCTCATAGAAGCTGCGCGAGGCGTACAGAAACGGATAAAGGCCCGTGATTCGCTTGATCTCGGCGATGCAGGCCTCCGTCCGCGCCGCGATGTCCGGAGCATCGACCTCGACATCGAGCGCCAGCCGCAGATCGCCCTTCTTGTAAGGCACGCACTGGCAAAAGTGCCTGGCCTGCGCCACCGGGTCCGCAGCCGGGTCAAAAAAGTGGTAGGCCCCCCGTAGCAGCCCGGCCGTCTGCGACGCAACCCAGTTATAGGCGAAGGCGGGGTCGGTCATCGAGATGCCCTGCGTGGCCTTGTGGATCGCAAACTCGATCCCCGCCGCCTTCACCGCGCGCCAGTCGAGCCGCCCGTCGCCATGATAATCGTCCATTCCACGCGTTATTGCCGTGCTCATTGCTGTCTCCTCACATAAAAACAGCCACTGCCATTCGGCAGCGGATGAACTATTGCGTGCTTGTGTCGTTCAACGCCCGCGACGGCCCGGATTATTCACGATTGTCGAAGCAAGACCAGATAATTGGTGTGGGTCTTCTCTTACTCGCGAATAATCCGGGCCGGGCAGTTACCCGAAGCCCCGTCCTTGACAGCCCGGATATTCACGATTCTCGAAGCAAGACCAGTTGAGTGATGTGTGTCTGTTCTTCATCGTGAATAATCCGGGCCGGGCGGTTAGGCGACGGCAGCCCCGGGCGGGATCGAGCCGGTGGAGCTCGACCCGGGCTGGGCGGACGTCGACAGGAGCTGCGGGAACAGAGCCGGCACGACGACCGGTACGGCCGCTGCGATCGGCTTATAGTGCTCGGGGATGAGCGGCGTAAGCTGCCCGCTCGCCAGCAGCGACACCGCCAGCGCGGCCAGCGTATTCCAGTTAATCTTCATTGTGCGTTCCTTTCAGTGATGGAGATGTTCGAGTAAATGTGTGATCAGGCTGCCGGCAACCGTAAAAAACAGGCCGGTGCCGCCAACTGCCATCTGCTGCCGTGTCTTGCGCGCCTGTTCGCGCTCCGCGTCGAGAAGGTCGACACGGGCTCGCAGGACCATGTGGTCCTCGCGGTACTCCTGCATCGTCTGCGAGAGATCCCGCACCGCGTCCCGCGTCTCCTCCAGTATCGAAATCACGAGCGAATGTTCGCCCTCCGGGATATCAATCGCGGCCTTCTGAACCGGATCGGTGGTCGCTTTGCTGGTTTCTTCGGATGTTGATGGTCCCGCATCAAAAAACGCGAAGTCGCTTCGTCGGCAACTGCGGGAACTAACTAAGGGCCGACAAGAAACAACATGGTTGAATTTGAGCGATTCCGCATCTTAGTAGACAACGGGCACTACGATCATATTATTGTATGACAGACCCTAACGAAGAAAGGTCGCCCATATATATGGACGACCTTTCTTCGTTAGTGCTGTTTATGCTAATGCGAAGCCCGGTTAGGAGCTTTCGTTGTTCTGGCGCTCGTCCTTTACGAGCGCGTTTAACTGTTGTGCGCGTTCGGCGCGACGGGACCGAGTGCCGTAAACGAAAACGCCGGCCATCCCACCGATGTCGCCTAGGAACACGCCGCCCGCGAGCCAGTCGTGCCCGTGCATCCCTAACTGATATGCGGCCCAAATACCACAAAAAGCGATGGCGACTCCGGCGAGAACGCCGAGCGTAGCACGGGCGGAATCCCCGGTAACCACCGCGCGTTCAAGCCCGATGCGGTTGTCCACCTGCTTTTCGATCAGCGCGATCTGGCGGTCATGGTAGGTAAAGAAGCGTTCCGCCGCGCCCGGCAGGACGGCCTCATACCTGGCGAGTTCGTCAGCCGAAGGTACTGGCCCGCTGATCCACTTCAACTCAAGCTGCTCGGCAGTGACCTCCGGACTATTGGGCACGGTGGGATTCTCAGCGATCGCAGTCCTTCGGCGCGCCGAGACATCTGTGTGACTGGGATTCGGCATGCTGGCGCATCTGCTCCCTTGCGATTGCGACGTCCTGTCGTAGCGCCGCGATGTCGGCACGCAACGCCAACCGATCGGCCTGGGGACCGTTCAGCGACGTATTGTAAACATTCAGCGTGCCGCCGATGTCAAAAACGCGGGCCATCCCCTCAAGGAACGACGGCCGCGCGAAAAGAAATGTTGTATGGGTGGACATGTCGATACCTCCGCGTTTCCGCTTCGGATTCTCCGATACGAAACCAAATACAGCAGACTCTATGCCATTATTCCATAAGAAATACGAAATTCGCATTAGGGCTGCACCGGGTCTGTATCTTAGCGGATTATCACAAAATCGTCAAGTTCTCATTTAACAAGCCCCGCGCGAGCCAACCCATCATTTAATAAATGATATTCCCACGCGCCGAAGTTCCTAACCCTTGTACGATTGTCGAATGAAACAATGGTCCTTTCAGTGATGGATGTGTTCAAGTAAATGTGTGATCAGGCTGCCGGCAACCGTAAAAAACAGGCCGGTGCCGCCAACTGCCATCTGCTGCCGTGCCTTGCGCGCCTGTTCGCGCTCCGAATCGAGAAGGTCGACACGGGCTCGCAGGACCATGTGGTCCTCGCGGTACTCCTGCATCGTCTGCGAGAGATCCCGCACCGCGTCCCGCGTCTCCTCCAGTATCGAAATCACGAGCGAATGTTCGCC
>JBKQWH010000132.1:0-18262 GCA_052139635.1 Capsulimonadaceae bacterium
GATGCTCTCAAAGCGTGGCCAGACGTACGCACTCGACTACCGCACAAGGATGACAGAGAGACACCTGTCCACGGTTAGGACACACGCGTGCGACGGAGTGAGACGAAGAAACCCGTATCACCCCAGAACAGCAACGTCGTCGGACAGTGAGACGAACACGCCGAGGGAGTTAAGATAGGCCGTCGCCCGCTGGATTTCCTCGATATCGCCGGTCAGGGCGACGCGGACCCAGCCGGAAGACTCGGAGATGTTCGCTCGCTCGATGTTGACTACCACGTCGTACCGCTTGCCAATATCCTGCAGGATCGGTTTATCCTGCATCGCGGAGTTAAACGTCAGGTTTATGCGCTCAATAGCCATTTAGTTTCCTTTTCCTCCTGCCACCGCTGGAACGATGGACACTTCATCGCCGTCCTTGAGCGGGGTATCCCCGACCTGCAGAAAGCGAATATCCTCGCCGTTGACGTAAAAGTTGATAAACCGCCGCAGCGAGCCGCTGTCGTCGGTGAGGCGGCCGGCCAGCCCGGGGTAGGCCGCGTCGAGAACTTGCACAAGCTCAGTGACCGTAGCCGCGTCGGCGCGCACCGTGTCTTCGCCGCCGGTCAGGCCGCGCAGGGGGGTCGGTATGATTACGTTAACTGCCACGATGATCTCCTTTATGTTCCGAGCGGACGCCTCGCCCGCCCTCACTTGTAACAAACTTCAAACGGCGCAGCCTAAAGGCCGCTGACATGGGCCAGAATGGTCGGCAGGTCCATCTGCGTACAGGTGAACAGGGGCGTATCGCGCACCGTGTAAAGGCTTGCCTCGGTCTCGCGCAGGCCCTGCACCAGGTCCAGAAAGTGGTCCGGATGGTCGGTCTCGAAGGCCACGACAAAGTCCTGATCGTCCAGGCCGAACGAGTACGTCGTGTTGAGCTTCACCGACGGAAACTCGTGCCCGAACCGGATGTGCCCGCGCATTATCCGCTGGCGCTCCTCCATCGGGAGCATATACCACTGCCTCGACTTCACGAATGGATACACGAACAGGTACTTGCCGCCACCGATCACAATTCGGTTGCGGACACTCTCCTGACCCTCGTGCACGTGATCGTCGACATAGATGCTGGTCTTCGTCATCGCGAGCATCGACGTGGCTGTCTGAAGGTAGGGCGCGATCGACGTTCGCCGGATGGCGGCGGACATCGATTCGAAGGCATCGAGGTCGTATGAGATCCGCCAGAGCAGGAAGTCCGTATCCGCCCGCACGCCCAGTGTCGTGTACGGGTAGATCAGCATCGACTTGCGGTAATCGGCCACGACCTCGGCAAACTCGGCGACTCCCGCCTCGCGCACGGCGCGATCCACCCCGAGCCAGGCGTTGTCGACCTTATAGAAAACGAAGTTCACAAACTGGCGCGGAAGCTTGGCATTCTCTTCCGCCGCTGGATTTGCCATAATGTCTCCAATCGAGAAAACAGGAAATACGGGTTAGGAAATAGCCTGCCCTTCCCACTATTCCCTATCTTCTCTTTCCTAACTTCTCGTTCCTAACTTCTATTTGCTACTTCCTGCATTCCGGCCAGTGCCGTTTCGAGGGACGCCAGGGTTGGCGCAATCGGGATCGTGTTGCCGATCCGGCCAAGAACTGCGTCGATGGTCTTCATGCCGTTGCCGGTGATGCAGATCACCACGCTCTCATCGGCGGGGATTCGCCCCTGCGCGATTAACTTCCGGGTGACCGCCACGGTGACCCCGCCGGCGGTCTCGGTGAAGATGCCTTCCGTTCGTGCGAGCAGGGAGATGCCCTCGATCACCTCGTCGTCGGTGACGTCCTCCGCCCAGCCGCCCGACTTGCGGCACGTCTCCGCGGCATAGTAACCGTCGGCGGGATTTCCGATGGCGATCGACTTGGCGATCGTGTTCGGGCGAACCGGCTTCATGATCTCGGCGCGTGTCTTAACCATTGTCGAGATCGGGGCGCAGCCGGTGGCCTGCGCCACGTACATCCGCGTATTCATCTCGTCGATCAGTCCGAGCGCGCGGAACTCCTGGAATGCCTTATAGATCTTTGTCACCAGAGAGCCGCCGGCCGACGGGCAGACCACATGCTGCGGCGTCTTCCAGCCAAGCTGCTCGGCGATCTCATAGCCGAATGTCTTCGAACCGTCGCCATAGAACGGCCGGAGGTTGACGTTGGCTAGCCCCCAGCCGTACTTGCCAGCGACTTCCGAGCAGAGGCGGTTGACCTCGTCATAGTTGCCCTGTACGGAAAGCACGTGTGCCCCGTAGACGAGGGTGCCGACGATCTTGCCCTGCTCGAGGTCGTGGGGAATAAAGATGTAGGCCTCGAACCCGCCTTCGGCCGCGTGAGCCGCCACCGAGTTGGCCAGATTTCCCGTCGACGCGCATCCCACCACCTGAAACCCGAACTCACGCGCTTTGGAGATCGCCACGGCAACCACGCGGTCCTTAAACGAGAGTGTCGGGTGATTGACCGCATCATTCTTAATGTATAGCTCGCGGAGGCCGAGTTCCTTGCCCAGCTTCTCAGCCCGAACGAGGGGTGTGTACCCGACATGACGGCCGACGGTCGGCTCGCCGTCGAGCGGCAGGAGATCCGCGTAGCGCCACATCGTCAGCGGTCCGTCCGCGATCCGCTCGCGTGTAATCTTCGGCCCCGCCGTGAAGTCGTAAACAACTTCGAGCGGCCCGAAACAAAGGTTGCAAACATGCACGGGCGCCTTGTCATAATGGGCGCCGCATTCCCGACATTTCAGTCCCAATACCTTCGGCATCGTGTTCCACCCTCCCGGCCCTGAGCCCGTTAACTTGGTGCCTGCGACCGTTTTACCTGGTCCAGGCCCGATCATCATGGCCCGCTTGCGGCTGTCCGGACGACGAAAAAGCCGCTCGCCCAGGCACAAGGACGAGAGGCTTCATTTCCCCCGTGGTACCACCTTGCTTCACGGGCACCTCACGGTGCTCCGCCTTGGCGGGTGCAAGTGACGCGCGGATGGGCGCGCTCTTTCGACCCTGGCCCTATCACGGGAGCCCCCCGTGGCAGACTACTAACGCGAATATCACGCGCTTTCCCCCACCCGGCTCGGAAGTCATTTCTGTCGCGCGCGCCACGCCGGTTTTCAGCTACCCCGGCTCTCTGCTGTGGCTCACCACGGCGTACTGCTCTTCGTCATCGCCTTTGTCGATCTTGTTTTACTGTCCCGCCGCCAGATCTCGCCTGTTCAGGACGAGTTACGTTACGGCGATTTTGAACAGTATACTCAGATGCTCGCCGCGTTGTCAAGCCGATGCGGCCCAATCTCGCGCCGTCAACAACCTCGGTCCAGCCTCATGAGCGGCCGGCCGTGCCGGTCCTTATTCTCTGCCGCGGGAACCTCGGGTGGTCGTCCTCGGTTGGGTATAACGCATCAAGCCGGTGTGGCATCCGGTATTTCCAAATCACGTCGACAAGGGGGATCATCGCGTGGCAGAAGCAAAGCTGGCCGGAAGAGTGGCGTTCGTGACCGGGGGCGACGGCGGACTCGGGTCCGCAATATGTAAGACACTAGCGCGGCACGGCGCGGCGGTGGCGGTGGGATGGCGCGGAAAGGACCCCGCGCACGCCGATGCGGTTGTCGGTGAGATCATCGCGGCCGGAGGACGCGCAATCCGCATCGAGGGCAACGTTGCGGATGCCGGTGACATCCAGGAAGACATCCTGACGACGGTACGGGAGCTTGGCGGCATCCACATCGTGGTCAACAACGCTGGGTACGAAAACGACCATCCCTTCCTCGAAATGCCGGTCGACGTCTGGCGCGGCGTGGTCGATGTCAACCTGACGGGCCCCTTTATCGTGGGACAGACCGCCGCGCGCTGGATGGCCGAGAACAAGACCGGAGGCATCATCATCAACATTAGCAGCGTGCACGACACCATCCCCTGGTCGCACTTCGCACACTACTGCGCGGCAAAGGCGGGGCTGTCGATGCTCACCAAATGCATGTCCGTCGCGCTGGCCGAATTCGGCATCCGCGCCGTCACCGTCTGCCCGGGCGCCATCGCCACGCCGATTAACAAGGACGTTTGGGGGAACCCGGAGCTGCGCCAGCTCTTGGAAGCCAAGATCCCCCAGGGCCGAATCGGCAAGCCCGAAGACGTCGCCAACGTTGTCGCCTTCCTGGCCAGCCCGGACGCAGACTACATCAACGGATCCCAAATCTACGTCGACGGCGCCATGGTCCAGTACGCCGACTTCCAGCACGGCGCTGTTTAGCGGACAACCTACCCGCAGCCTGTCGAGCGGAGTCGACCATTGGCTCCGGCTTCGCTCGACAGGCCGCGAACCAGTCAAGAGCTGCTAATCGCCCGCGACAACTCCATTTGTGAGACAGGCGCCCCTGTCCGTCTCCCTCGGCACCACCGCCGGGACCGCAAACGCCCATTTCGACGTTATCTATCGGCGACGGGGATGGGTTGGAAGGGCCGTCCGCTGGACTATTCGGCATTTGCCAGCTCGCACAGGTAGACTATCAATCGTGAAGGCATTCCCGCTGGCTCTTGCGCTCTTTCTGACAGTCGGCGCCGTCCGCGCCGATCGGCCCAGCCCCGCTGCGGCGCCGTTTGTCGTTGTGGCGCTGATGCCGGGAACGACGCTTGGCGACTGGCGAGACGGGAACGCGCCGAATCTGCACGCGCTAATGGCGTCGAGCGCGGTGGGGCTGATCAATACGCGGACGGCGCGGATGGCAAACGACCATCTTCGAGAACCTCAGGCAGCCGCGGTGATGACGCTGGCGTCCGGCGGGCGCGCGGCGGCTGTGGTCGCAGCGACACAGTTTTACCCGCCGGAGTCCCCGACCCGATTCGGTCCGACCGCCGGACAGCTCTACGAGCGCAGAATGGGTATGCCCCCTCCCGGTCAGCACGTTTGGGTCGATCCGGATTGGCCGCGGGTGCTGCGGGCAAACTCGAGACTGGGGTACGCCCTTCGACTCGGAAACCTGGCCGATACGCTGGCCACGCACGGTATCGAGGTCACGGCCGTCGAGGCATCGACGACCGGTCAGTCGGATTGGGCCGCCCTCTTTGCGACGACCGGCAGCGGGACGGTCCGCGTGTCCACGAACGACGCAATGATGTCGGCCAGAAGCGGATGCTGGATCGTGGACCTTGGCGGCGACATGGCGACGGCTGAAAGACGGCTGGCGGGACTTGCCGACGTCGTCCGGCTGCGGCACGGCCGCCTGCTGGTACTTTCTCCCTTCGTCAACGACAATGCCTATGCCGGCCAGGACCGGCTGGCGCCGGTGCTGCTCTGGGGCGCCGGGATACCGGCCGGACTGCTGCGGTCGCCGTCGACACATCGGGCGGGGCTTGCGGCCAATGTCGACATCGCCGCGACGGTCGCGGATGCGTTCGGCGTAACGATGCCGCCTGCTCCCACCGGCGACAGGCCGGTGACTGTTCAGCCGGCCGTCGATGCGGTTGCGATTCTCGAGGCGATCCGGGCACAGTCACTGGACCAGCGCCGTGGTCAGGCGGTCCTTCCCGTTGTCGCCGTCCTGCTCGGCGTCGCCCTCGCGGCCATGCTGTGGAGGACGATTTCCGGCCAGCGCGGAGCCGAGTGGCTCGCGACCGTTGGACCCGCCGCGGTCGTGGCACTGGCTGCCTCGTGGTCGACACTCAGTCTGGCCGTGATCGCGCCGGTGCTCCTGCTGCTGGGACTCCTGGCCGCCCGGGCCGGACGGGCGCAGCTTTTCGTGCTCGGGGCGTGTGCCGCGCTCGGGCTCCTGCTCATCGTCGACGCTGCCCTTGGCGGCCCGTGGATGCAGCGGTCCCTCCTCGGCTACTCCGCCATCGAGGGCGCCCGTTATTACGGCATGGGCAACGAGGCCATGGGCGCCCTCGCGGGAGCGCTCGCCGTGGCGCTCGGGTGCACATCCGGTCATCGTCCGGGTGCCATGCTCATAGCCCTGGATGAGCATGCCGCTTCCGGGCGACAGCGCTACGCAACCATCGCGGCGATCCTCGTCGTGGTGATGGTTACCGGGTGGCCGTCGATGGGCGCTAAAGCCGGGGGAGTCATCGTGGTGGCGTCGATGGGGGCAATCGGGTTGGCGTTAGCGGGAGGTGCCTGCATCGGCGCCGGCCGCGTCGTCGCCGCTGTCGGAGCGGCAATGGTCCTGCTCCTCGGCATGGCCGCGGTCGACGCATCGCGGGTCCCGGGCGCACAGTCCCACCTGGGGGGCGCCTGGACGCTCATCGCTCACGGGGGAGGCAGTCAAGCGCTTGATATCGTCCGGCGCAAGCTCGCCGTCGAGATGGGCCTCCTCGTCCACAGTGCATGGGCCGTCCCGGTCTGGGCCGGCCTCGCCTGCGCCGCTGCCCTCCGCCGCAAGGCGCCCGATCACGTCAGCACCCGCACCCTCCTCGATACCGGGCTCGCCGGCGCCCTCCTCTGCCTGCTCTTCAACGACGCCGGCGCCGTCGCCGGCGCGCTCTGCCTGGCCCTGGTGTGCAGTATGGCGTACGTCAATCCACCATGCGGCCGTAAGGACGGTATTCATCCAACTCTGCCTGCCACGACTGATCCTATCGTCGGACTGGCGCCTGTGATCATATGTCCATAACGCCCATCGCGTCCACACCGAGCCAAGCGGGCAAACGGCGCTGGATTTGACACCCGGCGCCTCTTTAGGCTATAATCATCAGCAGTCGCCCCGGGCGTTAGCCCGAATTATTCGCAGTACCTTGCAAAATATCGCAGGTTGGCTTCCTTTTTGCTTCAATAGACATGGGTGAAGCGGACGGCGGTTGCCGTCAAGCGGCTCGAGCGTCACGCGTTGCCGCGGCGGCGAAGGAGGGACCAGGCGATCGAACGGCGGCGTTTACACCGAACTACCGGCATAGATCGACTTGTGAACCCTTGCATGCGCTTGCGCCGAAGCACTCCGGGAACCGTGTGCTGCCCGCTGCCCGCCCGGCCGGTTTCGCCGTCCAACGAGGCAAACGCGTCGCAGGGCCACATAATTTCGTCTGCATAATCAACGGAGTAAGAGGGTAATACCGCACTATGGCATCGGTTCGAAAGGCAGTCATCACGGCGGCAGGCGCCGGAACCCGTCAGTACCCGGCCACGATTACGGTTCAAAAAGAGCTGATCCCGATGGTCGACACCGATGGGTATACCAAGCCCACGCTGCAAATCATTCTCGAAGACGCTCTCGCTTCCGGTCTGGAAGAGTTTTGCGTCATCGCCAACCCTCTCAACGCTCAGCCCATTCGGGATCACTTCCGCAGTCTCACCAAGGAACAACAGAATGGCCACTTCCGTGGGAAGGACTGGGCGTTTGCCATTTCCGACAAGCTCATGGATATCCAGACCCGCCTGACGGTGATCGTCCAGGAAGTGCAGGAAGGTTACGGTCACGCCGTGTACCAGGCCTGCGAGTGGGCCGGCGGCGAGCCCTTCGTTCTCCTGCTTGGCGATCATGTCAACTTGCCCGGCAAGACGAATGGCATCCACCAGATCATCGCGGCGTACGAGTCCGCACAGGCGCCGGTATCCTCCGTCATGCGCGAACCGCAGGACCAGATCCACCGCTACGGCACCGCCGCGGGGGAGCCAATCGCCGGCAGCAATCCCACCCAGTACATTATGAAGCGGTTGGTCGAGAAACCCACGGCCGACTACGCCCGCGAGAATCTGCGTACCCCCGGCCTCGGGGAGGATGAGTATCTCTGTATCTACGGGCTGCATTGCCTGACCGCCGACATCTTCGACTGCCTGCAGTACTTCATTGATAACGATATCCGGCATAATGGCGAGATCCAGTTCGCGGCGGCTCAGAAACTTCTTTCCGAGCAGCGCAAATATGTGCTGGCGGAACTCGATTCCGAACAGTTCGACATGGGCATACCCCGTGGGTTGCTCGAAACTCAGATTGCGCTCGCGCTGCACTCACCCTACCGGGATCAGATTCTGGCCTTTATCGAACAAGAATCCAACACACTGCGCTAACGGGTCGGGTATAATACTGCTTCCGCACTGCCATGTCAAGCCGTCGTTCAGGCGTTCACGTCTGAAGTTGGCCTTATTTTTTTGTTGTGTCCGCACTAATCATAATAATCAAGGAGCAAATGAGAACATGTCCACGGCGATCACCAATGTACAGGCCCGCCAGATTCTCGACTCGCGTGGCAACCCCACGGTCGAGGTCGATGTTTACCTCGAGGACGGCACCCTCGGCCGCGCCAGCGTCCCGTCCGGCGCATCCACCGGCGCCCACGAGGCCGTCGAATTGCGCGACGAAGATATGTCGCTTTACGGCGGCAAGAGCGTCCTCAAGGCGGTCGATAACGTCAATGAAAAGATCGCGCCGGAACTGATCGAACTCAGCGCCACCGAACAGCTTGCGATCGATCGACTGATGATAGAACTCGACGGCACCGAGAACAAGGGCGAGCTTGGTGCGAACGCGATCCTGGGAGTCAGCCTCGCCGTGGCCAAGGCGGCCGCGAAGAGCCTGGGACTTCCCCTCTATCGCTATATCGGCGGATCCTACGCCCACCAGCTTCCTGTGCCGATGATGAACATCATGAACGGCGGCAAACACGCGGACTCCAATGTCGACATGCAGGAATTTATGGCCATGCCGGTCGGCGCGTCGTCCTTTTCCGAGGCTCTGCAGATGGGCGCCGAAGTCTACCACGCGTTGAAGGGCGTCCTCAAGAAGAAGGGCCTCTCGACCGCAGTCGGCGACGAAGGCGGCTTCGCTCCCAACCTGCCGAGCAACGAGGATGCCATCAAGGTCATCCTGGAGGCCATCGAGAAGGCCGGCTATTCGCCTGGCGAGCAGATCTACATCGCCATGGACCCGGCTGCGTCCGAGTTTTACGAGAATGGGAAGTACGTCCTCAAGGGCGAAGGCCGCAGCCTGACCGGGGACGAGATGGTCGACTACTACGAGAACATCATCGACAAGTATCCCATCATCTCGCTCGAGGACGGCTGCGCGGAGGACGACTGGGACACCTGGCTCAAGCTCACCCAGCGCATCGGCGACCGCGTTCAGCTCGTTGGCGATGACCTTTTTGTCACAAACACCAAGTTCCTCCAGCGCGGAATCGACACGGGTACGGCCAACTCCATCCTTGTCAAGGTCAACCAGATCGGCACCCTGAGCGAGACCCTCTCCGCCATTGAGATGGCCAAGCGGGCCGGCTACACAGCCGTCGTCTCCCACCGCTCTGGCGAAACCGAGGACAGCACGATCGCCGACATCGTCGTAGCAACCAATGCCGGCCAGATCAAAACCGGCGCCCCGGCACGTACCGATCGCGTTGCCAAGTACAACCAGCTTCTCCGGATCGAGGAGTCGCTGGGTGACACCGCGGTCTACGGCGGGTTGGCGGCGTTCTATAACCTGAAGCGATAGGCGCGAGTGCTCACCGGGGCGGTCATCGCTCCGCTATCTGACAACGTCGATTATCCGGGGACCGGGACAATTGTCCGGGTCCCCGGCTTGCCATTCTCCATCCATGAAACGCCAGCATGTCGCCCATTTTCTCTTCGGCTTTTTCACGATGCCGGTCTGTGCGCTCCTAGGCGGCATGGAGGCAATGCTATTCCGGTGGACCCATGGCCGGGCCCTTGCCTGCGTAGCCTTCTGCGTTCTGTTCCCGCTCGTGGGAGCAATCGCGTCACGTCAGCGCATCTTGACCCTCGGCCTCCTTGCGGGCGCCGCCGCCACAGCGACTGGGTACTTCCTCCTGCGATAGCCACCCTGTCAACGATCTCCAGGCTTAGGCACCACGTGATAGTGCGGAGCCGTGTCCCCCGGGCTTGTCTCGCGGTAGTACCAGATTGCGCCGCGGTCCCGCAAGGTGTCGAGGGCGTATTCGAGAATCTTGCGTTGGGTTGGGTCGCGCGGCGGCAGCAGATCGAACACCAAACCGGTGGCATGGGTGTCGATCGACGGCCGCATTCGAGGCGGTAAGTCCGGTAAAGGAGGGTCGGGGAGCGCTGGCTTTTGCGGAAAGGCGCGGCGTCGACGCTCGATCTCGGCAAGGGAGAGCGCTCCACGGACCGTAAGCGGGTCAGAGCCTCCATATTCCCGAAAAGTGCGCGCCACCAGCGCCAGGGCCGCCGCCGCACCCGGCCGGAGCGCAACGCGGGGTCCCCCATCCGCCGGAACGATACCCGACCCGACCGCGTCGACAAGCGTGCCGTGGGCGAGGCCCGCATCGATGGCCGGCCCGGCCCGGAGACTCAGATTGCCGCCGGCCGGGTACCAGCATGAGTCGATATTGCGACCCGGAGCCAGCGCGAGCCATTTCCGCCGGAATTCCTCGGGATTCTCTCGATAAAGGTCGATTGCCTGCTCAGCCGCTCGCAGCTTCCACCAGTAGAACCGGTGGTCGTCGCCGCGTCCGTAAAGATAACGGAACGCCGCCGGGTGGGTAATCGGATCGCAAGTAAAGAAGACGTCCTCGTAGGACAACCGCCCGGCCGGCCCGGCCGTACGGATTGCCGCGACACTCGACCCGGGCCACGACGGACCTGTGTAAAGCCGGATCAAACGGTCGACGCCGTCCGTCCCGCCGTGATACGCTTGAAACAGCCAGTCGAGGCTCGGATACCGGTCATGCAAGCCGATCAGATACCGCGCCTGCGCGAAAATCGCCTGTCGAGGGTCGTAGCGAGCGTCCAGGCCGGCTCGCTTTGCACGCAGGACGGCAATGTGTTCCCGCAGTGCGGGAAGCTCCCGATTCGCGGCGGCGACCGAGACTTGCGGCGCCCCGGCCGGAATCGGCCCGCGGTCGGGCCGGATGTCGTAGGCAAGCCACGCGGCACGCCACTGCAGCGGCTTCAAGATCCGTGTCAGCCGATCCGACTCCGCCAGGTTCACTGGCAGGCCGATTCGGATAGCTGTCCGGGGCATCCACTGCGCCACGCCTGCCGCCCCAGCGGACGAGAGCGCGTCAGGATCGCCGCCGGACTCTACCAGGATGTCGGCCTCCAGCATGTGAACCCAGCGCCGGCGCTCCTCCTCGGCGCCGACGCCGTCGGTCGACGCCATCGACGCCAGGCCGCCGGCCACACCCGGCTGCATCGACGCTTCCTCGACCAGGGGCGCTACCCGGGTAACGACGCGACGCATATCCGACAGCGATTCGGCCCGCCCCATCACCGGCTTTTCCCAGCCGTCGATAATCCTCGCGGACAGCTCGGCCCGGCCTGCTTCCCCGACCCCACTGGGAGACCGCCCGGCGAACCTGGCAGCCTGAGGCGGTCGCTCCGGCCGGCGCCCGCCGCAACCGATCACAACAATCGCAATCGACAGAACCGCACCCGATGCGCGTAACCTCGAATGTGTCATATGGGAACTCATGCGGCGAAATTGTACCCGGCTCGAACTTGCGAATATCGGAGGCAAAAACGCTGCTTGACAGACGGATAACTTCATGCCATAATATTCAAACAATGTGCGAAATGTGATAGTATGGCCAAGAAAGACAAGACAACTCTGGAAGAGGAGATCGCCATCGCGTTCAAGGCGCTCGGCGACCCGACACGGCTGCGGATATTCCGCTATCTGCGTGACCGCTGCTGGCCGGTTACGGTCGAGGACGGCGAGGAGCAGTGGATGCACGTCGGGCCCACAGTCAGTGAGGTCTGTGCGGCGGTCTCCGACTCCAAGAAGATTACCGCCAAGGTTTCTCACCACCTCAAAGAGATGCGGTTAGCCGGACTCATACAGATCAAGCGTCGTGGGAAGCATATGATCTGCGGGATCGAGCGCGACTCGATCCGCATGCTCGCGGAGTTTCTGACAGGATCACCGGAACGAATACCCCGGACGCAATTCGACGGGTTGATCGTTTCGATGGCCGGACCCGGTACTACCGACAATCCGTCGGACTCATTGGTAGCGGCTCTCAACGGTGACGCGAATGTCGTCCCGCTCCACTAACGCTTTTGCGAGCTCGACCTTGAGCGGGCAGGACACTGGGACAATGGTGCGTACCCATTTCGATCATGACCTCGATGCCCTCGAGGCGACCATCTCATCGATGGCCGAACACGTCGACAAGATGCTCGGCGATGCCATGCTGGCGTTGCAGAACCGTGACTGCGACCTCGCCGCGCAGATTCTGCGCTCGGACGACGTTGTCGATGCCCTGAACGTCCAGATCGAAAGTCGCTGCATGGAACTCATCGCCCTGCAGCAGCCGGTCGGGAGGGACCTGCGCCTGATCAGTGTAGTACTCAATTCCGTCACCGATATCGAGCGCATCGGCGACCACAGCGTCGACATCGCGAAGATCGCGCGCAAGCTGTCCGCGGCCGACCGCGACATGACCGCCGAGCTGCTACACATGAGCGATCTCGCGCACGCCATGCTGCAAGACACCATTCGAGCGCTCGCTGCCCACGACGCAGAGCTCGCAAAGTCTGTGATCACGTCCGACGACGCGGTCGACGACGCCCTGGCCGTTTTTGAAAACCGGCTGCATGAGGCCATGGCACAAAAGGTAGTCCGAAACGTGGATGCCTCGTACCTCCTCTTCGTCGGCCACCACATCGAGCGGATCGCCGACCACGTCGTCAATGTCGCCGAGCGTCTCGCACACCCCTAGTCCGAATTATTCATCTCCTAACGTGGGACAGGCGTCCCCGCCTGTCACCTGAGGTTTCGTAAATAATGGCAATTACGACACATGGAAAACAGCTTGCGACTTGTACCCGATACCGCGCGGTTCGTGCAACATCGAGGTTATGATATAACATGTATGTACGCACGTGTCAATAGGCAAGAGGGAGGTAACACCATGGCACAATCTAACCCGTTCGGGTCAATAGTCGTGGGCGAAAGCGGTGTAAGTCAGTTGCCTCCGTGGATCGAAAGAACCGCAGTCTCTCAGCGGACAAAATCCGCCAGCACGGCCGATTCGGCGCGTGATTGCGGTGACGCTACTGATTTTGAGGCTAAGGACGAGATTGCATGGCAGGCTCAATTCTCGGCATCAAAAGATGTACTTGAATCCCTCTACGACGAGGGGATGGCTGAATATGCTGCTGGACGCACGATCTCGATCGGATAACATTGTTGGTTTCAAAAATCACGAGCCGACTTCGACATACTGCTGAACGTTGGGCTTGAGCGTTTCGCCCGTGGTATCCTTGACGACCTTCGCGGCTACCCGTGACTTGCGGCCACCTTCGCCGCTCCAGGACACCCTGAACGATTGTCTTACCAACCGTGCGTAATTACCTGAATAATCCACGCTGGCAGAGCGCGTAATGTCCGTCCCCGGAATGGCCCCGCACTCGTCCCCACCCTGCTCCACGAGCAGACATTTGCTGCATTATCCGAAATTCGAGCCAGAAAAGAAGGATTCTTGGCGCAGCCGATCGAAACTGACGGAACGAAGCACTCATTCTTGCGCGTCCCCTGAGACCCGCGGCCTGGTTTTGAGTTGCACTGGGGCAAAACTCGAATTATCGGAAGGACATCTGATTCCCGTGCTCAGGCTTGAAGGACATGGCAGCGGAATAGAAGGTGTGGCCGTTTCCGGCAAGGCGATCCTGAGCGTCTCGTTCGATCGCTCCGTTCGCGCCTGGGACGCAGCAACCGGGTCGGCGCTGCCCGTATTAGGCAGCCATGCTGCACGCCCGCGCTGCGTGAGCGTCGCGCGCGACTCCACCCTCGCGGCGTCGGCCGGCGACGACGGCAAGATCATGCTCTGGGACCTGGCCGGAGCATATTCTTACCTGACTCTCGATACCGCGCAGCCGGGCACAGTGGGCACTGCACCCATTTCCAGCGCGCCGGTTACGAGCCTCGCGATTCACGCCGGTGTGAAATACCTCCTCAGCGGCTCGATGACCGGCGACGTGCACGTGTGGAACCTCCGCAGAAAGTGTGTCATCCGGACACTCAGCGGGCATACGGGCCGTATCAATTCCTGCACGTTTTCACCGGATAGCCTCCGCGTGGCATCCGCATCGGCCGACGGATCCGTGATTGTCTGGGACGTGAACACCGGCGAACGCATCCATACCCTGTACGGTCACACCTGGTCGGCGATCGGCGCCCAGTTTCTCCCGGCCGGAAACCGCCTGGTCTCCTGGGGATGGGACGGAACCCTGCGACTGTGGAACCTGGACACCGGCGCAAGTGAACGCTGCACCGTCTTCGATACCGAAGCTGACCCGACAGCCGACGTTCAACCCCCTGCCCGCTGCCTGGCCGCGGCGATCACCGCCGACGGTCGAATGGCGGCGACGGCACTCGACGACCTTACCGTCCGCGTCTACGAGATCGAGGCCGACCGTGCCCTCCGGACCCTCGTTGGGCACTCGGAACCGATTACCGCGCTGGCTTACTTGCCAGACGGCCGTCTGGTCAGTGCGGGCCGCGACGGCGTCGGGATTGTCTGGGACGCCCTTCGACAACCTCGCAATCGCGAGGGGCGCCCGCACTCGAGCGCCGTCTGCGGCATCGCCGCCCTCCCTGGCCGCCCGGGCGCCCTGTCGGCCGGACGAGGCGGTGCGCTGCGGAAGTGGTCGGTCGCGCTCGACGGAGCGCGGATCTCGCCATGGTCGTCCGGCCCCGAAACGGCTCCGAGCGATCCGGATGCGCCGATGTCCGGTCCCCCCGACCCCGTCTCCACAATCCGCGCCTGGGACGCAGGCGGCGGAGCAACCCGAATCGCTTACGGTACAACGGCCGGAGAAATCATACTGGCTGACTACCCGGACCCGGCGGCAGACACAATCTCCGGCACCGCGGTGCACTTCGACCAACCGGTCAGGATGGCGAGATTCGCCGCGCATGCCGGCGCGGTCCTGGCCCTCGATGTCTCCCGCAACGGGCGGTATCTGCTCTCGGGCGGCATCGATTGCGCGGCCAGGCTATGGGATCTGGCAAGCGGTACGTTGCTGCGACTGTATCCGCACGAAGGTCCGGTTACGAGTGTTTGCCTGATGCCGGACGGCCCGCAGATGCTGTCCATGGCCGGCAGCGGCAGCCTGCACTGCTGGGAACTCGCCACCGGCGAGGACAATTCGTCGTCCCTGCACGGCGTCCGCCGGGGCAAGATAGCGGTCACGCCCGACGGTCAGCGGACGGTATGCTGCGCCACACTGGACACCGGTTCCGGATCGACATATGCCCTCATCATCGTCGACAACAGCACAGGCGAGCCGGTGGATACGATTGCCGACGCCCATACCGCCGCCATTACCGCGCTGTGCCTGACTCCGTCGGGTACCCTCGCGCTGACCGGCAGTGCCGACCGCACGGCGGCGCTCTGGGACATCGGCGGCCGTTCACGTCTGGCCGCATGGGAATTTCCCGATCCGGTCAGCGCCTGCTGCGCGATCAGCGAGAGCGTCTACCTCATCGGGGATGCGCGCGGCGAAGTTCACGGCGTCGTCCACGGGGAGGGAGGAGCCGCATGAGTGAGACGAAGCACTACAATACTCGCGTCATCGACGTGCGCGCTCAGATCGAAGCCCGCTTCGACTTCTCACTGCCGGACGCATATCGCACCCTGAGCCATTCGGGCGCGATTACCACATCTCACGCGTTTCCCATGCCAACGGGGCTTCGCTGGTGGTCCCTGAGCCGGATCGTTGAGTATGAGCGGGGGCTAACCGACGCAGCCGGCTTCGTGCCCTTTGCCGACAACGAGGCCGGAGATCTCTTTGCGTGGTGGCCGGAGGGGCAGCACTCCGCGGGCACGCCGGTCGTGTTGCTGTCCCCCGGCGGTTCGGCCACCGTGCTTGCCCCGTCCTTCGCCGGATTCCTCTACGAACGGATTCTCTTCCACGCCGCGTTTCACGCCAAACTGGGCGCGTCGGAGCAGCACACGCGAGCATTCTTAAGGGCCTGGGCAACGGCGTACGGGCCGATCCTTCCCATCGAGTGGCACGGCGTGCTGGAATGGCTGCTGACCGCCCCCCAGGTCGAGGAGGCCGAGTTCAGCGCGTTTTACCCGCCGACGCTGCGCGTGGCGCAATGCGGCCGAGGCCCGGGCGCGCCGTCCCTTCTGAGCTGCCACGATCTGGAGACCTTACTTCGGCGCGACCTGGCCTATCCGGACCAGTACCGGACGTTCTTGTGGCGAACGAAGTCGGGCCGGCCGCCGGCCCGCGACACCGCCAGATTGACATCCCTCGACGGCTGGGACCAACTGCCGGATCGAGCCGTCGTTGGCGTTGCGCCGCTGCCGGGAATGAAGCAGGGTATCTCCGCCACGCGCGCCGGGGCAGTGCAGTTGATCGAGCTTCCCTCCGGCCGGCCCCTGCGCCGCCTCGCGGACGTGTCGGCGGGGCTGACAACGGCAACGCCCCTCCCGGACAACCGGATCGCCTGCGCCGGGGCCGACGGACAGATCCGTATCGTCGAAATCGCCTCCGGCGCCTCCCGCTCGCTGAAGTCGTCCGGAATGAAAGTCGTCCGGCTGATACCCGTCCCGGGCGGGACACATTTGCTGTCCTTTGTTGCCGATGGGTCCGTGGACGACTATGACACGATGAGCGACAGGCCGGCTTTGTCGACGCAGTTGCCGGCGGAAGGCGCCCATCCCGTCGTCGAGGCTCTCGTCGCGTGGTTCAATAACTGCCAGATCGATCCGTTTACCCGGTTTCAAAGGGTGGCGGTGGTGCCGGACTGGACTGCGCTTGTGCTGATCGGTCCCGGACAGGGGACACTCCTCCACTATGGGACGCAGCCTCAAGCGTTCACCACGATTACCCTGCCCTCCGCACGCCCCTACCCCGTCGCTCCCACCGCAGTAACCTTCACGCCGTCGACAACTCAGGTCGCGATTGCCACGGATGACGGTATGCTGGGCCTGTTCGACGGCGCTGGTGGCAATCGGATGGCGTCAGCCCGCCTCCCCTTCCGCGCAACCGCCATCGCCGCCTTGTCCGAATCTCAGTTCCTGATCGGCGGCGCCCATGGCCAGATCCTGCGGTTCGACCTTGCGCCGGAACCCGAAGACCACTAACGTCGTTCAACCCGCCGGCGCCACTTCTACTCCGCGGACAGGATGAATGGACTATGAGCACAAGGATCATGCGACCACCCGTCGATCAATCTTCCATGCGGTAGGCGCCGGCCACCTTCTTCGCCAGATCGCTGTACGAGTAGTCACCCGAGATGAGAGCCCAGTATCCGAAGCAGCGAATCACCTGTCCCACCGCTGGAGCCTTGGCTTTGCCGGTGCGGTCGCTCTCCGGATCGGATCCGTCAACCCGCGAGTTCCCCTCGGTATTGACCTTGCCGTCGGGCTCGATTCGGGTCGCTTCCCAGGCTACCGCCTTCTGCAGCATGTCATGTAGATCCGACTTCAAATCGGCGGGCGCCGCGATCGTGTAGTAGCGCTCGGCATACCAGACCCCCACCGCGTGGTAGCTGGAATCGTATCCGCCATTTTCCGGATTGAATCCGCTGGCGTCCTGCCGCGAGATTCCGTCTCGCGCATACGCTTCCGATTCGCGGATCAGATCTCTGTCGTGGCACAGCACACCCGTCTCGCCAAGCGCCGCTGCCAGCAGATAACACCGATGGGTAAACGGCGCGTCCCCCTCGATCCCCTTGCTCTTGACGTCGGGGTCCATGAACCAGTGCCCGGTCTTACGCAGTTTCTTTTTCATCTCGTCGATCTGTTGCTTGTACGGACCATCGAGTCCCGCGGCCTCGAGGAGCAGCAGCGCATGCGCCGCGGATTCGACGAAGAATGAGGCGCTGTGGAACGTGTCCGGACAGCTAAACCCGCCATCATCGTTCTCCCGATCGAACCCCCACTGCAGAATGGTCAATCCGCGCTTGATGGCATCGGAATCCTGAGTCGCCACGCCGCCGTCGATCAGGTCACCCCCGTTCCGCTGCAGCTCGATGTACCACTTGCCGTCGTGCGTCCGATTCCACCTCTTGTTCACGGGGCCGTACGCGCCGTCCTTGTCCGCGTCAGTGTCCAGCTTGGTGACGTTCTGATAGGCCGTGTGAGCCATCAAATCACCGTCCTCGAACGAGAGGTCGGTAGCCATTTTGACGTCAACGGCAGAATGGTTGTCGGAGTCCGTCGCATCGTCGGCACGGGCCGCGAACGCAAAAGCAAGGGCAACAACGCAAATTGCCCCAATGATCGATAGAATCCTCATTTATCCTCCTAGAAGTGGAATTGGTCAGCGCCCGGATAATTCATGTCCTATAGTGGGACAGGCGTCACTGCCTGTCATCTGAGGTGTTCGCGAATAA
>JBKQWH010000133.1:0-3517 GCA_052139635.1 Capsulimonadaceae bacterium
CCGCGCTAGATACCTCGAGTCACGGAGCTTGTTGTGCGTGAGTCAAGTTTTGCGGGGCGCCACGGAGAGAGGGCTAGTCCATCCTGGGAACGGTGTCCATCGCGTCCATAGCGTCCATATGTCCATAAAGCTTGACGGTCTGAGGCGAAGCCTCGCTGGCTGGTTCTCGAAGAGAAGGCGCGATTGAGGCAGGGAATTTGGGTGACCAGTCCGAGACGGGACGCCTCGGACTGAACCGGATCATGGACGATTGCGAATTGTGTGTGGCGACCTAGGCAAACTGGTCGTTATCACCGGTATCGATGAAGACGCGCTTGGCCGCCTCCTCGAATGTGGTGATTCCCTGCATAACCTTGCTTGCGGCATCCGAACGCATGGAGAGCATGCCGTGAGCGATCGCGGCGGCGCGGATCTTATTGGACGGAGTTCGCTGGAGGACAAGGTTTCCGATATTCTCGTCCATCGCCATCAACTCCTGTACGCTGTAGCGGCCTTTATAGCCTGTGTAATCGCATGCCTCGCAGCCTGTACCCATCATGAACCGCGCCTTGCGCATCTCCGGCGAGTTCATGTCGACCCCGAAGGCAAGCAACTCGGCGGGATTGGGCGTGATCGGCTGTGCGCACGACGTACAGATACGCCGGACCAGGCGCTGCGCGAGAACACCGACGACGGAGGACGCGACCAGGAACGGGTCGACATCCATGTTCAGGAGGCGTGTTACGGCACCCGCGGCATCGTTGCAGTGCAGGGTAGAGAAGACGAGGTGTCCTGTCAACGCCGCGCGGAAGGCGATTTCCGCCGTTTCGGGGTCGCGGATCTCACCGACATAAATGATGTCCGGGTCCTGCCGTAGAATGGCGCGCAACTGTCGAGCCATGGTCAGGCCCGCCTTCTCGTGCACGTTCGACTGGCGGATACCATCCAGGTCGTATTCGATGGGGTCCTCGACCGTGATGATATTGACTTCCGGTGTGTGAATGGCCTGGATGGCGGCGTAAAGCGTTGTCGTCTTACCCGACCCGGTCGGACCTGTAGCCAGGAAGATCCCGTGCGGCTTGCGGATCAGGCTGTTCATCAGCTTGAGGTTTCGATCGCTGAATCCGAGCTGGTCCAGCGACGGCCTGCTCGCGCCTTTGTCGAGAATTCGAAGGACAACGGATTCGCCGTACTGGCATGGAAGGGACGATACGCGCATGTCCACGCTACGGCCGTCAATGGTCACCGCAATGCGGCCGTCCTGCGGCACCCGGCGCTCGGCAATGTTCATCTCGGCCATGACCTTGACCCGTGAGCAGCACGCGGATTGAAAATCCCGGCGGATGCTATCCACGTTATGCAGAGTACCGTCGATACGGTACCGGATGTCGAGCCGGTCGCGGCGTGGTTCGAAGTGGATGTCGCTCGCCCCGCGATTGATGGCGTCGGCCAGAATCCGGTTTACGAACTGGATCACGATCGGCTGGTCAACCTGCTGATCTTCAATGGCGTCCGGCTGGGCGTTAGGCATGTTGCCGCGCGCGGCGGCCGGGGCCGCGCCGCTGGGACCGGTAAACAGGTCCGATGCACGCTTATTTCCGGCCGAGGCTCCGGCCGCGGCCGCCGCCGTGTGCGCAGCCGGGGGCGCCCAGCGAGTGGTGTTTTGGCCTGGAGGAAGGATTGCGGGCACGTTAGTGCGTGGATTACCCGGTCCCCCGGCTCCGCCTGGACCGGGGCGAGCGGGAATGTCCGCCATGGCGCGCATCGACCCCGGGCCGGCCGCAACGCCAGCCCCTGCCCTCTCGCGCGCCGGTGCCATGGCTCGGGCCAGTTCCGTAGCCTTCCCGGAACGGGTTTCGGCACGCGCCGGTGCACCCACACTCGCCGCGGCCTCATCCGGTGCGGCGGCATACCAGCGCTCGATGAGCTGCAGGATATGATGCTCAGTGGCGAGTGCCGGCGCGACGCGGACCTTGTGCGCATATGCTATGGCGGCGGCGGCTTCGCGGTCTGCCGCCGTCCAGTCCGCCATGGCCAGGCGCAAAGTTCCGTCGCTCTTCTTTCCGATCGGGATGATCCGGCTCGCGCGCGCCTCGTCTGCATCGACCATGGCAATGACCGACGGGTCGATCGCGACGTTCGTCAGGCAGACATAGGGTATGTCGAGGTAGTGGGCGCGAGCACGTGTGAGTTGTTCCTCACCGAGCATCTCGAGATCGACAAGCGCCTGCTCCAGCGAGATACCGGAAGTATGCGCATGAGCCTGCGCCGATGCGAGCTGCGCCTCCGAAATGAGCGCCTCGGCTATGAGATATGCTCCGAAGTCGTTCGGATTCCGTTTGGTTTTGTCTTTCACGGATGTTCCCTCGTAAATCTAGTAACAATTGCGCACTCTCCGCGGCCCCGCGGTTCAGGACGTGCTCCCGTGTCGTTCACGATCAACAGTGCCGGAGGCCGTCTCTCATACTGGTTAATCTCATGAATCACGCGCGATCATGTCCATGCGCATTGAGCCTGCCAGGGAGTGAGACAGGTTGTCCGTCGGCACGTTCAGCGACCGGCCACGGTATTCCTTGATCACAGCATGTTAGAACCGCGGCCGTATCGCCGCCTTCAAACGAACTCGACCACCTTCACCGAGGAAGTCCTCATGCGAGCTGTGGCTTCGCGCTACCAACAGCCGTCCGGAGACCATGCTCTCCGGATGATAGCCAGTGCATCGGTCCGCAAACATCTATGGCGCCGCCTGTTCTACCTCGCGGACATTGTCGACGACGCCTCGTCCGCGCGATCGGCGCTTGGCGCGCGCATGACCCGAAGAGTCGCCATAATGCGGGCAGCAGGCACACGATTGCAAACTCGACGTTATGGTTGCGGCGCCGGGTTGATTTGGATTCGCCTGGCCCACCGGGAATCTGCCGCGCAGAGTCTGACGCAGGACGAACATCCAGAACAAGAAGATAGCCACGATCGGCATCAGGACGGTTAGGAGCAATGCGCTGACCGCGTCCGAGATGAGCGGCTGCGTCATGTCAAACTTGACGTTGTGGGCATAGAGGAGCCTTTCCAGGTATGCGTCGCTAGCCCCGTGGTCTGGGCCGAGGTAAACCTGGAATGGGATTCCCCCGTACAACAGCCGCCCTTCGAAAAAATCCTTGGATGGGCGTCCGAATGACCCGCTGGCCACCTGGTTCTGGCTGACGAAACTCAGAAACTCGCTGTAGGGGATTACCCGCTCCGTGGACACTGTGTGTGTTTTGCCAAACAGAGAGACCGAGCAAACCAGGACCAATACGATGACCAGGACCTTAAGAATACTGCGAGTGTTCAAGTGCACCTCCCGCCACGCGCTTATGACAATGTGGGGAGTCGATGTGTAACCGCCGTGTCGCGATGTTCACACATTCACAGTATACCACGGAGTGATTGCTCGGGTCCGAAGGATCGAGGCACTTACCGGCGCCGAATTCGTACGGGCTCGAGTAGGGCGCAAGCGGTGCTAACGATTTCGATGTTGTTATTGCGCGCCCGAAGCGAG
>JBKQWH010000134.1:0-17505 GCA_052139635.1 Capsulimonadaceae bacterium
CGCGTCGACCGCGGAGGAGATGTTGTCGCGGACCCGGAAGTGGGGGGCGGGTATGCTCGGGATCGATTCCGGGACGATGCCTTCACTGAGCAGGAACGGAGCAAAGCCGCGGAAAACTTTCTGGGCAACGGCTTGTAACCCGGCCCGGGTCATCAGGTCGCGAAAACGGCGGGCCGAGGCGTGGTGCACGTCTCCTTCGCGGCACGTGACGCAGACGTCGTAAATGAACCAACCCCATGGTGCATCACGATATCCGTCAATCAGTAAGAGCCGGCCACCGGGTCTGAGAACGCGCTGCATCTCAACCACGGCCCGGTCTTGCCGGGGATAGTGATGGAAGCTGTTGGCGCAGGTCACGAAGTCGAAGGTCCCCGACCCGAACGGCAGCCGTTCGCTGTCTCCCTGGACGGGGAAGACGTCACGGGCGTGGTACTGCCAGCGGGGACGGCCCCTGAACAGCATCCCGGACACGAGGTCAGATCGTCCTGAGCCGTTTGAAGCGCTCCATTGATGTCGCCCTGTTCCAGCAACAGCGCGCTCAGATTGCTGAGCGCGATCTTGAAGTGAGGATAAATCGCCAGGCATTTCTTCGTGTCCTTCATCGCAGCATCGATATTGCGCGTCCGCATATAGTAAGTGCCGAGGTCCGCCCACGCGAACCAACTGCGCGGAGTCACCTGCGTCGTGCGCGTCAGGAGCCGAACCTCGTCGTGCCAGTAAGGCAGGTCCACGGCCGCCACTATCCCGTAGACGACCACGACACACCCCGCGGTCGCGATAGCCGGGACCCGCGGCCATTGCGCCAGGACAATCGCCAGGGCGAGGGCCGGCGCCAGCATGGCCAGGTAAATATATCGATCGGCAACGGTGGAAATCGCCTGGTACATGAACGGGGCGAGCCCGGAAACCGGCAGGATGACGGCCGCGAAAATCGCGGCGCAAGCCCACACCCACGGCCATCGCCTGCCCAGCCACGCCAGTAGCGCAATCAACACGACACCCGCAAGGGCCGCCCAATAGCACCACGGGTGCGTGACCACGTAGGGCGACGAATCGGCATAGTCGAAGGCGAGATTCGACGGGACGAGCACCTTTGCCGTATAGAACGCCAGGGTGAAGCACATCACGACCGGCCGCTGCCAGAGCGGAAGCTGAAGGAATGTCTCCACGGGCTGCGCGGAACCCGTGACACCGATAATGACCAGGGCCAGGATCGCCCACGGGCCCGCCAGTTTGGCGACATCCATGGGCTGGCGGCGAACCAGCCACAGGTCGATCGCCGCCGCCATGATGGGGACGGACACAGCGGAAGGCTTCGACAGGAGCGCCAGTATAAAGCACGCAGTCGAGCCAACCAGCCAGACCAGGTCGAGATTCAGGGATTTCGGCTCGGTTCTCGATCGAAGTCTCTGCGCGGCCCGCGAGGCGTATTTCGCAGCGGGTCGAGAGGCCGCTTTCTGGGCCGATTGCGCGTAGTACACGTATCCCAAAATTGCGAGCAGGGAAAACAACGCGCTTACCAGACCGCGGGTCTCAGTGATCCATGCAACCGACCCCACCTGCACCGGATGCACCGCGAAGAGGGCCGCGCCCAGCCCCGCCGCCCAGGCCTTCGGCACAAGTCGAAGCAGTATCGCGTAAACCAGCAGCGTGTTCATCACATGGATGACCAGGTTTGCGACATGGAACGGCCCCGGCAAATAGTCGTGCGGTCCATGGGCAAAGAGGCACACGAACGCGTAAACGGTATAGGAAACAGGTATGTACAGGGCGCCAAAGGGATGATTCCAAAAATACGCCACGTTCGACCAGGTCAGCGGGTGGAAATACGGGTTGGTTTGAATGTTAAGCTCGTCGTCGGACGGCATGAACCCGAAGGTATGCACAGGCCAGTAGAGGCCGATTGTCACGACAGCCAGCGCCGCTGCAATGAGAATAAGCACCTTGTTGTCGCGCGACATTGGCGCTTTCACCGGCTCTGCGACCACTGGCGCCTGTGGGGCTGAGACGGCTTTGTTTCTGGCCACGATATGATCCCTCCGTTGGGAGGCATATTACCCGAACGCCCGTCGTTGCGCAAGGGAAATCCGCGGCGAGGCAGGAAGAGCGTGCTCCATAAGCGGCCAGCAAATACCGAAGGATAGGACTGCCGGCTCGGATTCCTCATCGCGAAGAACCCGAGCCGGGACGCTCCTATCCCGGCTTATTCATGTCCTATCGTGGGACAGGCGTCCCTGCCTGTCATCTGAGATGTTCGTGAATAATTCAGGCTAAGCGCGAATGTCGACCATGCCGAATCCGGCCGAATTGCGCTCCCCAAAGCCGCACTCGATACCAACTCGGATCAGTTCCGGGGAACCGTATGCCGTAAACGGCGCGTAAGCGCCAATCACGGTGGAACCCTGGAAATGCATCATTTTCACGCCGGAATGCGCGCCCCGTTTCATATACTCGTGCTTGAACCTCAGGACGAAGCGCTGGTCGGCCGGCGCGCGGCCGTGGAGCTGCCGGTGCTTGCGGAGCAGGTTCAGACGAACCGCCTCCGAGAACGCCTGCGGCTCACTCGGGAGCAGGTAATCCTGGTTGTCTCGATCTTGCCCGCCGGCCACGATCGGGGACAGGCACGTGAAATGCGCGACTTCGCCGAGCGGCGGCGTCTCCTGCGGGGAGACGTGGTAGATCGGAATCTCCAGCGGGCCCACCTGAAGGGTATCCTGAGATGCAAGCATGTCCGCGCAGTATTCCAGAAAGCCCGGGACCGGAGAGGCGATCTTCCACTCGACCAGGCCCGGCGCCAGGATCAGCTCCCTGTGGCCCGATGGGAGCCGTTTTCCGCGCAGCCAGGAGAACACGTACATCGGGAAGGGTGCCAGAGGAGCGCTCGCCTGGGGAGCCTCTTCCACCGGCGCCGTGTCGCTCTCCGGTGGAAACCGGTTCACGGGTATCCGCCGCGGAACGTCGTCGTCTTCCATGGCAATCATGCCCGACCGCGGGATAGAATGCAGTCGCGGACCCGGACAAGCGTAGTCCGCGGACGATCGGACCCAATTCGCCGAATAGGGCCGACGCCCGGCCAACGTCGAGGTTGAGCAGCTCGAACTCGCCCAGGGAAACCGCCCCGACCCGCTGTCCCAGGGCCGGCCCGCAATGGACGACGTTGAGAGAGGCCGCCCGAAGTGACATTGTGGTGCTACCAGGCGGCCGTCGATCTCACGACCGTCACCGTTGCACCGGACGTCGACGTCGAACCCGCCCCATGCAAGTCGCGGTCGTTCCGAGAGAGTATGCGCATTCGGATGGCAGTCGCGCTCGACGCCCCGGCGTGTTTGCTCTCGGCCAACCGGGGGGAGTCCTTTGACTGACGCGCCGCTGTTCGCGGGGATCGTCCAGGCGGCCACATTTGCGCCGTGTACAAGTTGGTTTACGATTTCCGCGAGGCATTCCTGATAATTGTAGGATATCCGCATCGGACTGCGGTTGTCGAGCAGCACATTCAGTCGCATACAGCTTTGTGGCGCGGCGCCGCGGGCGCGCATGCCTTCTCCTTTGACGAAACGTGATGCCACACCCCCTCGGACTACACCTTTGCACGAATGGCGCCTTATTCGGGCGCCGGGAGGGTGACTTCCATCTGTATCATAGGAAGACGGCGGCATGCCGTTACACTTTGCCAGGAAGATCGCAAAAAAGTTTTGACGCAGCCGGGCGCCGGGGGAGATATCGCCGGTCGGGCATTGGGGAGGTCGTGCCCGCACTAATTGGCGTCCGACCGTATCGGCGCGCCGGATCTCACTCCTGATCCCAGTGAGACCGATAGCACGCCCGATCGGGCCCGCAGGCACTGGGGATGACGAGATCGCCGTCGGGTCCAACGACCTGCATCGTCTGGCGGCACCAGCAATGGTTGCTGTGATCGAGGATGTCCGCCTCCGTGAGCGGGACGGACTGCAGTGTAAAGTAATTCTTGCTCCGCAGCTCCCGGCAATAGGGGCTGGGGGCGAGTGTCGTTATCGACGGGTACTCTCTTACACGGTCCATGCCGTCTCCTCCATGCCCGCGTAGGCGACACGGTCGCCGCGGGCGACCACCATCAATGCACGCCTGGCGATTACCTGAGCCAGCACGACCTTGTATTCATTGTGCGGCAGCGGCGCCGCCCCCTGTGCCACCGCACTCGATGCCGCCTCGATGGTCGACGGCGTCAGCGGCCGCCCGCGCAGGGCCGCCTCGGCCGCTCCCGCGCGCCACGGAGTCGGCGCGACCCCGCCCAGCACAATCGATGCCTCCCGCACGACGCCGCCGGACAACGTCACGGCAACGGCCGCCGATGCCAGCGACCAGTCAAAAGATTCACGTTCCCGAAGCTTCAAATAGATGCTCCGGGACGCCAGCGCGCTCGGCGGAACAGTGATACCCGTCACCATCTCCCCCACTCGGAGCACCGTCTCATGCGTGATCCCCCCGTCCTGCGGCAGCACGAACATCTCCGAAATGGGGATATCCCGCCGGCCGGCCGGACCCGCTGCATGCGCCACCGCTCCCAAACAGACCAGGGCCGGCGCCATGTCCGACGGGTGGACAATGTGGCACGGGCCGTCACCGAAGATGGCGTGGTACTTATTCTCCCCATCGTCGTCCGCCGCGTAACAGTGTGAGCCGCCTTTCTTCAGACAGCGCGCGTGCTCATTGCGAAAATACCAGCAGCGCGGGCGCTGGCACAGATTCCCACCGATGGTGCCCGCATTGCGGATCTGGACCGAGCCAACCGATGCCGCCGACTCCGCGACCGCCGGGTAGCCCGCGCGGATGGCGGGATGCTCGGCGATATCGGTGAGCGTCGCAAGCGCGCCGATACGCAGGCCCCGGCTGTCCGCCTCAATGGAAGCAAGGCCAGGGATACGCTTCAAATCGACAACTCGGTCCGGGCTGACAATGTAGTCCTTCATCAGACCCAGCAGGTCCTGCCCGCCGCCGATTGCATGCGCGCCGTCCTGACGGAGTTCGTGCACGGCCTCCGAAACCGTTGTGGGATGCACGATTGCAAACGCCTTCATGCCCGCCCCCTTGTTCTTCATTCACTTCTAGCGTAAGAATTCAGGATTCAGGATTCAGGATTCCTTTTTGCAAGGATTTGCAGGATTTACAGGATTAAGAGGATTAAGAATATCCTGAAATCCCATTGCCAGGTAATCCTGATAATCCTCTTAATCCTGTTAATCCTTGCAAAAAAAATCCTATCCTATTCCTATTCCTATTCCGTTTCCAAAGCGTCCTGCTCGCCTCAACTCAACTTTCCCAGTTCGGCCAGCACCTTGTCCGGCGTGATCGGCAGCGACCGCAGCCGCGCGCCGCAGGCGTTGTAGACAGCGTTCGCGATCGCGGCGGCTCCCGGGATGGTCGCCGGCTCGGCCATGCCGATCACGCCGCGCATGTCGGCATCGTCGATAATGGGGATGCACTCCGGGATCTCGAGCGCCCCCGGCACCTTATACTCCTCCAGGTTGGTGTTGAGCATCAAGCCGGTGGGCCTGTCCGTTATCTTTCCCTCCAGCAGCGCGTAACCCAATCCCTGGATCATGCCGCCGTTGAGCTGGCTCTCGACTCCGGTCCGGTTGAGCGGCAGGCCGCAGTCCTGAACGCCGACCATCTTGAGAACCCGAACCTGACCCGTTTCGACATCCACCTCGACCTCGGCGAACTGCGCGCCGTGGACAACCGAGTCCGAGAGCCCCGGCTGCCACTGTCCCTGCGCGGTCACTCCGGTCGACCCGAGCATCGAGCACGCCTGTTTCCACGTTACCGACTTTCCATTAGCCGCGATGACACGGCCGGCCGCCAGGGTCAGTTCCCCGGGCTGCGCGCCGAGCGCGGGGGCAATCCGGGCGCACAGCGATGTCCGCGCGTTCGTCGCCGCGTCCTTGATTGCCGGCGCAACCGACGCTGTTGTCGTGCTCCCACCCGACCCGCCGGCGCTGCCGAGCCGCGAATCGCCGATGTGCACCCCGATGCTGTCGAGATCCAGGCCGAGTTCCTCGGCGACAATCGCCGCCATATACGTTCGCGTGCCGGTGCCCAGGTCCTGCGTGCCGAGGGAGACATCGACTGCCCCGTCGGTGCCGATCGTGAGCGCAGCCTGACACGACGGACCGCCTCCCCCACCCCATGCGGAGAGGCCCACTCCCATCCCACGCTTTCTCGGCCCAATCTGGCCGCCCCCCGGCGTCTTGTTGCGGCCGGTCGCCCAGCCGATTCGCTCCGCGCCGATCGCAAGCTGGCGAGCATAGGTCGGGTTTTTCAGGTTTCTGTTGCGCAGGTCGATCGGGTCCATGTTCAGCTTCGCGGCGAGATCGTCGAGCAGTGATTCCAGGGGAAACGACGCCTGCGGGCAGCCCGGCGCGCGAAACGCGCGGAAGGAATCGATATTCATGAAGACCGAATCCATTGTGCGGTAGACATAAGGCACCTGGTACAGCCACGGCTGCGGCCTCTGAACGCCCGGACCGAGGCCGCCCAGACGGTGCTGGTCCGCAAAAAGCGCCACGAGGATACCGTCCTTGTCCGCGCCCAGCTTGAGCGTTTGCAGGCTCCCGCTCCGATTTCCGGCCATCAGAAACTCGTCGGACCGCGTCAACATCAAATGGACCGGCCGCTTCGCCGCCAGGGCAAGCTGGCAGGCGATCGATCCCGGCAGGTCGAGGCCGTTCTTCGACCCGAAGCCGCCGCCCATGTGCTCGACAATGCAGACGACCTTCGATTCATCGAGATTGAGCGCGTTCGCGGCATCGCCCGGTACGGAAAAGGTTCCCTGGGTCGACGCGTAGACAGTCGCCGAGTCCTCTCCCCGGTAGTCGACCACGACGCCGTGCGTTTCGAGGCAGCAGTGATGCTGCACCGGGGTCGAGAATTCGCCCTCCGCCGTAGCCGCGCAACCCGCCATCTGCGCGTTGACACCATCCTGGTCGCCGTGGGAATCGCCGCCGCGCACATTTCCGGACGGATAGATCGCGGGGCTGTCGGGATCTCGGGCCGTCGTGATATCGACCACGTGCCGCCGGATGTCGTAGGTCACCTGAATCGCGCGGATCGCGTCCTCCGCGATCTCCGGAGTTTCGGCGGCCACAGCCGCCACGGGGTCGCCCTGGTACCGGCAAATCTTGCCCTCGTTGGAGACGACACAGGCGACTCCCGGCATCGTTCGCGCGGCCGACGTGTCGACTTTCACTGCCACGGCGCTGGGATACGGCGACGGCAGGATGCGCCCGTAAAGCATCCCCGGCAGCCGCACGTCGTGCGTATATGTGGCCCGGCCGGTGACCTTGTCGGGCCCGTCGACCCTCCGCATCGGCTTGTCGAGCAGCACCATCGACTCGCGGCTCGGCCAGTTGAGTCCCGACGAATCGTCCACCTCGACATCCACCATCTGCTCGAAGCCGTTGACCACCTTCGGGACCTTGATCGTGTGCCTGTGTATTGTCGCTGGGTCCGCCATTCAGGCCCCCTTCGCGTTGAGACGACCGGCCGCGTCCAGAGCGGCGTCGAAGATATGCGGATAGGCGCCGCACCGGCAGATGTTGCCCGCGCAGGCATGTCGAACGTCCTCGATCGTCGGGTGCGGGTTCTTTGCGAGACAGGCCCTCACCGACATCACGAATCCGGGCGTGCAGAAGCCGCACTGCATGGCGTCGTGGTCGACAAACGCGGCCTGAATCGGGTGCAGCCGGTCGGGGCTCGGGGCGACGCCCTCGATCGTCGTGACCTTCTTGCCGGCCGCGTCGACCGCCAGCGTCATGCAGGCGTACACCGTTCTGCCGTCCAGGTCGACCGTGCACGCGCCGCAGTGACCGCGGTCGCAGACCTCCTTGGTCCCGGTCAGCGGGGGATCGAGGTGGTATCGCAGCGCCTGAAGCAGCGTCGTGCGCGGCTCCACACGGACCTCACGGCGCTGACCGTTGACGTCCAGGGGGAGCGTTATGCTGCCGTAGTGCGCCGGCGTCTCCGGCTCCGGAGGCACTTCGGCCAGGGTCCTCGATCCTCCGTGCTGCGCCGGCGCCAGCAATGTCGACGCCAGCACCGTGGTCGCCCCGGCGGCCCCGACCGTCATCAGGAACTGGCGTCTGCTGATTCGCACGCGCGCGGGGGGTTGCTCGACAGGTCCATCCCCTGTCGTCTTTTCGTCTTCGATCGGCATAGCCTCTCCTCCACGAAAGATTGAAACAAGATCTGACTCGACGGCCTTCCGGAATCTCCCAAAACTATACCACGTCCGCCCCGGTCTCAACCACCTCGCGACCCTCGTCGACGTCGTCGTCTAGATTCCTTGAATCTCCGAACTTGTTGTCCGTGAGTCAAGTCTTGCGCCGCTCCGTCAGATCATATCGTGGGACAGGCCTCCGTGCCTGTCTTCCTCTTTGTAGTTGTCCATAGCGTCCATCGCGTCCATGTGTCCATGTGTCCATACACCCTGTCGGTCTGAGGCGAAGCCTCGCTACTTCTCGTATGGGAGACGAGCGTCTTCTTGCAGACCGGCTTCAGTTGCCCCGGGCATGGGAACCCAGGTGCCGTCGTTCTGTTCGATCAGCCCCGTTCGGCGGTTGGTTCGATAATCGAAATCGTCGGTAGACCAGTAGCGCCACGGTGTCGGCCAGATGTAGTGGGCGAACAAGCCGAGACTGCATAGGAAGCCGGCAGCCACGCACGCTCGCCATATGCTCTTGCGCGATCCCGGCACTTTCCAGGCCCATCGAAAGACGAGAATCCATAACACGGCAAAGATCGCGCTGCATGTAATCTGCTCACTGAGTGTATCCGGTATGATGTAGTAGACGAACGATCCCATGCCGCACGTGAAGCCGGCGCACGCACTCACTCGCCATGCGTGCCTGTGTGGTCCCTGGACCGTCCACGCCCAACGAAAGACGACGATCTCGAACACGAGGAATGCGATACAGGTTACCATCTGAATAAGCATCACATCTGGCGGCATGTTGTCCTCCCGTCAACCGCGGTCGTCGTTCTTGGACGGAGCATACAACCCGAATGTGACAAAACGATGGCGAAGATATCCGGACGCACGCAGGCCTGTCCCACGACAGGCCTTTACGGGCCAAGAAAAGAAAAGGGGGTTTCCTTAGGATCTGTCGCGGCCACTACTTGTAACTCGGGATGATGATGCCCTTCATGATCGTATTCTGGGCGAAAATGAACACAAGAAGCGGCGGGATGCTGGCGAGGGTGATGGCGGCGAGCATGACGTAGATGGGGGCGCCGGCGGCCTGCATCTCGTAAATCCAGACCATCAGAGTCCACATCTTCGCGTCCTGGCAGATCAGGATGGCGAAGAGGAAGGCGGCGTACGCGGCCGTGAATGCGCCGAGGCCGATGACAGCGAAGATGGGCTTCGAGAGCGGCAGGGTGATCGACCAGAACATCCGGATTTCGCCGGCGCCGTCGAGCATCGCCGCCTCGTAGAGCTCCTTCGGGAGGCTGTCGAAGAATCCCTTAAACAGGAAGATCGAGTATCCGCTCGCGAGGGTCGGCAGCATTAATGCATAGAACGTGTTCAGCAGCCCGAACTCCTTGAGCTGGAGGAAGTTCGGAATCTGGGTCACCTCGGTTGGGAAGGCCATCGTGGCCAGCAGGAAGATCAGGAGCGCCGGCGCATAGCTCAGGTTGAACCGCGACAGGGCGTAGGCGCAGAGCGGGTTGACGATCAGAGCCGCGAGCACCGACAACAGGCAGTAAATGGCGGTCACGGTTACCGCGCGCCCGTGCAGGCTCATGTACGTCCCCACTACCCCGTAATTGCGAAAGGCGTAGTAGGACCGAAGCTGCCAGGCATGGGCTTTGACATAGTCGAACTCGGAGGTGTAGATCGGTGGCTCGCAGACGGCCGCCTGTTCGTCGGTGAGGTGGTACCGCGCCTGCGCGTAGGCCCGGTAGCGGATCTCCAGCGAGTCGACAGTCAGTGCCCCGAGCGGAGCGCCCGACTTGATAAAGTCGACCCAGTCGATCACGCCAAGCTGGTTCGGAACCATCGCCTCGACGTCCGGTAGCGCGATCGACGCGAACGAGGCCGCGTGCGCCCTGTAGGCGCGGTTGTAGGCGTCAATCGTGTGGTATCGGCCGTGGAGGAACGAATCGAACGACGCGGTCGCGGACCGGTCGACGACCAGGAACCGGATCGGCAGTGTCGTGCGGACAAAGCTCTCCCAGTCCCTGGCCTGCGCCGGAAGCGCGGAGGACGGTGGGCGGCCGGAAAGAGGAATCTGCTGGAAGTAGGCGTAATGGGTGCCCCAGGCCAGGTTGAGGTCGGCGATTCCGCCGGGATAGACGTTCTGCATGAGCCACGTCTGGTAGAGGGCGTCGCAGCGGATCGGCGACCAGAACCAGCCCGGCAGAGTCTGCAGGAAAGCTTCATAGTCGACCGTCTTCGGGTCATGGATCGGGAGCCAGTTCTGCTTGTTGGACTGCGCGTACTGCACCGGCGGCAGCACCGTGTAGAAGCCCGCGTCCTCTTCCATGTACGCCTTGTTGAGGGCGTTGATGTCCCAGTGGAACTTGCGCTCGACATAGCTCTGGTACCGGTCCGCAAGCGGGTTCGGACTGTAGGCAATGCCCGGGATCCCGCCGAACCCCGGCCGTTTGAACAGCGCCGGCAGGCCGGAAAAGAACGCGTTCCAGTCGGCCACGCGATCGGGCGATGTGAGCGCCTGGCCCCTCGGCGGGCTCAGGTCCTGCACCCGCGCGCAGTCCGTCCCATACTGGCCGTCGATGATCGCGATGTCGTCGGCATACTTATCGTCGGCGAACTTTGCGAACAGGCTGCGGTCCGAGACGAGGTAGGACGGGATCACGGGGAACTCCGCCTGGTCGTACTGCGATGTCGCCGCCTCCCCCATCATCACGAGGAACGGGTAGACGCATGTAACAGCGCCGAGAGCGAGTACCGTGTAAAGCAGGGCGATCACGAACTGCGTCTTCGCATTCCGGCGGCCGACAATGGGGATCAAGGGCATAACAGATATTATAGCCGGTTGTGGCTTCTCTGTGAACCGGGATTGTGCGGAGAGTTTCCGCGAGTTGCCGGCGTTAACGGCCGCAGCAATCTCGCTCAACCGGAACAATCGCTGCGGTATACTATTTCCATTCAGCGCTCTCGAAAGTTCCCTTGACAACAGGTGCAATCGCGTCGATAAAATCCGTACCCAAATCATGCCTAATCCATCGCTCATTCCCGATATTGCCGAACTGGTTGTGAAAGCCGCGCAGGCGTTTGAGCCCCCGGAAGGGGCACTCGAGCGGCTAAACGATCTCTGCAAGCAGGCATCCGGCGCATTGGAATGTGCGGTATACGAGTGGGAGTGCTCCGGAGAAGTCATCCCGCGCACCCGCTACGGGTCGCGCCTGCTTGCCGACGCGGCCTTGATGGCGCTGCGCGCTGCCGGTCCGGAGCCGGCGTTCGTCCCCGTAAAGCGGCCCCCATCCGGCATACACGCCCGTGTCATCATCACGAACGGCGAACGGGTGGGCGCCTGGACCGCCGAACTGGAACCCGGCGTCGATCCCGCCCGGTGGCAAACGATCGCAAGCGCCCTCGCTCCTCTGGCCGTGCTCGCTCTCCAGCAGCGACTCTGGCGCGAGGAAGTCGAACTCGCAAAAAGCCATGTCGAACGGCGTATCCGCGAAGTCAGCACCGTCTACGAGATCGGCCGCGCTATCGAGAAGGTGGGCAGCGACGAATTATTGCACCTGATCGCCGAGCAGGCCGTCGTGGCCATGGACGCACAGGCGTGTTGTTTGATGTTGCCGCAGGGCGTTGAATTCGCGATCGTTGCCAGTTATGGCGTCCTGGAGGATATCGCCGCCTCCAAGGACGTCCTCCTGCGCCAGGGCGCCGGCGCAAGTGCGGTCAACCTGGGCGAGCCGCTGCTCCTCCAGGAACCCGATGTGACTGCGGGAGTCGCGATGCCTCCGTCCGATTGCTACCCCGCCTCCGCGTCATCCATCATCGTGCCCATGAAGGACGACGCCGGATCGGTGATCGGAGTGCTCAGTGTGCGCCGCAGCGGGTCAACTCCCCCGTTCAACCACGCGGACTTGCGGCTGTTCAGCATCTTCGCCGCACATGCGCTCCTCGCGATCGACAACTCTCGGTTGTACCATCAGTTGAATAACCGCCTGCAGGAGCTCTCGACAATCTCGGCGCTGACGGAAACGATCTCGTCGACACTCGACCTCGATCAGGTTCTCAATCAAGTTGCGGACAGTATTGTCGAGGTTCTCCAGTTCGATTTGTGTCGAATCTACCTGTCCGACATCGATACCGGGCGCTACAGCGCCCGGATCGTGCGCGGGTTTCCCCCAGCCCGAGGGCAGGCTGGAGGCGAAAAACACGGTCAGGCGCTCTCGCCAGGTTCAAGCGCGCCAATCCACGACGCCAACATCGGACTGGGCGAAGGTCTGGTGGGGCTGGTCGCGCTGCAACAGACACCCCTGCTGGTGAATAACCTCGATACCGCCGCTCCGGTCGCGCGGCAGTACGCGCAATATCTGGGCCTGACTCGGTTCCACGCCCAGCCGATCGTATTGCGCGGCCGGTGTATCGGCGTGGTTGTCGTGAGCCATTCGGACTTGCAAACGCCATTCGTGCAATCGAACGTCGATCTTCTCTCGACATTCGTTCATCAAGCCGGCATTGCGATCGAAAATGCGCGTTTTTACGCCGGCCAGGAGCGCCGGTACTCGGAGCTTGCCACGCTGTACGAAGTTAGTCGAACGCTCGCCGCGACCTCGGGCGTAAACCATGCCGCGGCCACGGTGAACGATCTTGCGACCCGCATCACGGAGAGCGACGCCGGCATCCTGCTTTACTTCGAGCGGAACAAAGATGCCATGCGGCCGCTTCACTGGCGCGGCGTCTCCGAAGCAATGGAGCGCCGCCTGAGGTCCGCCGTCGCGACACTGCCCGTTCCCGCCACAGCGCGAGACGTGTGTGTCTCGCGTGTCCTTTCGGCGGAAGTGGCCGGAACGATCTTCGGACCGGAGTGGCGTCCGATCTTCGAGTCGTTTCTGCTGCGCCATCGCTCGGTCGCGCTTGTGCCTCTTGTTGTCGACAACGCCGCGGTTGGCTTCATCGTGCTTGGCAAGCACAGGGCCGAGTATGGTGTCGAGGAACTCAAGCTGATCGCGATCGCGTCGTCCCAGGCGGCCACCGTACTTCGCAGCGCATCGGATTACGAGCGCCGGATCGGCCAGCGGGATCTGGAGCTTTCGGCCGTCTACGAGCTCATGCAGAAGGTTCGTGCGGCCACCACGCTTGACGAGGCCTTGAGCAGCATTCTCAGCATTGTTGCGACCCTCGTCTGGAGCGAACGCTCCGCCCTGTACACGGTCGACACCGGAAGCCGCAACTTGAGTATGCGCGCCTACCAGTCGAATACGGTGCCGGCCGGCCTTGCCGAGCATATCCCCATGGACGGCAACAGCATCCCCGCACGAGCGCTGCGCGAGCGGCGAGCCTTGATATCCGAAGACAGCCCCGACAACATCGTGCACTCCACACTGGCGATTCCCCTGGTTGTCGGCGACGAGATGGTAGGTGTGCTTACTCTCGAATGCGAAAAACCCAACATTTATACCGAAGAAAACGTGATGATGCTCCATCTCGTTACCTCCCAGGCCGCGACCATCTATCGGGAGATGAGTTCGTTCCGCGTCCTCACCCGGTACACGGAGAATATCCTGCGCTCCATCGCCGCCGGTGTGATCACCATCGATAAGGACGGTTATATCGTCACGCTGAATGCACGCGTCGAAGCCATCCTGAATCTCCCCGCCGACCGGATCCTCGGCCTGCACTCCCGAGACTTTATCGAGCGTCTTCAGATCGAGCCGGCTGTCCGGGATCAAACGATGCGGATGGTCGCGCTCGCCGCCCATACCGACAAGGTGATCACGCGCAACCAGCTCTGCTACCACTCGCCGCAGGGTGACGAAACTTACGTAAACTTGACCGCCTCCCAGCTCAAGAGCGAATCGGGCGAGTACCTGGGCGTTGTGGTGGTTTTCGAGGATATCACGCACGAAATACAGATGAAGGAAGAGGTCGTTCGAATTGGCAAGCTGGCGGAAACCGGCCAGCTCGCTGCGAACATCGCCCACGAGTTGCGCAACCCCCTGTCCTCAATCAAAGGCGCCGCCCAGATCCTCCGCAACGACCTGCCCGAGGAGTATATCGCCGAGCACGGCGAGTTCCTGGACATCATCATCGAGGAAGTCAACGGGCTCAATCGCATTACGACCGAGTTCCTCGAGTTCTCCAGGATCAATCCGCCGCAAATGGCCGACTGCGATGTCAATAACCTCATCGGTCGGCTGGCCGCGTTTATGGGTCCGTACCTGAAGGAGTCGAAGGTCACGATCGACTTGCAATTCGACGACGGCCTGCCAAGCGTGCGGATAGACAAGACGCAGATAGAGCAGGTCGTTCGCAACATCATTATCAACGCCGCACAGGCCATGCCGGAAGGCGGGAAACTGACCGTGAGGACCCACCATTTCGTCGACCAGGACATCGTCGACGTGCAGTTTATCGACACCGGTGTCGGCATTCCCGCGGTCAAGCTCGAGAAGATCTTTACTCCCTTCTTCACAACCAAGACCAAGGGGACCGGACTCGGGCTTTCGATTGCGCGAAAGATCGTCGATACCCATGGGGGACGCCTCACGGCGCGCAGCACGCTCGGCGAAGGGTCCGTGTTTGTAATGCAACTTCCCGTTCATCCGCACATCGGCCCGGTTATGCCCCCGGCGCATACGGAAATCACCGAGCAGCGCTCTGATCGGCCGGGCGGCAGTTTCCGGATGACACAGGCGGACGTCCCGTAGCCGTGGGACATGCGGTCCATCGTGGGGTGCAAACTCCGACGCCGCCCGCATGTTACCATGATCCAGCGTCGCGCGTCTGAACAACCGGGTGCTTGATGTCCGGATATCGCGTGGCAATGAGAGAGGATATTTGGAATGGACTCGACCCAGGCTTCCAAGCCAGGAGACCGCACAAAAACCGCGGAAACGCTGCTGATCGCCGATGACGAACCCAACATACGCCGGGTTCTCGAGGCGATCTTCAAGAAGGACGGGTACACCGTTCTGGTGGCGGAAAACGGAGCCCACGCGCTTCAGCTCGCCGACAAGAATCAGATCGACGTGCTCATTACCGACCTGATTATGCCGGACCTGAACGGTGTCGATCTCCTGCGCAAAATCAAGGAACGCAATCCGCGATTGATCGCAATCATGATCACCGCCTATGCGACGATCAAGACGTGCGTCGACGCGATGCGTTACGGGGCAGCCGACTATATCACGAAGCCCTTCGACATGAACGAAATCCGCGCCGTCGTCAAGCGCGCCACAACGCGCGCCGCCGAGGTGCGCACATCGCATTCGGACGCGCCTGCCCGCCGGCCGGTCGCCCAGGTCATCACGAATGCCGTGAGTCCGGCAATGCGCGATACGCTCGAGATGATTCAGCGGGCAGCGCGCGCAAAATCCACAGTGCTCTTGCGCGGGGAGAGCGGAACAGGCAAGGAGCTCGCCGCGCGGGCCCTGCACCACAACTCGGACCGAGCCGAGGCGCCGTTTATCGCAGTCGCCTGCGCGGCCCTCTCCGAAACGCTCCTCGAAAGCGAGCTGTTCGGCCACGAAAAGAATGCCTTCACGGGAGCCGTGGCCGAACGCAAGGGCCGCTTCGAGCTGGCGCACGGTGGGACCCTCTTCCTCGATGAAATCGGCGACATCCCGGCTCCGGTCCAGATCAAACTCCTGCGAGTCTTGCAGCAGCGCGAGTTCGAACGAGTCGGCGGCACCAAGACCATCAAGATTGATGTGCGGCTGATCGCTGCGACCAACGCGGATCTCGAGCAATTGATCAAGGACAACAAGTTTCGCGAGGACCTTTACTACCGGCTACAAGTGATTCAGATCGTCCTCCCGCCGCTCCGGGAACGGGTCGACGACATTCCACTGCTCGTGCAAGGGTTTCTCGAACGGTTCAGCGCGGAGAACGGTCGACGGATCGCTGGAATAGACCCGAAGGCCATGATCGCGCTGACTCAGTACCCCTGGCCCGGAAACATCCGCGAACTGGAAAACGTGATCGAGCGCTGCGTCGTGATGGCCGATCCGGACGCCATCACGATCGACTACCCGATCTTGCCGGCGGTCATCCGCGCACACTGTAACGGATAGCCACCAGGGATTTCAGTCCATGGGGAAGCCGGTCACGCTGGTCCATCGAGTCCATTGTGCCGATAGTCCATATCTTCCTTTGCACCATTTTTCACAATCGGGGCCGTCGACGCAACGCTTGATGCAGCCGTGTGGTACAATTGAGGCGTGTGGTAATGTCTCTTGACGAGCCGACTCGTCCCGGGTGCAGGTGCATTAACAACATGGCAGAACAGACAAAGACCCCATATCGCGTCAAGGTCCCCGATATCGACTATTGGCGCGGCAAGATCGGCTGTACTACCGGTTGTCCGGTGAAGACGGATGCCCGTGGATATGTCATCGCCATCGCCGAGGGCCGCTACGACGATGCCTATCGCATCGCGAGAGCGCCGAACCCGTTCGCGTCGATGTGCGGGCGGATCTGCGGCGCCCCGTGCGAGACGAAATGCACGCGCGGCAATGTCGGCGTGGACACCTCGGGGCCCGTCGCCATCCGAGCCCTCAAGCGGTTCGCCACCGAGCAATACGGTGTCGAGAACCTCAAGGATTTGCGCAAGACGCTCTCCTATTCCAATGCGCGGGGATCGTCGACCCCGATTCTGGACAAGGAGAAGATCGCCGTGATCGGCGGGGGAGTCGCCGGCATGACGGCCGCCCACGATCTCGCCCGCCTCGGTTACCGGGTTACGGTCTTCGAGGAGCTCTCCACTCCGGGCGGACAGATGGCCGTGGGAGTGCCGATCTACCGGCTGTCCCGGGAACTGATGAACCTGGAGATCGCCGCTATCTGCGAACTGGGAGTGGAACTCAAGCTCGGCGTGTCGATCGGCAAGGATATCACGATCCCGCAGCTTCGCGAACAGGGATACAAGGCCATCATCATCGCCGCCGGGTTCATGGACGGCCGCCCACTCCCGATCAAGGGCGCCGATTCCAAGGGCGTTCACATCGGTATCAACCTGCTCAAGGCGATGAACCAGGGCGAAGAGTACTTTGTGGGCGAGCGGTGTGTCGTAATCGGCGGCGGCAATGTCGCGATGGATGTTGTTCGTATGACCGTCCGCGCTCCCATCCTCGAGGGGCTGTCGAAGCTGTCCAAGCCGAAGAATTACGCGATGACCGACATCGCCCGTTTACTGGCCGGCCGGGCCAAAACGATCGACTGCATCTTCGGCGAATCGCGCGCGCAGATGAACGCCGACGAGTACGAGATCGAGGAAGCAGTCCTCGAAGGGGTCAAGCTGCATCCCCAGACGATGCCGATCGAGATCC
>JBKQWH010000135.1:0-8201 GCA_052139635.1 Capsulimonadaceae bacterium
CTTGACCAGCGCGTTGAGCACAAGATCAGATTCGTACGTGTCGGGCCTGACGTCAAGGTGGAAGTCGGAGATGTGTAGCCAACGGACGACGCCGACGCCGTCGTCGCGGGGCGCGTCGGGGCGGCGAGGCGACGCCATCCGAGTAGGAGTAGTCTCTGTCGACTTGACGATGTTGGCCGTATGTTTGCGATCCTCTCGACGTGGCGTCGAGATGGGTAAAGGCGCGGATACGGACATTAACGGCGGCGGCGGGGCCATGGGCTGCGATGCATATTGTCGAAAGACCGCATTTCGCGGAAAATCCAAGAGCGCCGCGGCGATGATTTGCTCAAAAGTCACACTGATGCCCGCATCGATCCTGGTACACACGCTCTGCCAGAATGCCTGTCCGAACTCGGAACCGATGGGCCGTTGTCCAGGCGGGAAACCGACCCTGTCCAGGAGTATTTCCGCAGCGGCACGGTCCGGAAACCGGTTTGCCAGCTCGTTGAATACGCCGTTGTTCAGGATGTCCTGATATTTCAGTTCCATTTGCAGATCCTGGTCCCCAGGACTCATAGTGCGCGTTCGCGCACCTGTTACACCACCCGATTCCGGCAATGTGGCTCAGCACGACGTCACCGTCGAAGTGGTCGGTAATACGGTTAGGTCCCTTTGGACAATACGCCATGCAGGCGCGGATTCCTCCTTGATTTGCGAGCAGTCCGAAAAAACCGGATGCGGGGCGTCGAGGGTGGTCGATCACGCCCGACCGGTCCGGCTGTCCCGACCGTCGTTTTTGTTTTTCCCGTCCGCGATCGCCGTTTCCCGGTTGCGGCATGCATATTCACTGGCGTTTGCGGGAAAGAATCGGTTACGCGTGCGGTTGGAGCGCACATTGGCCGCGGGCGGCGGCGCCCGATCGGGGTGTTGCCAACGTTCCGCGGCCGGCCGAATACGGGAGGGAAAGGAGAATAGTATGAGCAAGAATCGATTGGTTTGGATCGTGCCCGGCCTGCTGGCAGGCGTGATGGCTCTGGGATCGCGCACGGTTCCGGTAAGCGCTGACCCGGGCGATGTCGGAGCGGGGATTTTCGCACGGCCCCTTGATGAGGGGACTGGCCATGTCCATTGGCGAGGGATCGTCGACGACTCGGCCATCGTCTACATCCATCGAGGTACTGTTCGCACGGTGACCACCAGCGGTCGGAGAACACGGGATGTATCCACATTCGAGTTCGGCCGGCTTCCCGCGCGAATGCCGGAATTTGTGGAGCTAACGGACGTCGACGGCCGGGGCGAAGTCTCGGTCATCCAGCAGCCGAGTTTCGAGAACGACCATACGGCCGCCGTTCGAATCTACGACCCGCAGCCCGGCAGCTCCATGTATAGCTTCACGCTGCAATGGACGCCGCTGGGGCAGTAGGCCCGGCAACGCAGTAATGTAGACACGCATGTGCCTTCCTCGACATCGATTGTCAAGGAAGGCACATTTGCGTCGCAGGGGCTCACGGGCTAGCGAGGCTCTGCCTCAGACCGTCAAGCTTTATGGACATGTGGACGCAATGGACGCAATGGACGCGATGGACACCGTTCCCAGGATGGGTTAGTCCTCTCTCCGTGGCGCCCCGCAAAACGTGAGTCACGCACAACAAGCTCCGTGACTCAAGGAATCTAGCGGCCGTTGAGGACCAGCGCGGATTCGTCGCGGTCGGGACAGACAGCGGCGGTGTAGTGGGAGTAGGCGCGCCAGGGCGCGGGCTGGAAGGCGGAGCGCGCGAGGGGGCGGGCGTGAGAGCGCTGCCTGCGCTCGGCGGCGCGAATCTGGCCGTAGACCTGTCCGGTGAGCGAGAAGTGGACCTCCATATCGGCCGGCGCGAAGTTATCGACCTCGTAGCTGCCCCCTTGAGACGGAAAGAGCCGGAAACCGTACAGTTCCCCGTCCCCCAACCGTTCGCCGGCGGCGCGGAGGCGGAAGATAAAGCCCGCGGCCAGCACCCGCATGGCGAACTCCTTGCTGCGCACAAGCGTCTCGAACTCGCCGAGCGAGTTAGCCAGCAAATAACAGCGGCCCTCCCCGACATCGAGCCAGTAAATCCTTCCATCGCGGCGGCCCTGCAGGAAGGCGTCGCCAATGGCCGACACCAGGATCGGCACCTTGGTCGTGCCGATCAGCCAGCGCCAGTCCTCGAGAAGTGTCGATAAGTCCAGATGGCCGGTGTCGACGATGAGGTCATCGATCGTGATCCGCATCATACCGCTGCCCTCCCCGGGGTTCAGGTCCCGCCCGTCAGTCTTTTCATACGTGAGTCCATCGTGTGCGTAATTCTACCCAAGAATACGGCATTTTGCGCATTGCGGCCGTGGCGGTACAAGGCCGGGCCGGCCGCCAATCCGACAAATTGACGGCCCCGCTCGCTGGATGCAGGCGGGGCCGTTGAGGTTCATATCAGGTTCGACGATGCCCGCCTAGGGATAGGCACTCACGGCCGAGGCCGTCCAGCCGGTTGCCGGGCCGTACGCGTTCTGCGTGAACGCGCCGGTCGATGTGTTGACATCCCAGATGGATGCGGCTCCGCCGGTGTTATCCCAGAGCACAACGGTTGTGCCGTCCGACTGATCGGCGAGGGATATCGGCGTCCAACTGGCGTACGGGCCATAGGAGTTTTGAGTATATGCCCCGGAACTGTTGTTGAGATTCCAGAGCGAGGCGTTGCCGCTTGTGCTCACCCACAGTAAGTGCGTCGTGGAGTTGGCGTCGACGGAGAGAGCCGTCGCGGACCATCCTCCGAACGGCCCGTACGCGTTCTGCGTGAACGCGCCGGTGGTATTGTTGAGGCTCCAGACCGAGACATTCCCGGCGGTATTCGACCAGAGAACCCGCGTCTGCCCATCGGTGCCGTCGGCAACAGCGTTTGCGTTCCAGGTCGTAAATGGTCCGTAGGTGTTCTGGTTGTAGCTGCCGGTGCCGGTGTTGTAGTTCCATATCGACGCCGTGCCGGCTCCGTTTGTCCAGAGGACGTGGGTCGTATTATCGGCGCCAACCGTCAAGCCGGTTGCCGACCACCCTTTGTACGGTCCGAACGCGTTCTGGGTGTACGACCCGGTTGCGTCGTTAACGCTCCAGATGGCCGCGGCGCCGGACGTGCTCACCCACAGCACACGCGTCATGCCGTCCGGTCCGTCGGCGATGGCCTTTGCAGTCCAGCCGCCAAACGGTCCGTACGAGTTCTGCGTGTAAGCGCCTGAGGTTGTGCTATAGCTCCAGAGGGAAAGGGTGCCCCCTGCGTTGGTCCACAACACGTGAGTAGATCCGGATCCCGGTGATGTCCCAACCGTGAACGTCACCGACACGGTATGGTTCGACTCGATATCGGACAGCGTGTATTGTGTGCCCCCGGTTTGGACGGGGACGTTGTCCACCGACCATACGCCGACCGTGTAGCCGGGTGCGGGCGTGGCCGTGAACGGGATCGATCCCCCGGCTGCAATCGTTTGCGGGGCCGACGGGCTGATTGTGCCGCCGGTTCCGGCACTCGCGCTGACCGTGAACTGGACAACCGGCGCGCCCAGAATACCGTACGGATTCGCGTTGATTTCCGCAATCTCGGCAGCGGCGAGCGGTCGGTTCCAAACCAGCACGTATTCGATAGAGCCGATCAGATTTGCGGACGGAGGGATAGCCGCGGCGCCGATCGCCCAGGAGGACGGGGACGTCGTCACAAGTGGGTCACCGTCTCCGAGCTGTCCGATGAGGGTCCCATTCATGTACAGGTCATCCGCCCCGCTGAAGGAGCTTCGAGTCATTGCCTCATGGACAAACTCGCCCTGGAAGTTATCGCTAATCCCGAAGGTGCCGTAATCCGCGTCGTTTATGGCGCTTCCCGTGGCGCCCAGAGTAGCGGTCCAGCCCCCAACGCTCACACCCTGGCTAAAAAAGCTCGATCCGTCCAGCGCATCTCCGATTACGAAGATTGTAAAGGCCTGCGAGGGAGCGTTGGAAGCAACGAAAGAGATGGGGTTCTCGGCTCCGGTCGCGGTGAGGTCAACACCGTCCGGGCCCGTAGACCAGGTCCATCCGGCGCTCGTGTTAACCGTTGCGGTTGAGCCGGTGACAAGATTGGTAACCGTTTTCGTTCCTTCGTTGAGAGGGGCGCAAAGCATGAGACCGTTCGCTAACGGGCTGCTCGTGTTGAGCTTCGTCCCGGCGGCGGGCTTGGGCTGTGCGATCGGGATGGCGTTCGCCTCCGCCGACTGAACGCTTAACGCGTTTCCCACCGCGGCAACGGTGTAGAAATACGAAGTTCCGTTTGTGAGGCCGGTATCGGTGAATGATGTGCCGGTGATACCGGTGGCATAAGGCATGGCGCCTTCGCCGGTTTGCACAAAACCGCGGTAGACGTTGTACGTCTTCGCCGATGCCGCCGCAGTCCATGACAGAGTGACCGAGTTGTTTCCGGACATCGCGACGAGCCCGGTCGGGGCCGGCGCCGACTCCGGAGTGGCCGACACTGCGGCGGACATCGACCCGGTTCCCATCGAGTTAACCGACGCCACCTCGTAGTAATAGGTGGAGCCGTCGGCAACGTTTGAGTCCACGTACGAGTTCGTGACCGTGCTTGCTATCGCGCTGAACGGTCCGGATGCCGACTTGGCGCGCTGGACCTCGAAACCGGCCGCGCCGTTTACGCCGGGCCAGGTCAAGCTGACCATTGTGTCGCCAGCAACGGCAGTGAGTGTCGGAGCGCCGGGCACGGCAGACGGCGTAAGGTCCGCCAGGAGATTAGCCCCAACAAAGCTGCCCCAACCGGTCGAGAGGTCATATCCTTTTACCGCCGGATAGTAGAAGTTATTACTACCATCGGCAATGTCGTGGAAATCGGTCGTGTAGTTCGGGCTCTGTGCCACCTGGTAGATCGCCGGAGAAGCAAACCCAATCCCGTGTCCGAAGCCGCGTGCCTCGTTCACCAGCGAAAGGAATCCTGCCCAAAGCGGCGCGGCGGCGCTTGTGCCGCCAACGGAACCCCACCCTCCGTCCATGTTGATCTCGATGTCGTACCCGGGATCGGGTGCGGCGTAGAGCGACACGTCGGGAACGTTACGCATCGTGTTCGATCCCAGTGTCGGCGGCGTGATCACGCCTGTTTGATAGGACGGAAGTGTCCAGAACATACTGACGCCGCCGCAGCCGCCATCACCGCCCAGATAGATAAACCCGAACGGCTCGTTCCAGGACGTCTCGGAGACGTACGGACCACCCTGCCCATTCAATGTCAGGTCGGTGCCGCCGACGTCGATAATGTTGTCCGAGGCGGGGTCGGAGACAGACAGATTCAAAGCGAAATCGCCGTCGTAATCGTAGGCGAACGCTCCTGTGTCACCGGACGCGGAGAACAGCGTCTGCCCCTGGGCCACCATTTGTGTGAACTCAGTCTCCTCGCTGTCCTGAATTCCGGTTCCCACCAGATCGATTTCCGTGTCGCCCCAGGACGTGCTCAACTGCTGGCAAGCGTCATCCGTGGCCATTGTGGTGTAGAGATCGATGTCGCCCTGCGACGTATTCGGTCCTTCGTAGACGATAATATTCGCAAGCGGGGCAACCGTAAGGATCATGTCGATGTCCAGCGTGACCTCGACCTCGCCACCGTCGCCGGAGGGCGTACCGGTCGCTCCGTCTATCAAAACGTTGGTCAACTGGCTTACTGAGGACGGCAGGTTGAACTGGGTGGCATACGTTTGAATATCACTCTCGGTGTAGCCGTCCATCTCAAACAGGCCGACAGTTTGTCCGAAACCGGTCTGAGAGACGCTCGTGAGGTCGTACGCATTCCTTGTGTCGGCCGGGGCCATGCCACCGGCCGGACCGGTCCCGACGAGGCTGCGCTTAAAGTCCAGCGGGTCGGCTCGCACGTAGCGGGGATGGGGCACGACCGCATCGTCCAGTCCCACCACGGCCGTGATTACGCCGCCGAGGTCGGAGGGAACAGTAGGAGCGACGTCCGGAGCATGAAACACGTGACCGTCCTTGGCCGCGTATCGCGAGAGCGAGACCTCAAAGGCTGCCTCGACAGCGCTGGCGGGACCGGCCACGTCGAGCACGGTGCGGTTGGAGTATGTGTGTGTGACTGTCAGACCGTTTGCCTTCGCAAAGTCTATCACGCTATTATAGTCTGCCTGAGTGGGTCCGAACTCGGCCGCGAACTCTGACGATGTCAGGAAGTGGTGGAAGCGCGGATCGGCAGGATCATAAAGCCCGCGAAGCAATCCTTTCAACTCGGTTCGATTGCGGAGCGGGAGGGTCAGCGCAAGTGAGAACGTCTGGGCTGCATCGACACTACCCAGTCGTTTTGCGTGTTGGACGGCACGGGACGCTTGTCCGGCGACGGCCACCCGTGGCGTCAGGGATTGCGCTCGGGCGGTTGATATAAGCAGGACGCAACCGACTACGGCGCAAAGCGCCGCGAGCCATTTGAATGTTCGGACATGCAACGGTGGACGACCTTTCTGCTGCTGAAGAAGTTTGACAACGTCGGCCCGTGAAAGGGCACGCCGCCATGCGGGCAACAAGTGTGTATTGCGATTCTATTTTACCAGCACTCGAATGGATCTTAGACCTAATTGTCGTGAACTATCGGAAAAATCCTGTCCTGCCTTAGCTCAATGGAACGATTCGAAGCACTTTGTCGGGAGAAGCCGGGGCCTCAGCCACACGGTTTGGGACCGGAAGTCGACACGGTCGGTCAGTCGTGGGCGCCGCGTGGCGCGGAAAGCCACACCCCGACGGCGAGTATGGCGCCAAGGACCCACGGCGGCTGGGTGCTCATGCAAATAGCGAGAACGACTCCGATGTCGAACCGCCGGCCGCGGCCGATGCGCAGAAGCAGTCCGAGAGGAGCCGCAAGCCAGGCCAGGTCCATGGAGTTGGCCTGGCCGACGAGATCGACCACGCTCAGGCAGGCCATCGCCGCGCAAGGACCGGCGGCTGCCGGTATACAACGCCATGCAATCAAGCAGGCAGGCGGAATCAGGCCAAGAAGCACCCAGCACAGGAATGGATCGATCGACGGCAAGTCAACGTGGGCCAGAACGGCGTTGATCGCCAGGTAAGCTCCGGCCAGTCGGGTCAACCTGTCCGTGGATTGCAGGGCGCGGTCAATCAGCAGGCTGATCAGGACCGCTCCGTAGAGGCTTGGAAGATAGTTGAACCGCTCGCTCACCGCGTGGCCCCCCGACGTTAGCGGGTTCGGGACGGAGGCGAGCAGTGATGCGCCGATCCAGAAAAGGAGCATCCTCGACCGCCGCGCCCGGAACAGAAGATAGCCGAAGACCGGAAGGAACAGCGGTGCGGCGCCGAGTCCGAGTGGGTTTCCCAGCGGGTTGAGAATGAGGTTCCGGGTGCAGAAACCGGCCGTGATCTGCAATACGCCCGGAGTCAGCCCATGCCACAGATGGGTGCTGCCATTGTGAGTTGCGACGTTGGCATAGTGATAGGCAATCACATCCAGAACGCCATACGCGGCCATCAACGCGATCAGAACCGCCCATGCTGCACAGAGACGGCGCCGCAGGTACAGGTCGAAGGCGATCAGGATCAGCGGCAGGGTCGATGCGTCCTCTTTCGAGAGCAGCGCCAGGATTGCCGAGAAGATCGATCCACCCAGCAGTCCCCTCCCGCCCGTACGCCGCGCGCTCAGCCAGAGGTGCAGCGAGACGACCGAAAACAACGCCGCCGCCAGAGTCGAACCGCTCGCAATCCACCAAACCGCCTCCGATATACTGGGCGCGAACAGGAACAAAAGGGAAGCTGCCCATGCCGCTCTCCATCGACCCGCAAGCCGCAGGGCCAGCAGCCCGATGAGCCCGACGGTTGTTCCAAATGCCAGTACCCCGACCCAGTGTGCGACGAACGGATGGCCCGGCGCGAACGAGTTGAGACTTCTGATCCAGAGGACGAAGATCGGCCGGTAGAACCACTTCAGGGCAACCGGATTAAAGGCGTCGACCATGGCATGCGGAGTTAGCCCGCCAATTCGCCGAAAGCTGTAGTCGTCCTCGAAATAGCCCCGTGTGAGGTCGGCTTGATGCAGCACGAAAGCCGCCGCAACGAACAGCAGGAGAAACCCGATATACCCGGCAACCGCGCCGGACCGGCTGTCCCGGAGATGGCTGATCATGGAGCCCAAACTTAACGAGTCCGGGCCGCGCGACGTCGATCGCGCGGC
>JBKQWH010000136.1:0-6691 GCA_052139635.1 Capsulimonadaceae bacterium
GCGGTCAGGCAGACTACGGCGACCTTTACGAGCTTCCGGTGGCGTTCGGCTCGATGCCGTCGACCGCCCTGGTGGCCGCGATTAACCGGCTGCTGGCCGAGGCCGGACTTTCGGCGGAATCCGATGTCACCAGTGTCCAGCGCCGGAAGGTCACCCTGCGTCTCGCAATGGCCTCGCTGCTTCGCAAGGTCGAGCGGGCGGGCAGGGGGGGCATTCCGCTCTCGGACTGCTTCGAGCGTCCGCTCGTGCGGCTCGAGGTCATCATGACGTTCCTTGGACTCCTGGAGCTCTTGCGCCAGCTCAAGGTGGCCGCGGAACAAGATTCGATGCACGATGAGATACGCCTGCGGGTTTACGATCCGGCGCTCGATGAGCCGGCGAGCGACGGTCCGGACGCTCCGGATTAGGAATTCTTAACCACGGAAAAGACGGAATAGACGGCATAGGATTTCCGATTTCCGTCTTTGCCGGGGTTAAATCCTGGTTTCGGACTTGCCGGGACAGTTCATCGTTGACAACACGTATGACTCAAGAGACTCTGATTACATTTGCCGAGGGGGAGCTTCGTACCCTCCTCGATGCCTACTTGTTCGTTGCCGCAGAGCCGGTTCGCCCGGTCGACGTGGCAAAGGTCCTGCACATTGAGACGGCTCTGGCCGAGGAAGTGTTTGAGGACATTGTCAACGAGTACGCACGGCGCACACAGTCGGGCCTGCAGGTGATGCGGATTGCCGGAGGCTACCAGATGGCCACCAAGCCGCATCTGGCCGAGGACATCGCCCGCCTGCTTGCGACACCGGGGAACAAGCCGAGGCTCTCCAAGCCAGCCCTCGAGACCCTGGCGATTGTCGCGTACCAGCAGCCGGTCACAGTCGCCGAGATCGAGGCCGTCCGAGGCGTCAGCGCGGACGGTGTGCTCAAGACCCTCATGGACCGCGGTCTGATCCGGGAGGACGGCCGCAAGCCGGTTCCCGGCCGGCCGATATTATATGCCACCACGCCCGATTTTCTCCATTACTTCGGGCTGAATACCCTGGAAGACCTGCCGCCGCTCGAAGACATCGCGGTAGCCGACGCGGAGGCCGAAAAGGCCGGGCAACACGCGGCCCTCGAGGCCGTCGGGCTCGAGGATAGGGACTGAGTGAATAAGCGAACAATCATCTTAGCCGGACTGCTTGCGGCCGGTCTTCATGCCGGCCTCGCCGACCCACCGGCCAGTCCGCCGCCCGCACCGGCGACAAATGCAACCGGGACACCTGGCAGTGCCGGACAGGTCGGACCTCTCGGACAGGTTGGAGGGGGATGGACGATGCCGTCCACCGCCCCGGCTGCACCGGGCGCACCAACCACTCCACCGGCCGCAGTGCCGGCGCAGGCCCCCCCTGCCGCCACAGCGCTGCCTGCCCCGCCTGCCGCCATGCTTGCGCCGCCGCCCCTCCCGAACCCTCTTGCCGGACAGCCGGCGGCGACCGTGTACACGGCCGTACCGGTCGTTACGGCGGTCGATACCGGCGACCCCGCCAACAACAGTCCCACAAAGCCCACCGAGGACAGCCACTTCGCCGTATTGATGGATGCTGCCAGCGGGAAGATCCTGTGGTACCGAAACCCCAATGCCCATCGCGAAATCGCGTCGACCACGAAGATCATGACGGCCATACTTCTGCTCGAGCGCGGCAAGCCCGGTGACACTGTAGTGGCCCCGGCCGGCCTCGACGCGGTTCCGGAGGACAGCCTGCACCTCAAGGCTGGCGAGACGATCACGCTGCATGACCTTCTCTACGCCATGCTGCTGAGGTCGGCGAACGACACCGCAGTTGCCGGCGCCGATTACCTGTCCGGCTCGGTACCGGCGTTCGCCGCAGCGATGAACGCAAAAGCGCTCGAAATCGGAGCGCGAAACACGCACTTTGTGACGCCAAACGGGCTTTACGATCCCAACCACTATTCATCGGCCGCCGACCTGGCTCTGTTCGCGCGATACGCCGTGCTCAACCTGCCGCAGTTCGACGAGATCGTTCGGACTCAGCGCTACCGTGTGACCAGGTCCATCGACACGCAGGACGAGTGGGTGAAGAACACTTCATCAAAGTTCTTGAAGGAGTTTCCGGGAGGCGACGGCATTAAAACCGGGTATATTCGCCAGGCCGGCCATTGTTTTGTAGCGTCAGCGACGCGGCACGGCTGGCGATTAATCGCCGTTGCCCTCGACAGCAACACGTGCCGAGAGGACGACGAGTCGATCCTCCAGTACGGCTTCGACAACTTTCAACGCGTGCTGGCCCTCCGTGCGGGCGACAGTGTGGGCACGGTGAATGTGCCCGGAGCCGCGCACCCGATTGCCGCGCGGGCCGCTTCGGATGTGGATGCCGCGATATCGCGCTGGAAGCCAACTCCCGATTTCAGCTATTATGTATCGCCGCTTGCGGCGATACCGCCGGGCGGGGTGACACCCGGAATGACGGTCGGCACGATTGTCGTGCTCGCGCACGGCGCGGTTCAGGCGACCGGCTATGCGGTCGCAGCCGAGGCCGTCGGCCCCGCCCCGCCGGCCTTGAGCTCGCTGGTTCCTAACGCCGGCCATGGCGGGATGTTCGCCGGGGTCGCACGCGTGGTCGGCGCGGTCATGTTGATGGTGCTCGGAGGAAGAACGTATGCCCGAACGGTTGCAAAAAGTCCTGGCGGCGGCCGGGATCGCGTCGCGCCGCGCGTGTGAAGAACTCATCCAACAGGGCCGGGTCAGCGTCAACGGCTCCGTCGTGACTGAGATGGGCGCGAAGGTGGATCTTGCCGTCGACCGTGTGATTTGCGACGGCCGCCGGATCAAGGCGCCCGAACGTCACTACTACATCGCGCTGAACAAGCCGCGCGGTGTCGCATGCACGGTCGCCGACCCACATGCGGCGCGGACGGTTCTGGATCTGGTCGATCTGCAGAGCCGGCCGTTCCTGCGTCCGGTGGGACGCCTCGACGTCGATAGTGAGGGACTGATCCTCTTGACCGACGACGGCGATTTCCTGTATAAGATGACTCATCCACGCCATCATGTTGGCAAGACCTACCGCGCGGTTGTGCGCGGGGTTCCGGATGGGGCCGCGCTCGCCAGGCTGACACACGGAATACACCTGAGTGACGGCATGACGCAGCCTGCGACGGACGTGCGGTTGCGCAAGTCCACGCGAGAGGCCGACGGCTCCGGCCGCGCCGAGGTCGAGTTGACCATCTTCGAGGGGCGCAACCGGCAGGTGCGGCGCATGTTCTCCGCGCTCGAGCTTCCCGTCCAGCGACTGATTCGCATTCGCATCGGCAACGTTCGCCTGGTCGATCTCCCCTCCGGCGGATGGCGTCATCTGACCCAGGGTGAGGTGACGTCGCTGTTGGGCGAGGCGGACGGAATGGGCGACGCACGGCCTCGTCCCGGTAAGACGCCCGACGCCCAATCGAAACCCCCTGCCGGCCGCGGGGCAAAGACGGCCGGCGACACACAAAACAAGGAGACAAACCGCTCATGGCAGACCGCAGCGCTCGATTCGACACCACCAAAGGGACCTTCACTGTCCAACTCCACGAGACCGAGGCCCCCATCACAACGGCAAACTTCATCCGTCTTGCGGAAAGCGGATTCTACAACGGCCTTACCTTCCACCGCTACGAGCCGGGTTTTGTAGTTCAGGGCGGTGACCCACTCGGGAACGGCACCGGTGGTTCGGGTACAAACATTAAGCTCGAGGTGGTTCCGACCCTCAAGCACGATCAGGCCGGAGTCATGGCTATGGCCCGGTCCTCGAACCCGGACAGCGCGTCGAGCCAGTTTTACTTTACGCTCGCCAGGGCGCCGCACCTGGACGGCAGCTATGCCGTGTTTGGGAAGGTGACCACCGGGCTCGACGCCGTCCTCGCCCTGCGCAAGGGCGACAAGATGAACAAAGTGTCGATCGAGAGCGTCGATACAGCCCGTTAGGATCAAAGTGCTCCGTGTGCGCACTGTGCGCGCACATGGACCCGGGTGACGGCCGAGTTCTTCGCGGTGCCGGAACTTTTTCGGGTTCTCCAACGCTTATAGGAAATGGGGGCTGGGTTTGCATGGCGAGTCGATGCAACGCAAGGCGCGATGAGCGCTCCCCGCACGGTCCATGAAACTGGGCCACACCTGGTTGACGCGGGACTCGGCCGGCGCAGGGATGAGGGACGACAATGTTGCCCTCTTCGCGCAACTCGCCGGGTCGCATCGTGAAAAGCTGTATCGGGTTGCGTACCGGATGACCGGCAACGCGGACGACGCGCAGGATCTCGTGCAGGATGCCTTGCTCGAGGCGTTTCGGTCGTTTCGCAATTTCCGGCCCGGTACGTATTTTGACAAGTGGCTGTACCGGATTATAACGAACACCTTTATCGACCGTCAGCGGCAGCGAAAGCGAACCGGTAGCGCGGTCTCCCTGGACAGCGCCCTGGAAGGTGAGGGGGATAGTTCGGGGCTGGATATTCCGGATTGGGAGAGCAATCCGGAGGGTATGTACCTGAAGGACGTGCTATCGGAGCAACTTCAGGCGGCGCTGGATTCGCTGCCGCCCGAGTTCCGCATGGTGTTGATCCTCGCCGATGTCGAGGAGTTCTCGTATGAGGAGATCGGCGAGATGATGGGCTCGCCGGTGGGCACGGTGCGTTCGCGCCTCCACCGCGCCCGATCTCTGGTCCGGTCGCGGCTCAGGAACTAGGTACCTGGCAATTGCTCAGTCCAATCGAGAAATACATGGCAAGGACACATCCAAGCGAAGAGCTCATATCGGGAATGGTCGACGGAAAGCTCGACCTTGTCGAGGCGCGCGGTTTGACGGAACACCTGCATGAGTGCGCCGAATGTCGCGCGACGCTGGCCGATTTCGAGAAGAACAAAGCGCTCTTTCGCCAGATCGCTGCTCCGCCTCCGCCTTCCGATCGCTTTTGGGACGAGACCTTTGGCAAGATGCGGAGCGAGCCGATCCCCGACGTGCAGCCGGAACTTCGGTTCAATCCCGCCAATGCACGATACCGGCGTGCCGGGCTCGCGGCTGCTGCGTGCGCGGTTCTTGCCGTGGCGATTCCACTGAACTGGTCCGGGAGCGGGACGCGGCCTGTGACGCGCCCGGCATCCGCCAACGTCGCCGATACTCTCGACTCGGTGGATGTCACGTCGTTTGTCCGCGCGCACACTCAGTCGGCGGCCGCGCAGCCGCTCGGCGATCCGGACCGTCAGCAAATGATCGCCGCGGACGCGGACACCGGCTCCGGCGACGATGTGGTTCCCGCTGTGGAATATACAGATGTCTCTCAGTAGTGTCCGGCAGCGATGCCCGGGTACTCTGCTCTCAGTCTTAGCCCTGATTGAACCTGCGATGCCCACCGGCTGGCGGCGAGTGCGGCTAGCCGCGACCGTTGTCCGGCTGGTGGGAGTGTATGCCGTGGCTGGTCTCCAGCCCGGCTTCGCCCTGCCGCCGGTACAGACCGCCGGAGGGCCCCACGCGGCGTCGAAACAAACGGCAACGCCCGACCCGGCGCAGCTTTACGCCCGCTCCCTCACTGCGGAATCGCAATACTCCTACTCGGGTCACAGGACAACCATCTACTGGCGCACCGGGCGGACGCTCCGGGTTTTCATCCGACATTTGAGCCCATCGCGCCGGCGCATCGACTACCTGTCACCGGACAGCACGCGTGGACGAGTGCTGGTGTCCGACGGGCGCGACGAGTGGCAGTACTCCGCGGTAAAGGGCCTTTTGCGGCATTATCGATTGCCGTCGAAAGGCGCGGACCGGGCTCTTGCAACCGAGACATACCGCCAGCTCAAGGCAAACTACATCCTGAAAACCCTTCCTGGAACGTGCAGTTTCGCGAATCGAAAGGCCTATGTGCTCGTTGTGACCCGGGAGAAGGACCACACTCCGGCGCGCCGTCTATGGATTGACGCGGACACAGGCCTTGTCTTGAAGCGGGAGGATTACAGTGAGAAGGGATTGCTTAACCTCACGATCGCCTTTTCCGACATCAACTACCATCCGGGGCTAACGCCGGCGTCGTTTCAGTTGCCGGGAATGAAAGAGGGCAGTCCCGGCGTGCGGGTGGAGGATGCCCAGCCCGCGCCGGAGGAGAGGATCCCTGTTCGGGCGGGTGCGGCCCTGCTCGGCGGAAAAGCGCTCGCGCCGGAGCGGCTGGAAGGATACCGGCTCACCGGCGCAGCCGTTGTGCGTTCGCGAACCGGCATTCCGGTTCTGCATCTGCGCTACTCCGACGGTCTAGTCCTGATCTCCGTCTTCGAGTTTGTCCGCCAGCATACGACCCTGCCGACTGTTGTGCCGTCCTCCATGAGCCCCATCACTATTCGCGGCCGCACGGCGCACGAGACCCGTCACGCGGCACTCGCGACGCTCAACTTCGACACGCCCGTGCTCAATATCACCGTCATGGGTGAGGTCGCCCCGGCTCGCCTTTACCAGATTGCCACGGTCCTTGATCCACGCGCCGCCCGCGTCGCGCCCCCCGTCCCGATTCCCGCCGCGAAACCGCCCGCCGTGCGACACATATTTCGGTAATCGGTGCACCGGATGGCGTTATCAGCGCGTGCGAGGAGCCCTGACTTCAGGCACTCCGCCCCCGTCGCGGAAGAGGGGACGGGGATGAGGGCCGGGTAAGGAGAGGGTGGGATTCGAACCCACGG
>JBKQWH010000137.1:0-17977 GCA_052139635.1 Capsulimonadaceae bacterium
CGGGGAGGGCCGGGGAGGGGTCGAATCCGGCGTCTGGTACCGGGAGTGGGCGCCCGGGGCGGACCAGCTCTTCCTGATCGGCGACTTCAACGACTGGAACCGGGACAGCCACCCGCTTGTGCGCAACGAATGGGGAGTATGGTCGATCTTCCTCTCGGACTCTCAGCACGCAAGCCGGCTAACACACGGAAGCCTGATCAAGGTCCGCGTCGTTGCCGCCGGCGCTTCGATCGACCGCATTCCGGCCTATATTCGCCGTGTGGTTCAGGACCCGGCCAGCCACAGTTTTACGGGGCAAGTGTGGCTGCCGGACAGCCCCACGTATCAACATCCATCGCCAACTCTCCCGCCGCCGGAAGGACTTCGGATCTACGAGGCCCACGTCGGAATGGCACAAGAGGAGCCCCGTGAAGGCACTTACAAGGAGTTCACTGAGAGAATACTCCCACGAATCGCCCGGCTGGGATATAACGCCGTCCAACTCATGGCGATCCAGGAACACCCGTATTACGGGTCGTTCGGCTACCACGTGAGCAGCCTCTTTGCCGTTTCCTCTCGGTTTGGCACGCCAGAGGAATTCCGGGCGCTTGTTGATGCGGCGCACGGCCTGGGAATTCTTGTCCTGCTCGACATCGTCCACAGCCACGCGGTCAAGAACGTCCTCGAGGGGCTCAACCGCTTCGACGGAACCGAATTCCAGTACTTTCACGCGGGGCCGCGCGGAGAGCATCCCGGCTGGGACTCGATGCTGTTCAACTACGGCAAGTACGAAGTTCAGCGACTGCTCCTGAGCAACATCCGTTACTGGCTCGAGGAGTTCCGGATCGACGGATTCCGGTTCGATGGCGTCACCAGCATGATCTACCTGGACCACGGTTACCGTGAGTTCGCCAGCTACGACGATTTCTTCAGCGGGAACGTGGACCGGGACGCAGTCGGGTACCTGCAGTTCGCCAACGAGCTGGCGCACCTGGTCAAGCCGGACGCAATCACGATCGCGGAGGATGTCTCCGGGATGGTCGGACTGGCACGCCCGGTCGTCGAGGGCGGCCTCGGGTTCGATTACCGGCTCGCGATGGGCGTTCCGGACTACTGGGTCAAGCTCGTAAAGCATGAGGCGGACGAGCACTGGAACCTCGACGCAATCTACCACCGGCTCCTCGACCGGCGCTACGGCGAGAAGCATATCGGGTACGCGGAAAGCCACGACCAGGCACTCGTGGGCGATAAAACGCTGGCGTTCCGGTTAATGGACCAGGACATGTACTGGAATATGCAACTCGACAGCCGGAGCGTCGTGATTGACCGCGGAATCGCTCTGCATAAGATGATCCGGCTTGTCACATTCTCCCTGGCCGGTGAGGGCTATCTGAACTTCATGGGCAATGAGTTCGGCCACCCGGAATGGGTGGACTTTCCACGTGAAGGAAATGGCTTCTCGTATAAGTTTGCCCGCCGCCAGTGGTCCCTCGCCGACAACCCCGGCCTGCGCTACGCGGGCCTGCAGCGCTTCGACGGAGCCATGAACCGCCTGGATATCCGGTACCATTTGCTGGTTGACCCCTTTATCGAGTTGCTCCTGGTACATGAAGACGATAAACTACTCGTATTCCGGCGCGGACCGATGGTCTTCGTGTTCAACTTCCATCCTAACAATTCTTACTCCGACAAGCGGATCCCGGTGCCCGATCCCGAGGACTATCGCTGTGTCCTCAGCACCGACGACGCCGAGTTCGGCGGTTTCGGTCGAATCCTGCCGAGCGTCATTCATTCTCATGAGGAGATCCCCATGCAGGGCAGGAACGAGTCTATACGGGTTTACTCTCCCGCGCGCACGGCACAGATACTGGTGCCCTCCAGCAAGTTCGTCTACACACCCGGTGCGTAAGGTGTCCTGTGCTATACTTTAGTGGCTGACATTGATCGCCCCACGACACAACGGCCTCCTGGCGGAGAGCGTAATGTACGCCCCCGTGGCTGCGATCCGGTGCGGACGCTTCGATTTCGGCTGCCAAAACAACATCGATAGGATTCATGACTCTGGTCCCCGGAATTCCGACCAGGAAGGAACGATTATGTCACTGTCAAACCCCGATACTCTTCCCATTCACGACCTTCTCCGCAATCGCAGGAGCCATCGCGCGCTCGTGCCGGCGCCGATCGAGCCGTCCGCGATCTTGCGCCTTCTGGAGGCCGCGCGCTGGGCGCCGTCGGCGCGCAACGAGCAGCCGTGGCGATTCGTGGTTGTCCGACGCGACCAGGAGCCGCAGTTTAGCGCTCTCGTCGAGGGCATCAGCACGATCACTCGATCCTGGGCGAAGAGCGCGTCTGTGTTGATCGCAGTGATCGCCAAGACGACCCTGGGGGATATCCCAAACCCGTACGCCCTCTACGATTGCGGCCAGGCCGTCGCGCATCTCACGGTCCAGGCTCAGGCGGAAGGGCTATCAGTTCGGCAAATCGGCTCGTTCGACAAGAGCGAAGCGGCTGCGTGTCTGGAAGTTCCCGCCGAATACGACACGTTCCTGCTACTCGCACTCGGTACTCCCGGAGATCCCAACGACCTGCCCGAAGAGATCCGGTTCCTGGAGCTCGCCCCACGCACCCGAAAAGATCTGGCACAGATCGCCTTCTCGGAGAAATGGAACCAGCCTCTCGCGTGATCTTTGGAGACCTCATCCCCTCACCCACGTCGACTCTCCCGACGTGGGTGAGGGGATGGCGCCGGCTGGAGCACCCGCCATCATCCGCGGCATTTACCAAACTTGTCTCCTTCTTGCTGCCGCCTCCGACCATCTCATCGCATTTGCGTCATCCAGGCTTTATAAACAGCACCCGAGAAACCGCCCGAAGAATCCATGTTTCTGCTTGACATTCATTTGGCGAAATGGTAAAATAGCCACATAATGAACCAGATTCCGTTGGATGAGAGAGCGGCGAAGCGAAAGGCGCAGGTGATCAAGGCGATGGCTCATCCGAGCCGCCTGATGATCATCCACGCCCTGGGGGACGGCGAGATGTGCGTTGGCGACTTGCAGAAGGTTGTCGGCTCGGACGTCTCCACAGTCTCCAAGCACCTCTCCGTACTCAGGAACGCGAGTATCGTCGAGGACCGCAAGTCGGGGCTACAGGTCTACTATCGGCTTCGACTGCCCTGCGTGGCCGAGTTCCTGAGTTGTGTCGACGCGATGATCGAGAACAGGCCGTTCACAATGTCTCACGCTATCGAGGAGACCTGCCCGGTGTAGACGCCGGTAGGACGGCCAGGGAATCCGCTCAACTGCAAATGCTTGGAAATACTTGGCTATTAGCGAAAATAACCAATTTTAATACAGGGATTTCGCGGTACGGAATCGGATATGGACAAGAATATGACAACCGGTAAACACCCAGTAAATCCGTCGGTTCTATTGGCGCTGGCACTCTCCCTAACAGTCGTACTGACGGCTGGCTGCCGGACGGCCAGCCCTCCGGCGGCGCCCTCACCCGCGGTGGGCTCGTGGGTCCGGACGGCCCCCGTGGCCATGGTCGACTTCCCGCGGACGCTCGACGTGACCGGAAGCATCGCGCCCGAGTATCAGGCCGAAATCGCGACGCGAACATTGGGGCGGGTGGACGCTGTCCTGGTCAAGGAAGGCGATTTCGTGCGCCGCGGTCAGCCGATTCTTACCCTCGACGCGCGCGACCTCGACGCCGCCGTTGCGGAGGCTCAGGCCAACGTTTCGGCCGCACGAACACAGGTGCGCGGCGCGCAGGCAGCTCTCTCGATGGAACTGGCCGCCAGCCCCGCACGGGTCAGCGAGGCGTCGGCAAAGGTTGCGGAGGCCACCGCGGCCCTGCAGTCGGCTCAGGCCGGGCGCGATCTTGTCATGGCCGGTCCGCGTCGTCAAGAACGGCTGCGCTCCGCACAGGCCGTAGCCCAGGCGGCCGCTTCTCTGGTCCTGGCGCAAAACACGTTCGACCGAATGAAGCGGCTATACGATCAACAGGCGATTTCGGGCCAGGACTTCGACCAGGCCAAAAGCGCCTGCGACATCGCCCGGGCCCAATACCAATCGGCCCTACTCGGACAAAGCCAGGTGGACGAAGGGAGCAGGTCCGAAGAGAAGCGGACCGCGGACGACGCTGTCGAGCAGGCTCAGGCCTCGGTGCTGCAGGCACGCGCGGATCTCGAGCAGGCAGAAGCCGACACCATCGCCGTCGACATGAAGCGCTCGGACGTCGACCGCGCCGATTCCGGCCTGGAGCAGGCTCGCGCCGCACTTGCCCTCGCGCTGGCAAACCGATCCTACGCCACCATCACTGCCCCGTTTGACGGAGTGATCGCCGCCCGCATGGTTGACCCCGGGGCGATGTCCGGGCCGGGAGTCCCCCTCCTCAAAATCGAGGGGGGAGCCCTCCGGCTCGAGGCGAACGTGCCCGAAAGTTCGCTTGCAGTGGCGAGGATCGGGTCGGCCGTGCCGGTAATCGTCGATGCGATCGGGATCCAGCCCATACTCGGAACCATTGTGTCGGTAGCGCGCCAGGGAGATTCGGACAGCCACACCTTCTTAATCAAGATTGAATTGCCGGAGGGCCTCCCGGCCCGTTCCGGAATGTACGGCAAGGCCGAGTTATCCCTGGGATCAAATCGCTTCCCGGCGGTTCCAAACTCCGCCGTTGTTGCCCGTGACGGGCTCACCTATCTATACGCCGTGGACAACGACGGCGTGGCGCGTCTTCGCTTCGTCACGACGGGAAGTGAACGTGGTGGCATTGTTCCGATCCTTTCCGGAGCGCATCCCGGCGACATGGTTGTTATCGCCGGCACAGGCAGCGTACGCGACGGCGAACACGTTGACCAGAGGGCCTGACCATGATCGTAGCAAATAGCCGGCCGGATGAAAGACTCAATCCCGCGGGCGCGGACGAGAAATCTGCCGGCCTTGGGCTTGCCGGACGTGTCGCGGCGACGTTCATGCAGTCCAAGCTGACGCCATTGCTGATCATTGGGGCGCTGGCTCTCGGCCTCTTTGCCGTGCTGGGCACCCCCCGCGAGGAAGAGCCGCAGATCATCGTTCCGATGATGGACGTCATCGTACAGATGCCCGGCGCCACTCCGGCCGAGGTCGAGCAGCGTGTTACCACGCCGCTGGAAAAGCTGATCTGGGAGATTCCGGGGGTCGAGTATGTCTATTCGACGTCGAGCGCCGGCCAGTCCACGGTAATCGTACGGTATTACGTCGGGCAAGACCAGACAGCAAGCCTCGTAAAACTGCGCGAGAAGCTGCAGTCGCACTATGACATCATCCCGCCGGGCGCCTCGCAGCCGATCATCAAGCCACGCTCGATCGACGACGTTCCCATACTTGCCGTCACCCTGCACAGCGCAGACTACGACGACTACGCGCTCCGTCTGTTGGCGTCTCGTGTGGAAAACGCGATCAAACAGGTCGACAACGTCTCCGAAACGTCCATTATCGGCGGTCGACGCCGCGAAATCGCCGTCGACATCGACCGCGACCGGCTCGACGCCTATGGCATCGCGCCCGCCGCTGTCGGACAGGCCATTGTGTTGGCGAACTCTCGGGCGGAGTCCGGGGAGTTCTCGAGCGGTTCCGATATCGCAGTGGAGTCCGGACAGTTCCTCAAGACATCGGAAGACGTCGGCGGCGTGGTCGTTGGCGCTCCGGGAGGCCGTCCCGTTCACATCTCCGACATTGCCTCGGTCCACGATGGTCCCGCCGTCGTTTCCGATTACGTCCTCTTCGGTCAGCACGGCATGCGGGGCCTGGAGCCAGCCGTGACGATATCGATCGCGAAGCGGCCCGGCAAGAACGCCGTTGATATTGCGAACCGCGTCCTCGACAAAGTGCAAACCCTCCGGGGCACGGTCATCCCGTCCGACGTAACCGTCACGGTGACGCGCAACTACGGCGATACCGCGACCGAGAAATCCAACGACCTGCTGCTGCACATGCTGATCGCCGTCCTCTCGGTTTCGCTCTTGATTGCGGTTGCGCTCGGCCGCAGAGAATCGCTGGTTGTGGCGGTCGCCATCCCCGTGACGCTCGCGCTCACTCTCTTCATCTTCAATTTGCTGGGATACACGCTCAACCGGATCACCCTGTTCGCGTTGATCTTCTCGATTGGTATCCTCGTCGACGACGCCATCGTGGTTGTCGAGAACATCGTCCGGCACTACCGGACTCCGGCTTCGGGAGAAGTGAGAAACGAGCCGGGGTGGGTTCTCCGGACGGCAATTCGGGCGGTCGACGAGGTCGGCAACCCGACCATCCTCGCCACATTCGCGGTCATCGTTTCCATCCTGCCGCTGGCCTTTGTCGGAGGCCTGATGGGGCCGTACATGCGTCCGATCCCTGTCGGTGCATCGGCGGCCATGTTGTTCTCGCTCGCAATCGCCTTCATTGTCACGCCATACCTGGCCTACCGCCTGCTTCGAGGTGAGGCCGCAAACCCGGCGCGCTCTACCCATGGCGAAGACTGGACCGCGCGCCTCTACCGGCGTGCGATGGCGCCCTTGCTGAAATACGCCGCGGTGCGCACGGTCTTCTTTACAACCGTGATCGCACTCCTCCTGGGGGCCATGGCGCTGGTCGGATTCGGCCTGGTCACGGTAAAGATGCTGCCGTTCGACAATAAGAACGAGTTCCAGGTCATCGTCGACATGCCCTCGGGGACCTCGCTCGAACAGACCGCGGCCGCCACACGCGCCATCGCGGATTACGTGGCGACCGCGCCTGAGGTAAAGGATTACGAGCTTTATGTCGGCGCCGCCAGTCCTTTCAACTTCAACGGCCTGATTCGCCACTATTTCACACGCAGCGCATCGTACCAGGCCGACATTCAGGTCAACCTCGTCGGAAAGAGCGAGCGGAGCGCTCAAAGCCACGACATCGTCAAACGCCTGCGGCCGGGTATCGCGCGGATCGCGCAACAATGGGGTGTGCGCGTAAAGGTGGCCGAGGTCCCTCCTGGTCCGCCCGTGCTCGAGACGCTCGTGGCGGAGGTCTACGGTCCATCGCAGGCGGCCCGTATCGACGTGGCCGAGCAAGTAAAGGGCGTGTTTCACTCGACGCCGGGTGTCACCGACGTCGACTGGTACGTTGACGACGACAGCCCGACTTACGACTTCGTGGTGGACCGGGATAAAGCCGCCATGGCGGGCGTTGACACCGCCGATGTCACGAACACGCTCACGATGGCGCTCAGCGGTCAGGCCGTCGGGCTTGCGCACGACGAGACGGCCCGCGAGGATGTGCCGATTGTTCTCCGACTGCCGCGGGCCTCGCGCAGCAGCCTCGATGGACTGGAAGGTGTGTTCGTCATGTCGAAGTCCGGGAGGTCCGTCCCGATACGAGAGTTGGTTACCGTGACTGCGGCGCCGGCCGAGAAGTCAATCTACCATAAGAATCTGCTCCCCGTGGTATACGTCACGGGCGACGTCACCGGGAAGCAGGAAAGCCCCGTTTACGCCATTCTTAAGATGAACCCGAAGCTTGCGCAAGTGGATGATCCCGCCGGCGGAAAGATCAACACCATGACCGTCCACGCCCCGTTCACGACTACCAGGTCGACTGTCAAGTGGGACGGCGAGTGGTATATCACGTACGAAGTGTTCCGTGACCTCGGCGTCGCTTTCGCGGCCGTGCTCGTACTCATCTACATCCTTGTGGTTGCCTGGTTCCAGTCGTTCAAGACACCGCTCATTATTATGGCGCCGATCCCGTTGACGCTGGTGGGAATCCTGCCTGCCCACGCGCTGCTCGGCGCATACTTCACGGCGACTTCGATGATCGGCTTCATTGCCGGCGCGGGGATCATCGTCCGCAACTCGATTATCCTGGTCGACTTCATCCAGCTTCGTCTACGCGAGGGAGTCCCGATCGAGCAGGCGGTCGTTGATGCCGGCGCGACTCGCTTCCGGCCAATCCTGCTCACCGCCGCGGCCGTCATCGTCGGCGCTGTGGTCATCCTGTTCGATCCGGTCTTTCAGGGGCTCGCGATCTCCCTCATGGCCGGCGCAATCGCGTCGACTCTGCTCACGCTGCCAGCCGTGCCCGTGCTGTATTACATGGTGCATTGCGACGACCCGGACCATGGCTGCCGGGTGGACAGCGTTGGCGTGCCAACAAACACAGCAAAAGGAGAAACTTTATGTTCGATCGATTAATGACAGCTCTCAAGGGCGATCCAATCGCGCGTGTATCGGCGGTCGAGGCCTTTTCAGCCCTCTCCACGGGCAACGGCATGCTGATCGATGTGCGAACCGACGGGGAGTTCCGAGGCGGCCACGCGCCCGGCGCGAAGTGCATCACGCTTCAGGACCTGAATCGGCGGGTCGATGAGATTCCTCACGACCGGCCGGTTTACGTGATCTGCGCCGCCGGCCGCAGAAGTGCAACCGCGGCCCAGCAGCTCAAGGGAATGGGATACGACAACATCATCGATATCGCTGGCGGGTTCGGCGCCTGGCGGACTGCCGGACTGCCGGTTGCAATGGACTGAGAACCTCACTCGCACCATGAAAGTATTAAGGAGCAACAAATGAACCGAGATTTTCCAACCTACCGCAAGCATCTGCAGGGCCTGTCGCGCCGCCTGAAACAGCGCGCGCCAGGGTTAATGGCCGGCTTCGCGGAACTCCACGAGAAATCGATGGCGCCGGGAGCCCTCGATCTCAAGCAGAAGGAGTTGATGGCGCTTGGCATAGGGATTGCGTCCCGCTGCGATGGCTGTATCGCTTTTCACATGCACGAGGCGCTCGCGAACGGCGCGTCCCTTGAGGAGATCGAGGAGACCATCGGAGTCGCGGTCCTGATGGGCGGCGGCCCGGTCCTGATGTACGGCCTGCACGCCCTCGAAGCAATGGAGCAGTTTCAAACCGGCTCAGATCTGTCCCACTGGCAGCCGGAGATGAGCGCTCTCGGATCCGGAAGGTAGTTCGTGCGTGCGCGTATGACACGCCGGACGTCGCCGACTTGCGTCGTCATCGCCATCGGAAAGGTTGGAACACATGCCGTGGAATTCCATCGGCTACGCCCTGCTGTGTGTGATCGTGCCGGCCGCCTGGGGAATGCTCGTCTATGCGATCTCGACCGCCATTGAGCGGCGCGTGCTTCCCTCGCGCATTCGAGACGGCGTAGCGGCGCCGGACAACAAGACGGAGATTCCGCTGGACGGCCATATCTAATACCACCGTGCAGGAGGCGCTGTGTTTTTCGTCAGACTCGGGGCAGGGATCGGCCACGCCGTGTCTCTGCCCGCGCTTGCAGCAATTGGCCTCTTCGTGGGCTATGTCGCCGGTATGTTCGGAGTGGGAGGTGGGTTCCTGCTGACGCCCATGCTTATCTCGATCTTCGGAGTACCTCCGCCGATCGCTGTCGGATCGGCGCTTTGCGAAAAGTGTGGCACGTCGATCAGCGCGTTTCTCAAGTACCGCCGCCTGAAGCGCGGCGAGCCGCGCATCGACCTGGTCATGCTGGGCGGAAGCCTCATGGGTGTCGACGCCGGAACGCGCCTGCTGTCCTATCTCACCGGCCTCGGCGACTGGCAACTGGGTCGACACCATGCAGGAGTTCCGGCGCTTCAGGTCGTCCTCGATATCCTTTTTGTGGTTCTGTTGTCGTTTACCGCGGTATATACGTTCCACGACGCGTGGGAGGCGAGGAAGCGGGTCGTTCCGCGAGGCGATCGAACGATTCCCGGCTTCCTGGTCACAAGAGTTCGCATCCCCCCGTATATCTCCCTGCCCCACGTCGGGTTGGACAGCGTATCGGTGCCGATGCTGTCCTACGTGGCGTTCCTGCTCGGGGCGGCATCCGGGCTGATGGGGATCGGGGGTGGAGTCCTGTTCATGCCGATCCTCCTATACGGGATCGGGCTTTCCGTGCGGAACGCCGCCGGTACGGGCGTCCTGCTGCTGTTCGTGACGGTCGCGGCCGGGACGATCGAGCAGGCGCTCCGCCATTATGTCAACTTAGGGCTGGCAATGTCGATCCTGATCGGCTCCTCGATCGGCGCCCAGCTTGGCGCGCTCACCACCTACTATCTACCCAACCGCATCCTGCGCCTTCTCTTCGCCATCCTCGTCGCCGCCACCGTCGTCATGATCGTCCGGGACCTGACGGGGCTCCTTCGGTAGGGAAGCGCTCCTGGCACTCGCGGACTACGTTTCCCCTCTCCTTTCCCGCATTAAATCCGAAAGGCGCGTCAGTGGCCGACCTGTGCGAGGAGCGCACTCAATCCGGGATTGTTCGGGTTGGCGTTGAGCGATTCCTCCCATGCGTGCTTTGCGCCGGCGCGGTCACCGCGGAGGAAGCGCAGGTTGCCGAGCAACTGGAGCGCCTCCGGATCGCCGGGAGCGAGTGCGAGCGCCTGCAGCACCATCGCGTTCGCTTTGTCATACTGCTTGACCCGGCCGTATGCCGACGCCGCCCCGACATACGATCGCACCGGCGCGATCCCCAATTCGGCCGCCTTCTGAAAGGCCGCCGCCGACTCGACCTCGCGACCCTCCTCATGCAGGACCGAGGCCAGGACTGAGTAGGCGTTTCCGTCGGTGGGTCCCAGGCGGATGGCGGTGCGGAGGTCGGCCTCGGCGCCGGCATCGTCGTGGCGAAACTTCTGAAGCGCAATCCCCATGAAATAGTAGTGATGCTCGGCGGTCGGTTCCATCTCGATCGCCTGCCGGAACGCGGCCAGGGCCTGATCGCCTCGGTCGGACTGCAAGGCGGCGACGCCGACCATGTCGTACTGGGCCGCCAGATTCTGAATTCTCGAAGGCAGCGCCACCAGAATGGCGCCGAGGAGAAGGCCCGCTGCCACGAATATCCGGTGCTTTTGAACTGCCTCCCGCGGGATTTCGGCCCCGGCAAGGTCCGCGAGACCCGGGCGGTTGACCGCCCGGGGCAGGACACTTGCGACGGCGGCGCATCCGAGCGCGACCATGATCGGAACCGACGCCAGGCGGTACCGTTCGGCGACATGGAAGACAACAACCACCGAGGCCTGAACAAGCAGAAACACGACTGCCAGAATCCAGTCCGGGCGGCGACGCACCATTGCCAGGAACAGTCCCGCAACGCCGAGCGGAACCGCCAGCCAGTACCCCGGAAGTGGCCAGTGGAGCATCGGGACGAACACCTGGACCATGTAGATACTGACATCGTCGGACAACTCGTAGCGGTTGAGGTAGAGCCCCACCTTCGTCACCATGAGCTCCGCCCACCGTGCGGGCTTCTCTTCGACATCGCCCCAGGTCGCGTGCATCCAATAGTTGGACGCCTCACGCGGTGAGACGCTGTGGCCGAGGCGGCGGGCAGCCTCATTAATGCTGTCGTCCTCCTCGGTCATCGGATCATTCCGCATGAACGTCATCATCGCCCAGAAGCCGTCCGACGCCAGGCTGTTGCCGGTGTAGAAATTGAGGCCGGCGTTGGTGGTCATCGGCTGATAGTCGCCGGACACCCTGCCGTTGCGAACCGCTATTCCCACAAGGACGATCGCAACGCCGGCGGCGAAACAGGTTGGGAAAACCCACGGTAGCCGCTCACCCCGACTTCGCAGGACGAAATACGACCAGACCGGAATCACGACCGCCAGTGCGACCACATTGCTTCGAACGAGATCCGATACTCCGACGATGAGACCGAACAGAAAACCGATCCACCGGCTCGGGCGGTCCACGGCGACCAGGCTGAGATAGAGGATAAGCGTCCACACCAACACCTCGATCGTTGTCTTGAGGACGAGACCTTCGAAGTAAATCAGCGGCACGTAAAGCGCGGTAATCAGCCCCGCCGCAAGGGCCGCGCCGTCCCCCGCCAGCCTTCGAGCGATCAGCCCGGTGATCAGTGCGGTGCCGATACCCAGGATCGCCTGAATGACTCGTGTGGCCGCGATGCCTCCGTGCAGCACCTTGACGAGGGCCAGCACGTAGGCATATCCCGGCTCGATAAAGAAGGGGCGGTGCGGATCAAACGGCGGGCCGTGCAGGATGCACCTGGCCCACTGGTCGTACAGCGCCGAATCCAGAAACAGGTAGTGGGCAAACGGCGTCTTTCCGAACTGCACGAAATAGAGGACACGAACGACAACGGCTGCGAGAATGACCGGGATATACCAGTAACCGACGCCGCCCTGCGCCGATGCTTTCGCGGCCGATGCCGGAACGGCCGCCTCGGCTCGCTGTACAACAGGTTTGCTTCTTGTCCTTCGACTCATGAATACCGCCAGGAATGCGTCGACCTCGCGACGTATCGCCGACACTATTATGGCTCGACACAGTCGCGATTCGAACAACGCCACAGTCGTGACCGCCGGATGTTTGGACATATGGACGCGATGGACCTGGGCAGCGGCCTCAACGTCTCGACGGACCGAGCGCCGGCAGGGTGCGCGTTCGAGGGACACAAAAATGGTATTATCCTTGTGCTAAAGCGTTCCGTTTTTATGGCCGCGCGGTGAGTAACAACACGGATGGACAATATGGCTGGAAAACCACGTGCCATCGCAGACGGCATTCGGGCCCACGACCGCCACGTATACGAACCCGACATATGGAGGCAACTTATGCGAGATGGCCCAATCAGCGATACACGAGTGCGAGAGAGCGTACCCGGACTCACCTACGACACGTCGGTCATGTTGGGGCGCGTCACGGCCGCTGTACGGTCCGCTATCCTGGAACACAAGCGAGCCGGCAACCCCATTTCAACCTGGCGAGACGGTAAGGTTGTATGGATCCCGGCCGATGAGCTCGAACTGCCGGACGTCGATTAGTCCAAAGGCGTCCGACGCGAGACTCCGGCGGTGGAAACCGCGGCTAAACGACATCCGCCTTCGGGGCTACTAACTCGGTTGCGACTGCAATTAAACATGGCAGTTCGCGTGTTGACAATGGAGTTACCATGAGTCTGAAAGTGTTGTTTATCGGCGGCACGGGCATCATTAGCTCGGGCTGCGCGCCGCTCGCCGTCCAACGCGGAATCGACCTGACGCTGCTCAATCGCGGGATGAGCGACCGGCCGGCGCCGGATGGAGCCCGTCTCATCCGGTGCGACGTGCGCGATGCGACGGCGGTCCGCGAGGCGCTCGCCGGCCTCAAGTTCGACGTTGTCGTAAACTGGGTTGCGTTCGTGCCCGAGCATGTCCTGCCGGATATCGAGTTGTTCGGCGGGCGTGTCGGCCAGTACGTATTCATCAGCTCGGCCTCGGCCTATCAAACGCCGCCGGCCAGCCTGCCGGTGACCGAGTCGACCCCGCTCGACAATCCCTACTGGGAGTATTCCCGCAACAAGATCGCCTGTGAGGAAGCTCTGCTGGCGGCGTATCGTGCCAGCGGCTTTCCGGTGACTATTGTCCGGCCAACGCACACCTACGATGAGCGATGCCTTCCGTTCCGTGGTGGGTACACGGCCATCGCGCGGATACGCCAGGGAAAGCCCGTGGTAGTGCATGGCGACGGCACGTCGCTCTGGACCATGACGCACCACCGCGACTTCGCGAAAGGGTTTGTCGGGCTGCTCGGCCTGGCGCAGGCAGTCGGCCAGGCCATCCACGTCACGACCGATGAGTACTTGTCCTGGAACAGTATCCACGAGATATTCGCGCGCGCCGCGGGCGCCACGGCGCACCTGGTCCACGTGCCGTCGACGACGATCGCTCGGTTCGACGCCGGCTGGGGCGAGGGGCTGCTCGGAGACATGACCCATAGCATGATCTTCGACAACACGAAGATCAAGCGCCTGGTTCCGGGATTTGCGGCGACCATCCCGCTGTCGGAGGGCGCAAGAGAGGTCATGGCCTGGATCGACGCCAACCCGGCTCGGCAGACCGTCGACCCCGCCGTCGACGCCCTGATGGACCGCCTGATCGCAGCGCAGGAATCGCTGCACCCATAGGCTTCATTGAAGGATGTCTAAACAAGTTGAGCAAACGCAAACCGATTAAATCCCGCGCAGTCGGCACAGTTCCTGTTCCCGACCAAACGGCAATGCCGCATCCACCGAACGGACGGCACCTCCCGGTCATCGGTGCGGTGCTGGCCGCGGTCACGATAATCGTCTTCCACAATGTCACACACTACGGCTTTTTGACTTGGGACGACCAGCGCAATATCTACCAAAACCCTTTCTTTAGCCCGATCAACGGTACGCATCTCGCGCATTTATGGGCGAAGCCCTACTACGAGTTGTATACGCCGCTCATGTTCACCATCTGGGCCGGCCTGGGTCTCATCCATCCGTTGAACCCGCCAAAATCCGCGCCGGATATCGGGCCGTACAGCCTGGACCCACACATCTACCACACTGCAAACTTGCTCTTTCACGCCGCAAACGCGCTTATTGTCTTCGCGATCCTGCGCCTGCTGCTTAGCGCGACCGATCGCGGAGTTGGGCTGCGTCGAGATATGGCCGCGGCAGCCGGTGCGCTCCTCTTCGCGATCCATCCGGTACAGGTGGAGCCGGTTTCCTGGATAACCGGCATGAACAACACCGCATCGGGGTTCTTCACCCTCTGCGCACTCTGGTTTTACCTGAAGCACGTGCTCGAAACGAAGGGCAACGACGTGACCCCGGGCAGGTCCACCGGCAGCAAGGACACCAAGCCGGTGCGTTTCACAGCCTGGTATGGAACAGCCATTGTCCTGTTTGCGGCGGCCCTGTTGACCAAGCCGACATCGGTTGTAGCCCCGATCATTGCATTTGTCCTCGAGGTCTGGCTTCTCAGAAGGCCCATCCGGGCGGCCACCGTCGCGCTCGCCCCGTGGATAGTCCTCGTTCTCGCGTGTGCCGTGATGGCGCAGCATGCGCAGCACAAGCTCGTTCCCGGGGAGAGTACAGAGTTGTGGGAGAGACCGCTGATCGCTGGCAACGCCATTGCGTTTTATCTGTGGAAACTGATCCTACCGATACAACTCGGCGTCGACTACGGCCGGCCGGCGCACGTCGTCTCCCACGACCAGTGGAGTGTGGTGACCACACTCGTCACCATTGCCATCGCGGGAGGCATCTGGGCGCTCCGCAAACGCGTCCCGATTCTGCCAATTGTTGCGGCCGTTTTCGTCGCCGGTATTCTTCCGGTCATCGGGATTGTGCCGTACTACTATCACAACATCTCGACCGTTGCAGATCGCTACCTCTATCTCGCCCTGCTCGGACCCGCCCTCGGATTAGCCTGGCTGCTGTCCGGAACAGAGGCCCGGCTTGTCACCGTGGTTTGCGGAGTCGTCCTGGCGTTGCTGGCAGTGCGGAGCGCCTTTCAGGTGCTCTACTGGCGCGGCAACATCGCCCTGTTCGCCCATGCCATCGAGGTCACGCCGAACAGTTGGCGGTCGATGAACAACCTCGGCGCGGCGCTGGACGCCTATGGCCAAACCGCGCGGGCAAAGGACCTCTTTGAGCACGAGTTGGAATTACATCCCCATTTCGACGAAGGGCACAAGAATTACGGGCTACTGCTGAAGAAAACCGGTCACATCAACGAGGCGATCACGCAATTCCAGGAGGCGATTCAGGTCAATCCGGAGTATCCGGACGCGCACTTCAGCCTCGGTCGGATTTGGGCGGCCCAGGGCAAGACGGACGATGCTATCTCCGAGTTTGAGCTGGCAGTTCAGTACAGGCCCTCATTTGCGGATGCGCATAACGAACTCGGGATTCAACTGGACAAGCGAGGCGATACCGACGGGTCCATCGCACAGTACCAGGAGGCCATTCAGTACAAACCGAACTACCCGGAAGCCTGGAACAACCTCGGAATCGAGTACGCCGAAGTGGGCAGGACCGACGACGCTCGAAACGCCTACCAGCAGGCGCTGCGTCTCAATCCCAATTACGACTTTGCACAACGCAATTTGGCTCTGCTGTCAAACCCGGAGTATCCCGCGGTCGCGAAATTCTCCGAGGGGATGATTCTGGTCCAGCGGGGCCGCTATGATGAGGCCGAAGCACGCTTTAACGAGGCACTCCGGATTGACCCGAACAACGTCAACGCCCACGGCGGCCTGGCCATCGCCCTCTACGACCTGCATCACACCGACGAGGCGGTCGCACAGTTGCGTGAAGTTCTGCGTCTCGACCCGCACAATCAAAACGCGCAGCGCAACCTCGACGCCATCCTGCGCAGCGAGAGCAGTCATAAGAAGTGAGATGACAGGGACGCCTGTTCGGCGCTAAGACACAAAACCGCGACTACTGAGGAACCGAAATTGGGGCGTTTTCAAGTTGGCTTCTAAACCCGTAAGGCAAGCCATAATTCGGTTCCTTCCTGCACTATGACGCGAAGCGGCTGTTAAGGCTTGAAAAAGCGCCTGTTTTTTCTCCGTTGCCGGCGGCCTCGATCTCCGGGTTATTTGGGTTAAATTGGGCGATTTTCGCGGCGGTCATCCGGATGCCGGACGGGCGTGTACGATGCTTGCGCCCGTAAGTCGATTATACCTGAAATGCAAACATTTGTTCCTGTCTGACGAGGTGGTTGGCCTTTCGTAAGAGTCGGGGGCGCTACCGCCCGCCTAGCCACGCGTGTACGTCCGCGTGTGCGTCTAAGTCAAACAGCGCATCGTCAAGCTCGTCGAGCTGGGTCGACGTCAACAGGTTCAGACGATCTGCCAGATCAAGCGGCGCCGGCCCCATGCGCCGGGAAATATGGCGCAACACCATCTGCACCTTCCCCGCCCGTTCGCCTTGAGAAAGCCCCTGCTGAATGCCTTGTGAGAGGCCTTGTGAGAGACCCTGTGAGAGGCCTTGTGAGAGGCCCTGTGAGAGGCCTTGTGAGAGGCCCTGTGAGAGGCCTTGTGAGAGGCCCTGTTTCAACCCCTTCTCCTCAGCGTACTGCAATTGTGCGGCATCGACCATCCCTCGCTTCACCTCACTTTCATAGATTTCCCGCTCGTCGGGGTCCATTCCCATTCTTTCCAATTCTTCGACCGCCCTTACGATCGTCGGTTCCGCCAGAAGTGATGGCGGAAGCGAGTTTCGGTCGAGCGTTGCGGCCCTGTTGAGGAATGAAACCCAAAGTTCGAGGAGTGTTCGCAACTGGTTCCATTCCTTATTTAGCTTTCCCATCTCCACGAAAAACAGCCGCATATCACCGAGATCGTCATAAAGCTCATCGGTGTCCACGTCCTTGAACGCGAGCTGGCGGACGTATCGGTCGTCCGGAAAGTAATCGAAATCGAGGAAGTGGATACCGATCGTTTCGTGTAGTTCGTGGAACTTGTCACCCACCTGGAGTTGGTCTGCAAACATTTTGGCGAGGTAGTACAGTGACCGCTTCCCGTAGTACCCATGCTCGGCAATCTGCATCTCGATGTCGTACCATTTGCCGTCCTGGTCCACGGCCTTGATGTCGAGGATGCTCTCCCGCGACCCCACATACGTCGCAAGGTTGTACGGGTTTTTGATGATGAGGTCGGTCAGGACCAGTCGCGGACCCACGATGCTGTTGATCAGCGACAGCAGGAGATCCTTGTTCTCGTCACTCCCGAACAGCTTGCGGAACACAACGTCGATTTTCGGACTGAAGTACGGCACTCGCTCCTCCTGGCATCGTCCTATGGAAATATTATACTCAGGCAGTCCCCCGCCATCAACATCGGCGGTCCACAAACCGCCGCCGATCCGGTAGAAGAGACCAGGGGCACGAAGCGCTGGCATGCGTCGTCGTTATTGCGATGCTCGCGGAGTGCGCCTCGTCCGCGCCCTTGATGACAGACGCGTCTTCGATGTGTGCCCGCCGCCGAGCACCGGAGTTCGGGTGTCGCCCATTCCGGCTACAAAGACTGTGACACTCATTCGTGGTCGGGACCACCTATAATGCCGTCTGACGCGTCAAACCCTTTCGACCGCGGGCGGTCGAGACGCAGTTCAGTTGCGCCTCTCAAAGCTAGCGCGCTTCTCAAATGTGGCAATTGTGGCACGAATCGGGCATCGGAATCTACTGAGGAACCGAAATTGGGGCGTTTTCAAGTTGG
>JBKQWH010000138.1:0-7418 GCA_052139635.1 Capsulimonadaceae bacterium
CGAAGACGTTCGGCCAGGGCGCGGACGGTCGGTTTGTCAATGGAACTGTGGCTCAGGAATACGTCAAAGTCGAAGTGATCGGTCATACGGTTGGCTCCTGTCGATCAATACGCCATTCGAGCGCGGATTCCTCCCTGGATTTGGAAGAAGGCCGAAAACACTTGTGCGGGTGCGTGGGCGGCAATGACACGAGACTCGGAGATAGGTAAAAACAAATGTTCGTATTCTTGGGTGCTTTCCGTGGTGAAATCCTTCTTTCTTCATTCCGCCTTTGCCACGTGCCCGGTTTGTCCAGATGACCGGTTGACGGAGACTGCGGAAGCAAGTAATATATCCGCATCTTGGCCGACGTGAGGAAGACCTGTTGACGCGAATATCCGGAAATGACCTCGACACGGCTGTGTCACCCGACGAACTCCACCACGCGTTGATTGCCGAGTTCGACCGGCTGAACGCATTCCACTTCGACGGCCGGTTTACGACGCCGTCGATCGTGATCTCGCGCCGCAAGACATATGGCGGATATTATCAGCCCGGCCGGCACCGGATCGTGCTAAGCTGGCAGGCATACCAGGAGCACGGTTGGGATGAGACCCTGAACACGTTCCGCCATGAGGTCGCCCACCTCGTGCATATGCGGCATACGCGTGAATTCTGGGACGTTGCCGCGAAACTGGGAGTTACCCGGCGGTATGCGGCCGGGCCGCTCAATCCGCGGCCGACCACGCGGCGTCGCTACGTCTATGTGTGTATCGCCTGTAGCCGCAAGTTCCTTCGCGCCAGCCGAATCCGGCGGCCGATGTCCTGCGGCGCCTGCGATAAGGTCTTCAACCCCGAGTTCGTCCTGAAATTTGTCGGCGCCACGAACAAACCATAGTAAGGCCGCGCCGCCGGCCTCGGGTAGAATAGGCGAACAGTTTCTCAGCACAGGAGGAGACCGCATGCCCGAGGAAGTAGAGGTTCCTCTTGAACACGCCCAAGAGCATATCGCGGAAGAGCACGAGCACGCCGCCGGCCATGCCGAGGGAGGCGGCGAGCCGCACGCCGAAGGGTGGATACGGTTTATTGCGGTTGTCACAGCCGTACTGGCTGTTGTCGCCGCAATCGGGGCGCTGCAATCCGGATTGCTCATCAACGAGGCTCTGCTGCAAAAAAACGACCAGATCAGCCACCTGACGCAGGCCTCCGACACGTGGAACGAGTACCAGGCCGACGGGCTCAAGGCGGAAGTGTTCGCCACGACGGCACAGCTTTTGCCCGCGGCCAGTCCCGATCGCCTGCGGGATCTGGCGCTCGCGGCGTCCCACAAGTCGAAGCAGGCGGACCTCCGCGCCAGGGCAACCGGCCTGACCGTTGCCGCCGGCGCCAACGAACGCACCTCACAGCGGTTCCTGGAACGCCACCACGTCTTCGCGATCTCGGTCAGCCTGTGCCAGATTGCCATTGCCCTTTCGGCCATCGCCGCACTCACCCGGCGACGGCCGGTGTGGTACTTCGGCCTTGTGACGGGAATCGTGGGCACAGCCTTTCTGATCGTGGGATTTGCCGTACCGTGAGGACGCAGGCACTCGTGGGAAGCCAAAGTGGAAACGGTACTCAGGGCGCAAGGCAGTAAAGATCCCTCAGCACCGTCGAAAGCTAACTTTGAGTATCCTGTCCTTTACGGAATCCCCGGGTTGGCCGCTCCAGTGTGCGGGTGCCGATCTTCGCCGGCCGACAGATAATCGGCGATCAGGCCGTAGCGAAGGCCGCGGGTGCTGACGACGAAGTGGGCGGCCATGAATCGGGTCAGGATTTCGTTGAGGATGGCGGCGCCGGCGACGATGATGTCGGCACGCTCGGGCTCAAGGCCGCGAATCAGGAGCCGCTCGGAGACCGTCATACCGCAAAATCGGTCGTAGAGGGACGCGACCGCTCCACGGGTGACGGTGACGCCGTGGACGTCCTTGACGCTCCGGTCGGTCTCGACAGCGGCGAGGTTGACCGCGGTGCCGCCGATTCCGCCGACGGCAACGGGGCCGTCGGGCCTCGGAAACTCGGCAAGAGCCGTGCGGACATGGGACTCGAGGGCATCCGTTTCTGAATCTGACGGTGGATCGGAGTGTAGAAAGCGCTCTGTGAGGCGCACCGCGCCGATATCGAGGCTGCGGCTGTGCAGGGGCTCCCCGTCGCCGAGCCCGACAATCAGTTCCGTGCTGCCTCCGCCAACATCAAAGACAAGGAGCGCGCCATGGTCCGGCAGACCCAGGTCCGGATCATTGCGGACCGCCGAATACGCGAGCCGGGCTTCCCGCGGGCCGTCGACAATCTCGACCGTCACGCCGGCCTCCTCGAACGCGGCCTGCAGGAAGCGTGCTCCGTTCGCTGCATCGCGCAGGGCGCTGGTGCCGGCGGCCAGCACGGTCTGCGCGCCCAGGGACCGGGCCTCGGCTGCAAAGAGCACGACGGCGTCGAGGGTGCGCCGGATGGCGTCCTCGCGGAGCTGTCCGGAAGAGTCGACCCCGGCGCCGAGGCGGGTGATCTGACTCCGGTCGATAATGGGTGTGGGGCGGCCTCCCGCGCCGGCCTCGGCCACCATCATCTTGGTGGAGTTCGTGCCGATATCGATCGCCGCAATGCGGCGTGCTTCAGTCATACGGCGAATACCCTCGCACTTGGCTCTGTTCCCTCGTGAATCGTCAACACTCCATACGACGCCTCCCCGAGCCGGCCGCGCCCGACAGCGCCGGGATTGACAAAGAGAACGCCGGCCGCCCGTCTGGTAAACGGGATATGTGTGTGGCCGCACACGACCACGTCGGCCCCGGCGTCGCCCGCGAGCCGGTCGAACTCGTCGGCGGGAGTCGATGGAGTCAGGCCGATCTTGGCGTTAGGGGCATAGTGGGTCACCAGAATGGAACGTCCCACCGCCGCAACGCGCGCCTGGCGTGGCAGGGCGGCGAGCCAGTCGCGGCTTGCCGGCGATATGGCATGGCTGTCCTCGCAGATCGCGCGGTACTTCTCCGGTCGAGTGGCACCCCACTTGCGTCGAAAGCGCTCCTTTTCCTCCGGAAACGCGGCCACATTCTTATCGTAGTTGCCGAGGACGCACACAATCTGCGGCCGGTCCCGCATAAACGCGACGCATTCCTCGGGCGCGTCGCCGTAGCCGACATTATCTCCGGCGTTGATCACGGTTGACGACGTCAGCCCGGACGCTTCGAGCGCCCTCCAAACCCGCTGGAGGGCCTTCAGATCGCCGTGCACATCGCTGAACAAACCAATCTGCAATGTCGTTAACCTGTTCTGGCCCGGACGTTAGCTTGCGGACGGAGCCCTTTCCGGCCGGCCCCGTTTACGAACCATGGCGGCCGTCCGGTTGGGCGCCGATGGCCTTCTCCAGGCGCTTGCGGTGCTTGCGCAGCTCGGCGCCCATCGCCTCCTGCTTCTTGGCGGACAACTTGCCGCTCTCGACCGCGTCCCCGAGGAGAATCTCGATTCTGGCAAGGGCCTTGACCGCTGCGGCCCTTTCGCGTTCATCCAGGCCCGCCAGGCTCTCCGGCACGTCTTTGAGCGAGCTTGCGACCTTATCGAGTTGACGGCTCAGCTTCTTCTCGCGGGTTTTCTTGGGGAGGGTTTCCGTGAGACGATGGATCGCGGTGTCGATACGGTCGACATCCTTCGAAAGGTTTTCCGGCCACGGTGGCAACAGGACATCCGCATCGCTCGTTAGGGGATCGTAGTCTCCGGTCTCGGAACCTGTCTCCGGGAGATCTTCCGATGTCGTGAGTGCGAAGTCCCCACCTGCAGTGTCAGCAGAAGGGGAGGGCATTTGCCCCTCCGGCAAGGGGTCGCCTGTAGCGCCGTCGGAAGGGGAGCACAGTGGTTCGTCTGGCAGTGAGTTCGGGTGTCCCGATTGCGCCTCGTCCGCTCCCGCCCCGGGCGCGTCCTGTGCCGAAATCCATTCCTTAATCAGCCGGGCATTGGCCGGCCCGATCGATTTGATCTGAGCGAGATCGGCTTCCTCGACCATGCGCAACGCTGCAATCGTCTCGATGCCGGCCTCGACGAGAGCCTGAACTCGCACGGCGCCAAGGCGCGGAACGGCCGCCAGCTCATGAGAATCCGCCGCGACGCTCTCGTCCGGCTGCACGACCGCGTCTTCAGTTGTTTCGTTCATCATCCCTGTCCTCCCGCCGAGAAATGAGTTTCCGGACAATTAGTACCTATCAAAACGTGGCCTCACGGCTCCAGTACCTCGACCGCGTCGACCGGCGCGGGTAGACCGTCGAGACGCGCCAGCATTTCTAGAAACCGCCGGCGAAATCCTCGCGTCTCCAAACGGGTCCAGAGCCGGCAGAATTTCTCGTAAAGCTGCAGCCGGCGCGCGCGCTCAGCGGCAACGGCCCGGTCGATGCCTATCTTGATCTCCGGACGGCGAGTTCCGGTCGAGTCGAGGTGTGCAAGCATCAACGGCACTCGGACATCGCAGTCATGGATGTCGCCGATCAATTCCTGAATGCCCTTCACTATCTCGTACAACGCCGAAAACTCCGGGTCGCTCGCGCACGACGCAAAAACTTCCATCGTGTACCGGAGCCGCTTTGCGGCGATGCGCATATCGTGAAGTTCCTGCACTCGCTCCGGATCGCGGACGTATGGAGCGAACCGGTACATCTCGGCCAGCCGTATGTGCAGCATCAGCGGTGCGTTCTCGGCCAGCCGTCCGGCCGGGTCGACGGCCAGCAGCGGGAAGGCTTTAGCCATGGGCTTCTCCCTTCTCGACACAGTCGGCATTGCCGACCATCTGCTCCAAATCGCGCCAGAACCGGCTCCTGGCAAGCCGGTCGATCTCGGCAACCAGCCGGTTCCGATCCCTATCGCGGGTCCGTGTAACACGGGCGACCAGGGATTCGAGGCCGACCTGCTCTACCACGGAGGCTGCGTCGCGCAGTCCGACAAGGTATTCTATCTGTACGTCGGCATCGCGCACTGCCCCGAGCGCATCGGTGACCCGGGCCGCCTCGCGTTCCAGGGCGCGGAATATCCGTTCCGGGAAGGCGGCAGCGAAGACGGACATGACGGCTCGCAGGCGACGTGATGCAACGCGCATGTCGTGCAGGGCATCGACATCGCCCGAACGCGTTCCCGGGAGGTTCTTCTGCAGCTCTTCCGCCTGTGTGCGTATCGACAGACGAGCCGCTTCGAGGAATGACACGTCCGCAGGAATGCTGTATGGTGATTTGATCATGGTTGCCCTTACACGCATTAGTATGGCACTTCCAGCGGGCGGTGTGAAGGGCGCGAACCAGGACGGCAACAAAATCGGCGAAATCTTCGGTGATTAATCCCTGTTGCTGGTGCTGCGGGAGGATACTGTGCGACTGATCACGTTGATGACCGACTTCGGCCTGACCGGCACGTTTGCGGGCGTGATGAAGGGGGTGATCCGGACGATCTCGCCGCAATCGGACGTCGTGGACCTCACCCACGGCATTCCGCCGCACGATGTGGAGGCGGGATGCCTGGCCTGGGAATCCGCCTGGCGGTACTTCCCACCGGGCACGATCCACATTGGCGTCGTTGATCCGGGAGTGGGCACCTCGCGGCGCGCGATCGCGGCCCGGATTTGCGGAGCAGTATTCGTCTGTCCCGACAACGGTCTGATCACACGGGTCGCCCTGTGCGCCGGCGACCTGCGAAGTGGCCGCACTCCGAATCCTGCGTTGATTACAGGAGAGGACGTCCAGGTAGTCGAAATAGCGGACGACCGCTTCTGCCTGACACCGATCAGCCGCACATTCCACGGCCGCGACGTTTTTGCGCCGGCAGCGGCCCATCTGGCGAACGGCCTGGCGCTCGCGGATCTGGGACCGGCAGTCACGGACTGGGTAAAACTGGCGATATCGAAGCCCGAGATCTCACCCCGGCTCATTGACGCACGGATTATCGACTTCGATCAGTACGGAAACGCGCGCACGAACGTGACCGAGGCTGCCTTCGCGGCGTGGATTTCGAGAAACGTGCCTGACGTCTCGATCCACGTCGCCGGGGTACCGGTGGCGGGTCCGCTGGGAGCGTACGGCGATGTGCCGGCTGGAACTGTGCTGTCCGTCTTTGCGAGCCACGGTTCGCTCGAGATCGCCGTGCGCAACGGATCGGCGCGAGGTTTGCTGGGTCTGCGTACCGGCGATCGGGTATCGATCCGCCAGAATCCGAAAGAGGGTTTAACCACGGAACACACAGAAGACTCGGAGCGAACAAATGGCAATTGACTCTTCCCGCTCTCCGTTCCAAGGAGAGGGTCGGGGTAAGGTTCCCAACACCTCCTTCCCGTCCGTCGGAGACAGGGCGCCGGATGCGGTTCTGACCGGCATCGACGGCAACCCGGTCTCGCTCTCCTCACTTTGGGCGGAGCGGCCGGCGGCCATTGTCTTTCTACGCCATCTGGGATGCGTTTTCTGTCGCGAGCAGCTTTCCGAACTACGACGTGAGAATGCACGTTTGTCCGGCGCGGGATTGCAGGTTTGCTGCATTGCCCAGGGAGACGCAAAGGTCGGGAAGGCTTACTCGATCCTGTTCGACCTGCCGTTTCCGCTCCTTCTTTGCGGCCCGGACCTGGATGTGTATCGCCGATACGGGCTTTCCCGGGCCGGCTGGACGCAGCTATTTAACCCGTATACGATCGCGCGAGGTCTTATGGCGACGCTTCGTGGAAGCCGGCAGGGAGACATCGTCGGCGACGGGTTCCAGTTAGGGGGAGCCTTTGTTGTAGACAGTGGGGGAGTAGTACGCCTCGTGCATCGCAGCAAGCGGGCCGGCGACCACATTTCCATGACGGCGCTCATTTCCGCAGGATTTTCGATTCGACGAGGAGAATAGTAAGGCATCATCTCAACATCCCAGTGGAGGAACCATGCGAATTGTCCCGCTATTAACTTGTTCGGCGGTTCTCGCCGCTACGGTGGCGTTGGCCGGTGTGACGGCCGGCGCTCCCAAGCATCATCTCAACGGGCAGGAAAAGGAAAGCTATGCGATTGGTCAGACACTCGTCACCCAGGATCGCTGTAACCGCTGCCACCGACCGAACCTGAAAGGCCATGGGGCCACTCCGAGCCTTCTGCCGGATGGGCCGATGCGCCACTACACCAGGGCAACCTTCACCCGCCTGCTGGGCACTGGTATCGACTTCAGTGGTAAGAAGATCGGCCCGCCGATGTCCCGTGTGTGCAAGTTGGGCTCCCGCGACAGCGCGGCGCTCTACATGTACCTGTCGAATCAGTAACGTTTCCGGCCGGGTTCGACGATAAGCTATGTCGAGCCCGGCCGGCTCGGCGCGAACTTTTCTCCGGGTTGTGTTGCATTTCGGGGTGCGGGAGAGTATAATACCATTTGTTCGTGGGGGATTAGCTCAGCTGGGAGAGCGCTTCAATGGCATT
>JBKQWH010000139.1:0-15198 GCA_052139635.1 Capsulimonadaceae bacterium
CCCGAAAGACCTTCCCGGTCTCGAACAGGCGGACGTCGGTCTGGCGCCGGCGCAGGTTCAGGGCCACCGAATCTAGCAGGTTAGGCATGAGGGCGCCGCGCAGCCCCGACAGCTCCGCGGAGAGCGCCTGGCGTACGCACACCCGCCCGCTAGCATGGGCGGGATCGTCGAAGGGTGACACAGCGGTCAGAACGTGTGTCTGGATTTCCTGCATCCCCAACCCGCTGAGGACATCTCGGAGCCGTACCGCCAGCACTCCCGCCGGTGCATCCACGGCAGCCGTGCCGGGCCGGCGCGGAAGGGTTTCGGGTAGAGTGTCGTAGCCCACAATGCGGCCGACCTCCTCGATCAGGTCGATTTCCTTGACCAGATCCGGCCGGAAGGTGGGGACTGTGACCTGGAAAAGAACGTCATTCCGGCCCTCTCCTTGGAAAGAAGAGGGCGAAGACCCCACGGTCAATCCGAGACGGCGGAGCGAGTGTGCAATCTCTCCGGAAGCCAGGTTGGTGCCGAGGATGTTGTTTGTTCGCGATGGGCGCAGGGCGATCGTTCGCGGCTGAACGGGGTTGGGATAGAGATCGATCCGCCCGAGCACCACTTCGCCGCCTGCCAGGTCCGCTATCAACTCGGCGGCCCGTTCCAGCGCTATCGGAACCAGTTCCGGGTCTACGACGCGCTCGAAGCGATACGACGCCTCCGTCGTGAGTCCGAGCAGCTTCGAGGTCTTCCGGATGCTGACCGGGCTGAAATGCGCCGCCTCGAGGAAGATATGGCGGGTCGACGTGGTGACTTCCGACTCTGCGTTCCCCATGATGCCCGCGATACAGGCCGGCTTCTCATGGTCGCAGATCATGAGCGCGCCGGTTGGAAGGAGGCGCTCGACGCCGTCGAGAGTAACGATGGTCTCTCCCTCGCGCGCGGGCCGCACGACCACCCGGCCTTCGGGAAGCTTGTCGTAGTCAAACGCATGGAGGGGCTGCCCGAACTCCAGCAGAACGTAATTCGTGATGTCGACAACCACGTCGATCGGTCGCATCCCCGCCGCCGTAAGGCGCTTCTGCATCCAGTCCGGCGATGGGCCGTGCTGCACGTTCCGGATCACCTTGCCGCCGTAGCGCGGGCACAACAGCGGGTCGGTCACCAGCACACCTGCCCAGCGGCGCACATCCGGGGATTCGTCAGGAAGAATGGGAGAGCGCCAGCGCAGGTCGACATCAAAGGCGGCGGCGGCCTCACGCGCCGCTCCCAGGACCGAGAGCCAGTCGCCCCGGTTGGGTGTCACCTTCATATCAAACACCGGGCCGTCGTCGGACGATAGTATCTCCTCGACTTCGAGGCCGACCATGGTTAGCTTATCAGCCAGGACCAGATCGTCAACTGGCGTGTCGACGAACTCACGCAACCATTCCACAGGAAGTTTCATGTTACAAGTGCCTCGTAAACCCGATCGTGAACGCTCGGTATGCCGCGATTGCACATACCTCAGCCCCGGGGAAGTTGTCCGCTTAGCCGTCGCTAGAATTGCCGAAGGAAGCGCAGATCGGTCTCGACCAGGAGGCGAATGTCGTCGATGCCGTTCTTGGACATCGTGATGCGGTCGAGTCCCAGGCCCCAGGCAAACCCGGAGTAGCGCTCGCTGTCGATTCCCATCGATTCCAGGATATTCGGATGCACCATTCCCGCTCCACCCAGCTCCAGCCAGCGGCCGCCCCAGCGCATTGCAACCTCGACCCCCGGTTCGACAAACGGGAAGTAGTCCGGCCGAAAGCGTACCTCGATGTCGCTGCCGTAGAGCAGATGAATCAAGTGCGCGAACGTCCCCTTGAGGTCCGCCACGGTCAGGCCCTCGTCGACGGCCAGGATATCCACCTGGTGGAAGGTGTGCATATGGGTCGCGTCCACCGCATCGTAGCGGTAGCAGTTGCCCATGGTCGCCGCCCGAATCGGAGGTTTCTGCCGTTCCATGACGCGGGCCTGAAAGGCGGTTGTCTGGGTTCGCAGAAGATGCGTCGGGTCGATGTAGAACGACATCTGCTCGTCGAAGGCCGGATGGTCGGGCGGGTAGTTGAGGGTCTCGAAATTATAGCGGTAGTGCTCGACATCGGGGTATTCGGCAAATGAGTACCCCATGGACATCAAGGCCGCCTTGACCACGTGCATCTGGCGAGTCAGCGGATGCCAGCCTCCCCGCCACGGCGGGCAGCCGGGCAGGGTGACGTCGATGGCGTCGGCCGCCAGCTTCTCTCGGCGCTCGCCGGCGGCGATGTCCGCCCGGCGTGCCTCCATCGCGGCGGTGAGCGCGTCCTTGGCCGCGTTGACGGCCTGGCCGAAAGCGGGACGCTCATCCGCGGACAGCGAGCCGACCAGACGTAAAAGGCCGGTCAGAGATCCTTTGCGTCCGAGGTATTCCACCTCGACCGCGTCGATCGCGGCCGTAGTGCCGGCCGAGGACAGCGCCGCAACAGCGCGCTCGGCAATTTCCGTCAGCGTATCCTGAGGCGTCATGGCGTCCCGGCTAGTAGGCGAGAATCCCCGACGTCGGGGCTGCGATTTGGATTTCCAGGGACGCCAGCAGGGCGTTGAACCCCGCATTGTCGCTCAGGGCCATCTCGGCAAGAACTTTGCGGTCGAGCTCAATACCTGCGGCTCCGATGGCGGCGATGAAGCGGCTATACTGCACTCCCTGGGCGCGGCAGGCTGCGTTGATCCGGGCGATCCAGAGCCGGCGGAACTCGCGCTTGCGGTTGCGGCGGTCACGGAAGGCGTAGTTGCCCGACTTCATAACCTGCTCATTGGCGCTCTTGTAAAGGCGAGATTTGCCCCCCCAGTAGCCGGATGCTTCCTTAAGAATCTTATGATGGCGCTTGTGGCGCATTACGCCACGTTTGACACGGGCCATTGCAAATTACCTCCGTGGCGCGATGCGCCGAAATGATTGTGGACGCTCAGTCCCAAAACGATCGATGTGCGAACAGAATTGCGGGCTCTATCAGCTTGGCAGGCCATTCGGCAGCATGCGCTTGATAACCTTCTTCTTGCCCTTGTACAGTACGGAAGACTTGCCAAGCCGGCGCTGCTCCGACGGCCCCTTGTGGATGTTCAGGTGATTGCAGTAGGCGTGCTCGTGGACGAGCTTGCCCGTTCCCGTCATCTTGAACCGCTTCGCGGCGGTCTTTCGAGTCTTTATTTTCGGCATTTCAATGCTCCTGTTACTCAATAGTGCGGCAGCAGGCTGCGTATACGCCCGACTGCAATGTCACGACGCCGATTTCGGCGACACACAGCAACGAACCCGGACACCACTCTGGCGCACCGGGTTCGTACCGACTTCCCTGCAACGCTCTCGTTCCCGCTGCTAAGCAGGCGGGGGGGCCGGCGGTCGCGGCGCGACCGCCGGGGGCTTTGGCGCGGCGGCCGGCGACGGCTTTGGCGGCGCCGCTCCCTTTAATGGGCTGAGGATCATCGTCATCATCCGCCCTTCCATAGCCGGCGGCTTCTCCACCTGGCCCACCTGGGACGTCAGCCCGACGACCTTCTCCATTTGCTGTCGACCGAACTCGGGATGGGTGATTTGACGCCCCTTGAAACGGACCGTCACCTTCACCTTGTCACCCTCTTCGAGGAACTTGATGGCGCTCGCACCTTTACCTCAAAGTCGTGATCCTCAATGTTCGGGAACATCTGAATTCCCTTTAGCTCGCTCTGCTTGTGCTTCTTCGCAGACTCCTTTTCCTTCTTGGCCTGTTCATACTTGAACTTGCCATAGTCCATGATCTTGCACACCGGGGGCTGAGCCTGCGGGGCGACCTCAATGAGGTCGATGCCGCGTTCGCGCGCAATCGACAGCGCTTCACGCGGCGTCATAATTCCTAGTTGTGATCCATCTTCATCAATGACACGAATTTCGCGGGCGCGAATTCGTTCGTTCATGTTGACCCGCGGCTCGCGCGGATCCCTGCGGAAGTCCCTGCTGTTTATAAATTATCCCTCCGGAAACCGTGACCCTAGACGACCGATTCCACCACAACTAAAGTGACCCCTAAAGTATAACGTAGGGATGACCGGTTGTCAAGGCGTCTTGGCTCGGATTACGGCCAATGTATCGAAACAACTTCAATCCGGTCAATTCGTCGCTCGCGAATCGGGCCATTTATGCGAATTCGTTGTTATTCCGTCTCCTCACGCAACAGACCGAGAAAATCGTCGAGCGCAATGGCGCCGAGGTCCTTGCCGCCGTGCTTGCGGACGGAGACGTTGCCCGCGGCAGCATCACGGTCACCGACAACCAGCATAAACGGTATCTTCTTGACCTCGGATTCGGCGATCTTCTTGCGGATCGACTCGTTGCGTCCGTCCACCTCGACCCGGAAGCCGGCGCTCTTCAGACGAGCTGCGACCGAATCCGCGTACTCGCGGTGCCGGTCGACAATCGGCAGTACGACCGCCTGGACGGGTGCGAGCCAGGTCGGGAACACGCCGGCGTAATGCTCGATCAAGAACGAGACCATTCGCTCCATCGTGCTGATAATCCCGCGATGAATCATGACCGGCTGGTGCTTGTTGCCGTCCTCGCCGGTGTATTCGAGCTTGAACTGGCTCGGAAGGTGACGGTCGACCTGCACGGTGGAGACCGTCTCCTCCTTCCCAAGGACATTGCGGAGTTGGATGTCAATTTTCGGCCCATAGAAGGCAGCCTCGCCGATTCCCACCTGATACGGCAGGTTCAGGTCGGTGAATACGGCGCGCAACTCCCCTTCGGCCTTCTCCCAAAGGGCCGGGTTATTGACATATTTCTCAGTATCGGACGGGTCGCTGAGACTCAGGCGATACGAATAGTCGGTGATGCCGAGCCGACGGTAGGCGGTCTCTACCATCAAGATGCAGGCCTTCACCTCTTCCTTGACCTGATCCTCCGTACAGAAGATGTGCGCATCGTTCAGAGTCATGGCGCGCACTCGGGACAACCCGCTGAGCTGGCCGGACTTCTCGTAGCGGTACATGGTGCCAAGCTCGGCGATTCGGATCGGCAAATCGCGGTACGAGTGGGCCTCGTTGTCGAAAACCTGGATGTGGTGCGGGCAGTTCATCGGCCGGAGCACGAACTCCTCGTTCTCGATCTTCATAACCGGGAACATGTCCTTCTGGTAATGCTCCCAGTGGCCGGAAATCTTGTATAGCTCGGTTTTGGCGAGTGCCGGGGTGTAGACGTGCTGGTAGCCGGCGGCGATCTCGACGTCGACAATGTAGCGCTCCAGGACCCGCCGGATCGTCGCACCATTGGGGAGCCACAGCGGGAGACCCGGTCCGACGACCGGCGAGTTCATAAAGAGGCCGAGTTGTTTGCCGAGTAGCTTGTGGTCGCGCTTTTTGGCCTCTTCCAATCGGACAAAGTAAGCGTCGAGTTCAGCCTCGGTGTCGAAGAGAACCCCGTAGATTCGCTGCAACTGCTCGCGCTTTTCGTCTCCGCGCCAGTATGCGCCGGCGACATGGTCCAGTCGAAATGCGCCAATCCGGCCGGTGCTGTCCACGTGAGGACCGCGGCACAGGTCCGTAAAGGAGCCCTGAGTGTAAAAGGAGATGGTTTCGCCTTCCGGCAAATCCTGGATCAATTCCACCTTATAGGGCTGGGACTGCGCCTGTACGTAGGCGATCGCCTCCTCACGCGGCCGCTCCGAGCGCTCCAGCGGTAGGTCCTCGGATTTGATGCGGCGCATCCGCGTCTCAATGTCGACAAGGTCGTCCGGGGTCAGCGTGCGCGGCAGGTCGAAGTCGTAATAGAAGCCGTCCTCGATCGGCGGGCCGATCGCGAGCTTCGCCTCGGGAAAGACCTCAAGAACGGCCTGCGCAAGGACATGCGATGCCGTGTGGCGTTGACGCCACAACTCGTTCATACGGTCACTCGGTTCCATGTAATCTGCCACGTTGCATCACTCCACAATAGTCTGCCGCATCGCCGTTAGACCTCCTCCAGGATAGTCACCAAGGCTGAATACCCGCCAGAATCGCGGGCGGATAGGGTCGGGGAAGAAGCCGAGACCCCTTTCCCGTGGGGCCAATTCGCGTCCCTTTCGCTGACGCTCCAGGCGAGAACTTCGGGCGATGGCGCCGGTCCGGCGCAGGCAGTGGGGTATTATGGCAGATAGGCGTCCGTCTTGTCAAACACTTTGCGGCACAATCCACCTAAATGGGGATGCGTCAGGGAATAATAAAAGTGATATAATATGCTCTAATCGTTAGCTGAAGGCGCTATTAATGACACCCAAGTCGTTCGAAGAACTGATCGTTCGGCTGGAAGCTTATGCGCGGCGTCAGCCGGGCGCGTACAAGCTGGAACTCGCCTTCCTGGCCGTGCTCGGATATACGTATTTCGTCGTCACCATTGCGGCGCTCGCCGGCGTGTTGAGCCTTGCGGCTGCGTACGTCTTCCGACCTGCCTGTGCGCTCCCCGTTGCGGCAGGCGTGGTGCTGCTCGGAATCATCTGGACGTTCGTCTGGTGGTCGCGTATCGAGTTCGATCCTCCGAACGGCTATTCACTGGTCGAAACAGAAGCCCCGAAGCTGTACGCCATGATCGACGAGCTTCGACGAAGCCTGCGTGCGCCACGCCTGGATCATGTCGTCCTCACCGACGAGCTGAACGCAAGTGTCGCTCAGGTGCCGCGCATGGGTATCCTTGGGCGCCCCGTGAACTATCTGGTGATCGGACTGCCGCTGATGCAGGCGCTCAGCGCCGAGCAGTTCCGAGCGGTGCTCGCCCATGAAATCGCCCACCTCTCACGCAATCATTCCCGCTTCTGCTCCTGGATCGCGCGGGTCAGGCAAACGTGGATAACTGTCCTCGAGAATCTGAATGAACCGGCTCGCGGCGGCGGGTTCGTCCTGCGCGGGTTCCTGCGCTGGTATGCACCGTATTTCAGCGCCTACTCGTTCGTGCTGGCACGGAGCAATGAATATGTGGCGGACCGCTGCGCCGCAGACGTGGTTGGCGCGCGGGCGCTGGCCGACGCGCTTGTCGCAACGCGCCTTAAAGCCAGCTTCGTGGAAAACCAGTTCTGGCCGGATGTCTTCGACCGTGCGATCTGCGATGCTCATCCACCGGGCGCTCCACACGCTACGATGTTCCACGCCCTGCCGGCTGCTCCTTACGGACAGGAGGCCGAGCGCTGGTTCGAGGAGGCGTTGCTCGAACGCACGACATTTGCAGACACGCATCCCTCCCTGGCCAGTCGTCTCGCGGCCCTTGGCTTTCGGGGTACTCAGATCTCCCCGGACCCGAACGTGCCACCTGCCCCTCCGCTTCCCATGCCGCCGCCGGTGGGGGTGACGGCGGCCGATCACTATCTGGGGCGGTTGGTGGTATTCTTTACACGCCATTTTGATGCGGCCTGGCAACAGCAGGTAGCGTCGGACTGGCAAGAACGCCATGAGGAAGCGCGCGAGGACCAGCATATCCTCGACTGCCTGGAACAGAAAGCAGCCTATGGCGGCCTTACCGACGAGGAGCGCTGGACGCTGTTCCAGTTGACATCACGATACAGATGCGAATCCGCGGCCGTCGATGTCCTGAAATGTATTCTCGCAGAGGCCCCCTCGGAACCGCGTGCGAACTATGCGCTCGGCCAGATACTGCTCAAGAAGGACGACCCGCATGGGATCGACAACATGGAACGGGCGATGGCGGTCGCACCGGACTGTACTATTCCCGCTTGTGAGGCCGTCTATTTCTTCCTGAAACGCACCGGACAGTTCTCGGCTGCCGTCGAGTATCGCCGGCGATCGGATTCTTGCCATGAGATGCTTCTGGAAGCTCAGGAAGAGAGATCGACCGTGTCCGCGTCCGACGGGTTCGCACTTTCCGATCTGTCTCTTGAGCACATCCAGCCGTTGCGCGAACGGCTTGCGCGATACCCCGAAGTGAGATCTGCCTATCTGGTCCGCAAGGTCTGCCGGGTGCTTCCCGAGAAGCCGTTTTACATTCTTGGCATTGTGCCGCGCAGCACGATTTTGCAGCCAAAACGGTTCGCCGAGCAGCAGGACATCGCCGAAGACCTGGCCGTATCTCTCACTCTCCCGGGAGAAGCCCGCCTCGTTCTCCTCGCCGGCCGCTACTACCGCCTCCGCAAAGTTCTCGCCAGGCTGCCCGGCTCCCTCATTTACTCGGCTTGACGACGCTGTTAATCGATCTCTTCGGATTACGAACTTTCCACGTTCGACGTGTGTTGTTCCGAGTCGGATGTCAACTCGATAGACCCGCTGAGTGGTCAGTATATTGAGGCCGGATGTCACAGCGAGGGGTCCAAGATGAATGAGAAGATAGTGAAGTCGGACGAACAATGGCGGCGGGAACTGACACCTGACGAATATCACATCCTCCGGCAAAAGGGCACGGAGCGGCCGTTTTCGGGGCGATATTGGGACGCGAAGGACGACGGCTCCTACTCCTGCGCCGCCTGCGGCCAGGAATTGTTCACGTCGCAAACGAAGTTCGACTCCGGTTGCGGATGGCCCAGTTTTTACGACGCGATCCCCGGTACGGTTGAGTTGACGGACGACTTCAGCCACCACATGCACCGGGTCGAGGTCACTTGCAGCCGCTGCGGAGGTCACCTGGGACACATTTTCCCGGACGGCCCTGCGCCTACCGGCCAGCGATACTGCATTAACTCGGTCAGCATCGATCTCAAACCGAGTCACCCGGCCGGGTAAAGCGACTCCTTGCCGGAGAGGCTGTGAACACTCTGGACAAGGAGGAAGACCGCCACGGACATGAATCATCCGGGCTAGCGGAGGGCGTTATGTGGGCGCTGGCCGAGTCGTTCCAGGGAAGCGGCGGGGGCGGCAGCGTGGGGAGATCCCATTGCGCGCAGCATGGCGAAGGATTGGCGGTATCCGTCGACGGCATCGGTGAATTCCTCCCTGGCCTCGGCGATCTCGGCGAGATTATTGAGCATGATGGCGACACCCCAGCGGAAATCGAGCGCCGTGTAGGTGTCGAGGACTTCCTGGTAGATCGTGCGGGCGCCAGAAAGGTCGCCCGAGTTGTGCAGCAGCACGCCGATGTTGAGGAGGGTCTCCGCGGTACCGAGCTCATCATCGGCCGCGCGGCGCGCGTTCAGTGCCTCCTGGTAAAGGCTTTGGGCGCCTGCCGTATCGCCCCGCCGGGTGGCGAGGAGGCCGAGATTGTGCAGGGATTTGCCGCGGCCGGCCCAATCGGTTACGTCCCGCATCGCGAGCGCTTCTCGAAACCGCAGCTCGGCCTCCGCGGCGTCGCCATGGTTCAATGCAAAGGCGCCGAGCAAGTTCACCGCATCGGCAACGTCCTTCGAGGAGTCGATGCGCCGGGCCAGTTCGAGGGACGCCTGCGCCTGGCGGTTGGCCTCGACCGAGTCGCCGAGATCGCTGAGCAGAATCGCGGTCTGGAAAGCCATTCTGGCGGCCGCCGCGGTCCTCTCGCGATCCTTCTCTCGCTCCCCACTGCCGGTGAAATCGAGGGCTTCTCGCGCTGTCGAGAGCATCCGCAGCGCTTCGTCCCAGTTACCCATTTGGTGTAAAATGGGGAACACCCCGACGGCGATTCGGGCCGCGGACAGGCAGGCCTCGGCCGATTCTTCCCGTGGACCGGAGCGGGATTCTCGCGCCATCGTTTGAAACGCTGTCCGTATATTGTCCAGATCAGCCTTCATCGAGCCGGAATCGGCCTCCTGTACGAACCGTGAAAAGTACCGCGCGTGGCGGTCGACCAGTCGCGTATAGTCCGCATCGGGCAGGCGCTCTCGGGCGTACTCGCGCAGAATCTCGAGCATGCGGAGGCGCATGCCGGCTTCACCGTCCTCCGCGATGATAAACGACCATTGCCGCAGCGCAGCAAGCTGTTCGAACGCATCGGGCTGATCGCAAACGATCTCGGCCGCATCTGCCGTCCACCCTCCGGCAAAGACACTCAGGTGAGTAAAGAATGTTCGATGTGCGTCGGTCAGCAGATCGAAGCTGTAGTCAATGGCCGCTTCGAGGGTGCGGTGCCTGGCTGGCACGTCGCGCTTTTGGGTCTGCAGAAGCTGGAACTTGTCCCGCATCCGCGCCTGTATCTGTGCCGGGGACAGGAAATGGGAGCGCGCCGCGGCGAGCTCGATCGCCAGAGGGATACCCTCGAGGTCGACGCAAAGGGAGGCTACCGCGGCGGCGTTGGCCGGCGTGATCTGGAAGCCCGGACGAACCGAGCGGGCTCGGTCCACAAAAAGCTGTACGCTCGGGAGGCGAACGAGAGCCTCCGGAGAGTCCTCCGGCGTGGGAACAGGCAGCGGGCGCACCTCCAATTCGTGCTCGCCGGCCAGAGCCAGTATCCGCCGCGAAGTCACGACGCATTTCAGTGACGGAACATGCTCCATCAGCGCCCGGACAACCAGTGAACCCGAGCCGGATTCGTTTTCCATGTTCGTCGGCTCCGCGATCTGCTCGAAGTTGTCGAGGAACAGGATGCTGGGCTGATTATCGAGTGCGGCGCAGACCTGCGCTTGCAGGTCGAGGCCGGGGGTGATCGGGAGCTTGAGAGCGTTATGAATCGAGGGCAGGATGAGCGCGGGATCGGAGATGTCCGCCAGCGTGACGAACCAGACGGCTCCGGTGAACCGCTCGATTTGGCGCGCGGCTGCTTCCATGGCGAGGCGTGTCTTGCCGCAGCCCCCGGGACCAATCAGCGTCACCAGCCGCGTATAGGGATCGTCCAGCATCGAGAGAAGGACCTCGATCTCCGCCTCCCGCCCGAAGAAACGGGTCACCGCGACGGGCGGCCGGCTTGCCGCGGGTGGCTGTCGAGGGGGAGGGGAGGACACCACCCCGTCCGGACGCTCCGTGGACGCCGCGCGAACCAGCCGTGACGGTGTCTCGGCACGCCCGACCGTTCCGGCGACGAAGTTATACAGGTGAACTCTCTTGCCGTGTTTGACCTCGCATTCCCCGAGGTCGTGCAGAAAGCCGGCCCAGGCTTCGAACTCGAGGACCATGTCCGCGGTTGCGGACGAGAGGAGAATATGGCCCGCATCGGCGCAGTCCATGACGCGCTGTGCGGTGTTTATGCCGGACCCGGTAACATTATCGCGTCCGTTCAGGTCCGCGGTGCGGGAAACCGGCCCGCTATGGATTCCGCTGCGAAGCTTTAGCTCGGGGAAATGAACCAGAGCGTGCGCGACCTCGACCGCGCACTGCAAGGGGGCGAGCGGATCGCGGAAGAAGACCAGCGCCATGCCGTCTCCCGTATCCAGGCCGATTAACTCCTGCGCCGCGGTCGCGCGGACAAACTCGGGGGTCAGCCGCACCAGATCGCGCAGTTCCTTTGTGAGGTAGGCCTGCCGCTCCATGGAACCGCGCGAGAATCCGACCATGTCCAGGAACAGGATGTGCGCCACTTCTGTTTGGAGACGATTGGGTTCCATTTCCAGGATATCTTTTCCTCGCAACCGGCGGCGGCTCCGGCATCAGTTTGACGGTCCGGCGAATCTCCTCCTACGCAACCGGTACTGGCTGCCCAAGGCGCTGGAGGGAGACGGCCGACGCCGCGGCATGGGGAGATCCCATTGAACGCAGCATTACGTGGGACTTCCGGTATCCTTCCGCGGCGCCGGTCAGGTCTCCGTTGGCCTCGGCAATCTCCGCCAGGTTGTTCAACACAATCGCGATTCCCCAGCGGTGATCGAGCGCCGTGTACGTATCGAGAACTTCCTGATAGATCATGGCGGCGCCCGCCAGGTCCCCCGAATTGTGGGCCAGGACTCCGATATTGACCAGTGTCTCGGTGATTCCCATTCTGTCGCCGGCCAATCGACGCTCCTTGAGCGCTTCCTCATAAAGCGCGCGAGCCCCAGCCGCGTCCCCGCGTCGCGATGCGATGGCTCCAAGGTTGTGCAGGGACTTGCCGCGGCCGGATCGATCGCACGCGTCCCGCATCGCAAGCGCCTCGCGAAACCGACGTTCGGCCTCCTCGGTTTCGCCCAGATTCAGACAGATCGCCCCGAGCAGGTTCACGGCGTCGGCGCCGTCCTTCGTCGACCCGCCCTGCCGGACCAGATCCAGGCAGACCTCCGCCTGGCGGCGGGCCTCAACTCCATCGCCCAGGTCGCTCAGCAGGCTTGCCATAAGGAAGCAGATCCTCGCGGCCGAAGCACGCCGGTCGCTGTTGCCGGAGAAGGGTGCTGTGGATTCCGATCCCAGCGCAGTCCATCCCGCCGCCAGCATCCGCCGAGCTTCATCCCAGTGTCCCATCTGGTGAAGTACCGGAAAAACGGCAATCGACATTCCGGCGATCGAGAGGCCATTGGCAGCGGTTTGCCGGGTCATTGTTTGGAAAGCGGTCCGAATGTTGTCGAGGTCGGCCTTGATTGAGATCGAGTCGGCTCCCTGTGCCAGTCGAGCGAAATACTGTGCATGACGGTTGACGAGAGCATCGTGCTCCGGCTCGGGCAGACGCTCGCGGGCGTATTCGCGCAAGATGTCGAGCATGCGCAGCCGGACGTCCGCCTCGCCGTCCTCCGCGATAATCAGCGACCATTCGCGCAAGCCCGCCAGAAGATCGATCGCGTCCGGCTGATCGCACACCGTCTCGGCCGCCTCGGCCGTCCATCCCCCGGCGAAGACGCTGAGCTGGCTGAAAAATCGGCGGTGCGCCTCGGCGAGCAGATCGTAACTGTAATCGATCGTCGCCTGCAGGGTTCGATGGCGGGCGGGCACGTCGCGCTTCTGCGTCTGGAGCTGCAGGAACTTGTCCCGCCAGCGTTCATGGATCTGTGCCGGCGACATGACATGCGCTCGGGCCGCGGCCAGCTCGATTGCGAGGGGAATGCCTTCGAGGCCCGCGCACAGGGCAGCGACGGCTGCGGCGTTGGCGGGAGTGACCTGGAAATCGGGCCGGACGGACTGGGCGCGGTCGACAAATAGCTGCACGCTCGCCAGACGGACGAGCGCGTCCGGCGAGTCCTCGCCGCGGGGAATCGGGAGTGGCCGGACGCTGATCTCGCGCTCTCCGCCCAGGCCCAGTACGCGGCGCGACGTGACCACGCACTTCAGTGTTCGCACATGATCCATCAGGTCTGTCAGGACCAGCGAACCGGAAGCCGAGTCAGACTCGTCATCCGGTGGTGCGACGATCTGTTCGAAGTTGTCCAGGAACAGAATAGTCGGTTGGCTTTCCAGTGCGGCGCACACCTGCTCGTGCAGGTCGAGGCCGCTCCGGACCGGCAGTTGCAGGGCGCTGCGGATCGACGGCAGGATGAGGCCAGGGTCTGAGACGTCCGCCAGCGTGACAAACCAGACGGCTCCGGAGAACCGTTCCATTTGCCTGGCGGCCGCTTCCATCGCAAGGCGCGTCTTGCCGCAGCCACCCGGGCCGATCAGCGTAACGAGGCGAGTGCAGGGATCGTCGAGCATGTCGAGGAGGCGTGCGATCTCCTCCTCCCTCCCGAAGAACCGCGTCGCGGCAACGGGCGCCCGGCCGGCCGTGGCACGGGGAAGCGAGAGTGGGGGGAACGCCGCGGACGGGCCGTCCGCGGGATCGATCTGGTGTATGTGATGCCGTGCTGTCCCGGTCGACAGCTTGTAAATCCCGAGGGAAGTCAGCCGCATCTCCGGCAGGTCTCCGGCGAGCTGAACGGTCACGTCGCCGCACAGGACCTGGCCGGGGTGGGCCGCCATTGCCAGCCGTGTCAAACGGTCGACGAGCGGACCGGAGTGAACGCCGTTCCGGGTGGTGACGTCGCCGGTGTCGAGGGCCGTCCGGGTGGTTGGGCCGAGGTCGGGACGCAGCGCCAGGGCGCAGTGGACGGCGCCGGCGACCGAGGAAAACGCAATCAGCCATTGCGGCGCATCCAATGACGGGACCGTCCCGCCGAAATCCTTCACGACGCGGCGCAGCCGCTTCGCGGCCGCGTCCGGAAACGACCCCGGGGCGAGGCAAATGAGCGTTACGGTTCCTCCCGCCTGCCCGGCGCGGGCTGCTGCAGGGGGCGTATCAGCGGCTAGGGACACGTCCGGCGCGACCGTCTTCGGTGTGTAGGCGATCAGGTTGCGCAGCTTGGTCGCAAGCGCCTGCGTTTGCTGCTCGGGCGCCTCGCCCATTTCGTGGCTGAGCCGTTCCTTGTGCTCCTGGTAGTGGCGCAGGGCCGCATCCGGCTGGCCGGCGCGCGCCAGGAGGCTCATCAGCTCACGGTGCGCCTCTTCTCGATACGGCTCCGCGGCCGTCGCGCGCCGCGCATAGTCGATGGCCTGGTTGACATCCCGTGCGGCCTCGCATTCCTGCCGGATCGTCGTGATCGCCAGATAATAGGAATCGGACAGCCGCACTCGCTCGCCGATGGCCCAGTCCTCCTCGCCGAAGTCGAAGCCGGGAAGCAACTGGCCCCGGTATAGCTCGACGGCGTCCTTGAGCAGCGCCTGGCGCGGCGGTCCCTCGAGGGTTCGCGACCGCGCGATAAGATCCTCGAAATCGGCAACGTCGGTGGAGACCGAGCCCGGGACGATGCGGATGGAGTTGCGGTCGGCGTCGAGCACGCTGCCGCGGGCGATGCCCGGCGGCTCGATCTGGCGGCGCAGCGAGTTGAGGGCCGTGCTCAAACGGACCCGGCCGGCGTCGAGGTCGCAGTCGGGCCAGAGAAGCGCAATCAGGTTCTCCCTCGTATAACTGCGGCCGGGAAAATAGGCGAGGCATGCCAGCATTGACGCCGTCATCCTGGTGGCGAATCTTGTAAACGACCGCCCCTCGACGTCGACGGCAAGCTCGCCGAACATCCGTATCCGTAATTGAACCGGGGTTACTCGCATTGCCGCTGGAACTCCTCGCCCTGGTGAGGCGGTGAGGACATAATCGTGAACGGTGGTCCGCCGGGCGCCAATAGGTGGCCGTCACGACCCGAGTCGGGCTCCGAAATACGCCTGTTCTATAGATTAGTGAAGCCGGGCCTGTTTTCCTGCACGAGTTCTTGAGTTTCGGCAGATTCGAGCCATGGAAGGTCGTTGTATTCGAGGGCGGAAATATGGGGTTCGGAGGTCCTGACTCGAGCCGGCGGGCCGGAATTCCACAACTCCCTCTCCGCTTGCGGGGAGGGCCGGGGAGGGGTCGAATTCGGATCGGACCCGCCAGCGTCGACTTGTTAACAGAGTGGGGCGTTTCCGCCCCACTCATTGTCGTTCACGGGTCTCCGTTCTGCAGATTGT
>JBKQWH010000140.1:0-18853 GCA_052139635.1 Capsulimonadaceae bacterium
CGTCATTTTGAATGCAGTGCCCCAGCCGGCCGGTCCGCCTCCGACGGTCGTTCCGTAGAAGTTGCCGTCCGAGCCCTGAATGAGCCCGGCCAGGGGAGATTGTCCGTCATTCGGCACGCTGCCGTCCCCAAACGAATGCAGGATGGTGACGGCGCCCGACGGGGTCATCTTGAAGACGGTGCCCGCGTCAGCCGATCCGCCTTCGGAGGTCGTTCCGTAGAAGTTGCTGTCCGAGCCCTGAATGAGCCCGGCATTGGGATCTTGTCCGTCATTTGGCACGCTGCCGTCCAAAAACGAATGCAGGATGGTGACGGCGCCCGACGGCGTCATTTTGAATGCAGTGCCCCAGCCGGCCGATCCGCCTGCCAAGGTCGTTCCGTAGAAGTTGCCGTCCGAGCCCTGGATTAGCCCGGCACGAGGGGACCCACCATCATTAGACACGCTCCCGTCCCCAAACGAATGCAGAATGGTCATTGCGCCCGACGGGGCCATCCTGAATGCGACGCCGTAGGCACTCGATCCGCCAAACCAGGTCGTTCCGTAGAAGTTGCCGTCCGAGCCCTGAATGAGCCCGGCCTCGGGAATGGCCCCGTCATTCGACACGGTTCCGTCCCCAAACGAATGCAGAATTGTCACTGTGCCCGATGGGCTCATCACGAATACGGTGCCCACGTCAGCCGATCCGCCTCCGCTGGTCGTTCCGTAGTAGTTGCCGTCCGAGCCCTGAATGAGCCCGGCGGGAATCGCCCCGTCATTCGCCACGCTGCCGTCCCCAAACGAATGCAGAATGGTCATGGCGCCCGACGGGGACATCTTGAATGCGACGCCAGAATTGACAGTCGATCCGCCGTACGAGGTCGTTCCGTAGAAATTTCCGTCTGAGCCCTGAATTAGCCCGGCCGTGGGATTGGCCCCGTCATTCGTCACGGTTCCATCCATAAACGAGTGTAGGATAATGCAGGAAGTTCCAGAATCGGCAGAGAGTCTGCAGAGGCACACGAACAGAAAAAGTGTGATGAGAATCCATACAAATGCGCCTGACAATATCCGGTGGATGGCGCGCGCGTGGACGGGGGGCAGTCTGCGCAGGTCGAAAGGGCACTGCGGGTTGATAATCATAAATCCGTGCAAAACGCGCCTCCTGTGGCGATGTTGAGCGGCTTCAGTTTATACCCGGCCGCTCCGAACGTGCGCCGGCTCGCCGCCCGCGGTTACGGAAAAAGCCGGCGCGCTTGTCGAACGCGGAACTGCGTCGCCATGCTTCTCAAAGCTGAAGCATGGCACTCCGGAGTCGTGCCCGAGGTGCCGGCGTCAGCAAGAGTGGGAGGATGCGGAAGTGATCGAAAAGGCGATACCAATACGAACAGGAAAGACCTCGACGAGCGCGCATCCTTCGCGGTATTACCGTGTTACTGCAGTATATCACACGGCGCCGATCGTGTCAACGTTATTTGTGAGCGGCGGATAATCGGCGCGGGAACTCCCGATGGTCGCCGAGGCATAGGGTCGAGATTTCAACGTCGCCACTGTCCCCCGCAATGGGTGGGCGGTGCAGCATGGCGCTTGACCATATCCGACTTGACTTTCCATTGCCAAAAGTGATAACCTGAACCACATGACTGCTCGCGGATCGTCGACGATCCGCGGGACGAGAGAACGAAGGATGTTGATGGAATGAGTGATGTACGGGTCAGGTTCGCGCCGTCGCCGACGGGGATGCTCCATATCGGCGGCGTAAGGACCGCCCTTTGGGACTGGCTGTTCGCGAAGCGGCACGGCGGAAAGTTTATCCTGCGCATCGAGGACACCGACAAGAGCCGGGAGGTCGAGGGTGGAGTGGCGCAGATCATGGAGGCCCTCCGCTGGTACGGCCTCGAGTGGGACGAGGGCCCCGATATCGGCGGGCCGCACGCGCCCTATATCCAGTCGCAGCGCCTCGAGCATTATCGACGCTACGCCGAGCAGTTGGTCGCCTCCGGGCACGCCTACCGGGCGTACGATTCCGAGGAGCGCCTGCAGGCAATGCGCGACGAGCAGCAGCGCCGCGGATTTCCGTCCGGATACGACCGCCTCCACCGGGGCCTGACGGCTGAGGAGCGCGCCGAGTACGAGCGGTCCGGTGCGCCGAGCGTCATCCGCCTGGCCACGCCGCGCGAGGGGCGAACGAGCTTTGTCGACGCAGTCTTCGGCGAGATTTCCTTCGAGAACAAGGTCCTCGATGACGCCATTTTGCTCAAGTCCGACGGTTTTCCTACCTACCACCTGGCCCACGTGGTCGACGACCATTTGATGCGCATCTCCCACGTCCTGCGCGGCGAGGAGTGGATCTCCAGCACGCCTCTGCACATCCTCCTGTTTCAGGCGATGGGATGGGAGCCCCCCGTCTACGCCCATCTGGCCGTGATGCTCAACAAGGACGGGAAGAAGCTGGCGAAGCGCGATAAGACCGGTACAGCGCTCTCCTACCGCGACGACGGCTACCTGCGTGGGGCGATGATCAACTTCCTGGCTCTGCAGGGCTGGTCCGAGGGCGCGGACCGAGATATCTACGGTGTCGACGACCTCATTGAGCGGTTTTCCCTCGAAGGTCTGACCAACCGCTCGCCCAAGGTGGATTTTGACAAACTGCTCTGGTACAATGGCGTGTATATCCGGTCTCTCACCCTGCCGCAGCTTGCAGAGAGCGTCCTTCCGTTTTTGCAGCGTTCCGGCCTGGTAGACTCGAACCCGACCGCCGAGACGCTGGACTATATCGGGCGCGTGATGGCACTCGAGCAGGAGCGGCTGAAGACGCTCTCGGAGGCGCCCGCGATCGCGGACTTCTTCCTGCTGGACGATGACGCGGTGATCTTTGACCAGAAGGCATTGGCCAGGTGGTTCGGCAGCCCGGGTGTGCGAGACCGTCTCACCGCCGTTCGAGAGGGACTGGCCGGTGTAGATGTCTTCGATCACCCCTCGATTGAGGCGGTTGTTCGTGAGGTCATCGCCCGGTTCGAGGTCAAGGGCGGCGACGTGATCCACCCCTTGCGGGTGGCCGTGACGGGCCGGTCGACCGGGCCCGGACTGTTTGAATCGATGGATGTGCTCGGCAAGGCGCGCGTGCTGCGCCGCCTCGACCGCGCGCTGTCAATGGTGACGGCGTAGGCGAGTCGGGAGGACGGCCGCGTCGACCTACCAGACCCTGAACGGTCTGCCTGGCCCCACAAAACTCCCTTCGGGGCTGAAGAGTTGGACAGGTTCGCCGCTTTTTATAAGCGTTGGTCCGTGGTAAGGATTGACGATGCCGCGCTACCCGCGTGGATGACACGACTTATGGAAATTACCGACGTCAATACGGTTTTTGGGGCCTATCCGGCCCGCCGCGCCGATAGCACCGCCGACGCTCTCGTGGCGGCCATGGCCACGAACGGGGTGCACTTCAGCCTCTCGATGGCATCGCGTGGGATTTTCTATCAGGACTCGGCCGGCAACGAGGAGACCGTTGCCGTTTGCCGTCGACTCCATCCACTGGTTCCCGTCGCCACGCTGGACCCGCGGTCATTCTGGGGACAGCCCGACGTCATCCGCTACCTGGCGGCGGGATACGAGATGTATCGGTTCTTTCCCAACGAACAGCGCTGGCCGGTCGAGATGACCCCGTTTCGCGACATCCTGGATGTGATCGAGGCGAACGTTCGCAAGCCGGTGATGATCAGCGTCGGCGCACCCGGCGACGCGACCCGCATTGCCGGCGTGATGGCCGGATACACGGTCTCGACCATACTCGAGGGAGTCACCCCGGACACAATCGCCGAGGCCATCTCCGTGATGAAGCGCAATCCCTCCATTTACCTGGAGACTCATGCGCTGCGTGTAGCCGGCGTGCTGCTGCTGCTGCGCGAAACGGTAGGGATTGGGCGTGTCCTCTTCGGCTCGTTCGGCCCTGGCCTGTCGCTCGCCGCGGCCCTCCGGTTTGTCCGCGGATCGGGACTCTCTCCGGCCGACCAGGACCTCGTCCTGGGGGGGAACGCCGCGGCAATCTGGCACGGAGAAGGAGCCTGACCCGATGGACCTCTTCGACTCACATGCTTATTTGGCCGACACCGCCTTGAGCCATGCGATGGCGACCGGGGAAGCGGCTGCCGCAACCCTCGCACGACACCGGATCGGAGCGGTCGCGCTGGTCTCCGGGCTCGCGATTGCGTGCGATTTCGTTTCCGGCAACGCCGACTTGAACAGTATCCTGAACGCCGGCGCCGGCCTTTTCGGCTATGCCACCCTGAATCAGAGCTACCCGGCGGAATCGCAGGAGGAGCAGCGCAAGTACCTCCCGCGCCGGGAGTTCGTTGCCGGGCTGCTCTACAGCGCCAGCGGCACGCCCGTCAACCTGGGTGCGTCACGCGACATCCTGAACGCCCAGCGGCGCTACGCCAAGCCGATGGCCGTCTACACGCCTGATGCGGAGGCCGTGCACGCTGTGCGCGAGATCGCCGCCGAGTTTTCCGCCATGAAGTTTATCCTGCTCTCGATGGGGGGGAACGATTGGCATTATGCGGTGGCCGCGGCAAAGCAGCATGTCAACCTGTACCTCGAGATATCCGGGAGCCTCGACGCCGACAAGGTTGCCTATGCGGCGACCGTCGTGACGGCGAGGAAGCTGCTTTACGGAAGCTGCATGCCTTACAGCGACCCGCAATTGACGATTGGCCTTGTCGAAGAGGCCTCTACCCTGACGACAACCGATCGCGCCAGGGTATACGCCCAGAATGCTCTCGCGCTCTTCGCCTCGCAGCGGGAATCCGGTTAGCTTCATCGACTTCGACGTTACACTCATGCCTATGTTGCAGGACGATACCATAACACCGGATGTCTCTCCTCCCGCCGACGATTCCGGCGACGAGAACGGAGGCGAGGAGCGAGCCGGGGTGACTTCCGTTTCCGAAGAGAGCCGGAACCACGCCGCGGGTCAGCAGCGCGACGGTCTGGACTCGCCGGCGCCTGCGGTTGCCACGGGGAAAGTGCGTAAGCCCAAGAAGGCGGTTACGATCGAGGAGCGGGAGCGCGACGTCGTCGGGAGCCTGATTGTCCTTGTCGTTGCCCTGACCACCCTCCCGCACTGGTTCGGCTTCTCCGTGGCCCAGAAGGGCGCCCGGTTCGCCGGTTCGGCCTTCAATATCGACGATCACCTGGTCTATCTCTCCTGGCTCCAGCAGACGGTGCATGGGCAGGTCTACACGCGCAGCCTGTTCACGACCGACGTTCAGCCGGCCCCGCTGATCAATTACTACTACGTGTTCCTGGGATGGCTCGGTCGAGTGACTCACTGGCCGGGTCCCATCGAGCTGGAAGTGGTCCGCGCGGTCTCAGGAGCGCTACTGCTGCTGCTCATCTACCGGTTCTATTGCTCCTGCATCCCCACAAATCGCGCGGCGCGGCTCACCGCGTTCGGCTTTGCCTGCCTGGGCAGCGGGTTCGGGTGGACAACCTGGCGGAGCTGGTCCGATATGAACCGGGTCGGGGCGCCAATCGACGCGTGGCAGCCGGAAGCATACACGTTCATGTCGATCTACTTCGACAGCATGTTCGTGGTCAGCACCATGCTCATCATCGGCGTTCTTTTCGGAATGCTGATGGCGGCGCGCACCGGGCGAATGCGGTATGCCTGGATTGCCGGCGCCTGCGGCTTTCTCCTCGGTGACATCCACACGTACGACATCGTACACGTTACGGCGGCGTGGGGCCTCTTTCTTCTCGCGTGGACGGCCGTGCGATGGAGGCGCGGTGTGCGGCGACTGTGGGTCCACAGCCTGATGGCCTTTACATGCTTCCTGCCGACCACTCTGTTCGTTGCCTATTGCATGGAGATCAACCCGACATTTCACGCCCGGGCCGTCTCGCCCACATATTCGCCTCCCTTCTGGCATTACTTATTGGGCTACGGTCTGGTGATGGTGTTCGCCGCGGTTGCCGTCGGAATGCTCATCTGGCGGAGGCGCTATGTCGTGCGCTGTCTGGAACCGACAGCGCTGGACGTGGACGAGCCCGAGGGATGCGAGTCGGTCGCGGCCCATGAGATCGGATGGGCGGACCGTGCCAGCCTTCTCTTCATATCCTGCTGGGCGGTGGCCGGATTCTTCGTCATCCGAATTCCCGTCGAATGGCAGCGCAAGGCGATAATGGGCGAGGATATACCGCTCTGCCTGCTGGCGGGGTGGGGAGCAGCATCTCTGATGCGTCCGCTGGCAAAACCACTTCGAATCACGCTGCTGACACTTCTCGTTCTGGCATCGTTTGTCTCCAACGGATTTGTAATCCGGCGCGATCTTGTCCATATCAGCCGGAACCGGTCCGAGACTGCCACCTGGCCGGTATTGTCGAGCACGCTCGTGCACGCCATCGATTACATCCGCACGAGCACCCCGTCCTACGCCGCGGTCGTGTCGATGCCGAGCCTTGCGATCTACGTCCCGGCTTTTTCCGGCCATGCGGTCTGGGCCGGCCACTGGTCCGAGACGCCGGACTACACCGACAAGGTGCGCGCCATTGCGAAGTTCACCGATTCGAATACCCCGGACTCGGACCGCCAGGACTTTCTGCGCAGTCTCCCGGTCACGGTTCAGTACCTGCTGTACCCGAACAAGGTCGACGGCCTCCAGTACACAAGCGGCCTCGGCGCCGTGCACACTTTCGCAGACTTTGTCGCCGCCCCGCCGCCGTACCTCGTCGCCGTCTACAGCAACAAGGACTTCACAATCTTCCGGATCGACCTGAGTCGCGCCGGAGCAGTCCATCCCTAACACGTTAACGACACAAATCGTATGGGATCGAGCAGGGCGCGCGCAGGCCCATTCGACTTCAACCGGGCTCCACGCGCCCGAAGCGAGCCCGCGCCTCCGGTACCGATTTGGTTCGATTGCGACCACGCCGATCGCGATTCATCTGTTTCTTCCGTCCGGGACGGACGGTTGCCGAAGTCGTCCCAGCCGCGACGTTCCTCGTCGCGATCCGGGCTTGACCTTCTATTACCTACTCAGTCCTACCTCCTATTTACTTCTTTAGACGGTATGATATAATTGCGTGACAGGTGAGATACGCGTCGATTGGTGAGGTAACCATGGAGCCCAACTATCTGCTGACCTCGGTGCTCGTGTTCACGATGACGTTCGCGTTGACGCTGCTCGTCATCGTTCAATCAGGTGGAGCGCCACCGGACTTGCTTCGTTTGCGCGTCATCTCGCACGGCGCTTCGGCCGATCGGACCGATTCTGCCGACGAAATTCGCGCCCTGCTGGCGCGAGCCGGTGTTCCCGTCCGATTCGGGGTTTCCGAGTATACCCGCCTGCAGGCCGTGATCGTCCTCCTGATGTTTTGCCTGGGCGTGGTCATGCAGATCGCACCGGCGAGCGACATTGTCACCGAGTTCGCCCTTGTGCTGATATCGCTCGTGCTCACGCTAATGGGTTACGTCGGACCGAATTTGCTGCTTCGTAGGATGATTGCGTCGCGGCAGCGCGCTCTCCGGAGCCAACTGCCCGATATCCTGGACATGCTGATCGTCAGCGTTGTGGCTGGCCTCGGCTTTGAACAGGCGATAGCCAGGATCGTCGAGAAGATGCGCGGCCCGCTGCCATCGGAGCTAGGCCGTGTCCTGGGTGACATTCAGGACGGGAAATCGACAGCGGATGCCCTGCGGGACATGGCCGACCGCCTCGATATGTCCGAAGTCACCATGCTCACGATGGCCGTTATCGAGGGGTATCCGTTCAATCACAGCAATGCCGCGATTCTGGTGGCCGCTCGCAAGTCTCTCCGCATCGCTCGTTTAGAGGCCATCTGCACAAGGAGATGGAACCTGCGGTTTACGTTGCTTGTCCCGTTTATCTTCTTCATCTTGCCGGCCATTGTGATCGTTATGATGGGACCGGCAGTGTGTGTTTGCGGTAACGCGTATGGGTGCCGTTATTAGCTCTCGAAATCGAAAAGGGCCGCGGACTGGCATCCGCGGCCCTCGATATCGAATCCACCTTTGCAGTCGCCCGATTCACACTGACGGTCGGACGTCCGCGGCGTGCACGGGGACGGCTGTGGAGTCGGGGCTGCCCGGCAGGTGGCCGTTGCCAACAGGCGGCGTCGGATGGATGACGTCGTCGTCGGAGGACGAGCCCTGCCCGCGCAGGCGGCCGACGAAACGGGACAGATTGTCGAACAGCAGGTACACGCACGGGATGACGAAGAGTGTCAGCACCGTCGACACCGCGACGCCGCCGACAACCGTGACGCCGAGCGACTGGCGAAAGCCGCCTCCGCGACCGAGCGCCAGCGCGGTCGGCAGACTGGCGCCGATGATCGCCGTCGACGTCATCAAGATCGGCCGCAGACGTGTTGGGGCCGCTTCCAGAAGCGCATCGATGCGTCTATAACCGCGCGACCGCAGGGTGTTCGTATAGTCCACCATCAGGATCGCGTTCTTCGCCGCCAGGCCGTTCAGCATGATCACGCCGATCATGGCGATCAGCGACATCGGCATGTTGGCGATGTAGAGCGCTATCAGCGCGCCGACCAGGGCCTGCGGCAGTGTCAGCATGACCGAGAGCGGATAGACGGTGTTGTTGAACAGCGCCGCCATCAGCATATACGAGAGCACGACACCCAGAAAGACGGCCTGCGCCATGAATGGGCCTTCGTCGCTCAGACTCTGCGCCTCGCCGCCCCACGTGTACTGTACGGCCAGCATGTCCGGCGCCGCGAACATTTTCTGCAGGGTAGGATCGGTCTCCTGGCGGACATTACCGATCTGGGTGCCCGTCATCAGGTACCCGGTCACCGAGATCTCGCGCAGGCGGTTGAGGCGGTCGACACGGGTCGGGCCGACATCCATCCGGATGTTGGAGACGTCGCGCAGGTGCACCGGGTCGGCGCCCTGGTAGCCAACCACGATGTTGCCGACATCGTACAGGTTGTTACGGTCGACACTTCCGAGCTCGACGCGGATGTTGTACTGCTGGCCGTCGGAGGGGTCGCGGTACTTCGACGTGATATCCCCCTGCATGGCGGTCGACACGGCGTTTGCCACGGTCATCAGGCTCAGGCCGTAGTGCGCGGCCAGGGTGCGGTCGAGGCGGATCTGCAGTTCCGGCTGGCTCGCCTTGAAGGAAAGATCCGTATTGTAGACCCCCTTGATCGTGCTGACATACGCCTTGACGCGGTCGGCCGCAACAAGTAGCTGGTTGAAGTCGACTCCGATGATGTTGATCTGCAGCGGCGCGCCTCCTCCGCCGAACCCGTTCACCTCGGTGGCCTGAATAATGGCGCCGGGAATGTCGTTAACCAGGCCTCGGATCTTGGCGGCTACTGCGGCATCAGTTTCATGGCGCAGCAGCAGGCCCTTGGTGGGGAAGACATAGTCGAGCGGCGATGCCTTATCGTAGAGCGATACCTGCAGGTTTGCGTATTGCGTCCCGGTATAGGCGTTGTTGGTCGCCCCGGACTGACCCACCGATGTCAGGATGTACTTGATGTCTCCCTTGAGCGAATCCGCAGCGCGCATGCGCCGCTCGACCTCAACAGCGATTCGCGAGGTATAGGACAGCGACGAGCCGGCGGGAGCCTCGATATTGACCTGAACCAGGTTCTGGTCCTGGCCCGGGGCGAAGCGGAATCCGAGCTGGTGTCCGAACCTGCCCGAGACAAAGACAACCGCGATCATCGCAGCAGCGACAAACCCCGCGACCGCCATTGGCTCGATCGAGAACCTCCACGGCTCACGCGGCACGGCTCGCCCGTCCGTCCGGCCATTCCCACGCCGGGTTGCCGTGGTGACGGGTTCGACGCCATTGCCAATGAACTCCGAGACTGGTCTCCAGAACGTGGCAATCAGCCCGATGACCAGCACTCGCACGGCCAGTAGGGCGGTGTCGTGCAGCTTTGCTGTCCCGGTGCCGGCGTCCGCCAGGGCAAGGACGGTCAAAAGCAGCACCGAATTGCCGAGGATGACGATCGTCCACGGGCGCTGCAGGCATCCTTTCAGCAACGTGCGGTAATTCCTGCGCATGCGGGTGTATCCGCGGTCGAAGGCCGCGAACGCTCCACGCCGGCCCTCCCCCTCGGAGTCCAGCACCTCCCCCTTGTGGAACCAGCGCGACGCCAGCATCGGGGTCAGCGTGAACGACACGAAAAGCGAGAAGAGAACCGCAATTGAGATGGAGGCGCCGAACGACCGGAAGAACTGACCGATGATTCCGCCCATGAAGGCGATCGGCACGAAGACGACCAGATCGACCATTGTCAGGGTCAGGGCTGCTAATCCGATCTCCGTTCGCCCCTTGATGGCCGCCGTTATCGGGTCCTCACCCTGCTGGAGGTGACGCACAATATTTTCGAGTACGACAATCGAGTCGTCGATCAGGATGCCGACCGCCAGCGACAATCCGAGCAGCGTCATGGTGTTCAAGGTGAAGCCCATCGAGGCGATCGGCAGGAATGTGGCGATCAAACAGGTTGGGATCGCGATGGCGATGATGATCGTGGCGCGCAGGTTGTGCAGGAAGATGAAGACGATCAAGACGGCCAGGCACGCGCCGAGACAGAGCGACACACGAACGTCGCGAAGGTTGTCGCTGACGTTCTTCGACGCGTCGAACGTCGCCGTGAACTTGATGTCGCGCGGCAGCACGTACGTGAGCTGCTTCATCTCCGCCCGGATGCCGTTGCATGCGTTCAGGGTGTTGCCGTCGCTCGTCTTCTGCACGACAAGTGTAACCGTATCGCGCCCGTCAATCGTGCTCGCCTGGGTCCGTGAGAGAACCGTATCCGTCACCTGCGCGATATCGGACAATCGAACCGACCGCACGCCTCCGCCGGTCACGCCCGGCGCGGGGGGCAGGGTGATCCACAGGTTCTTGAGCTCGTCGACATTCGCGAACTCGCCAATGAACCGCACGGAGGCGTACAGGTCGTTCTTCTGGATGTAGCCGGCAGCCACATTGACATTGCTGGCCTCAATCGAGTTCAGCAGGTCGGAAATGGTAATCCCGTAGGCCTCGAGCCGGTCCCGGAGAACGTCGACATGGATCTCGCGCTGGTCGCCCCCGAACACGGTGACCGAGGAGACGTCCGGCGCCTGGGCGAGCCGCTCCGAGACCACGTTGTCCGCCAGCGTGCGCAGTTGCTCGGAGGTTCGATTCCCGCTCATGGCCAGGTACATCACCGGCTGAGACGAGCTGTCCTGCTTATTGACAACCGGGCTGTTGGCCGCGGTGGGCAGTTGCTGTCGGACCGCGTCGACCTTATCGCGGATGTCTGCCGCGGCGGCGTCGACATTCGTCCCGATATAAAGCTGGCACCGGATGGTCGAGATTCCCTCCTGCGAGGTCGAATCGAGCTCCTTCAGGCCGCTCACGCTGGAGATGCTGTCCTCGATCGGTTTCGTAATGAGCGTCTCCATCTCCTGCGGGTTGGTGCCGGGATAGGTCGTAACGACACTGACTACGCCGAAGTCGACGTTGGGATTGAGTTCGGCCGGCAGGCGCATATAGCTGATAAAGCCAAGCGTCAGAAACGCGAAGACCATCATCAGAATGGCGATCGGCCGCGTGATAGCTAGTCGCGTTACCCACATAGCGTTCTCCGTGTTTCAGTCATCGCCTGGCCGACGTCCTCCATTGCCCCCGTGGCCAGACCACTCGCGGTGGGTGAATGCGGCTTCCCACCGCTTACTATGGCGAGTTTGTCGCCCGCATGGAGCCCATCCTGTCCGACCACGACGATCATTTCGCCGGGCCGCAAACCGGAGATGATCTCGGCATGGTCCATATCCGCGATTCCGACTTTCACATGGCGGATGGCCGCCCGGCCGTCGTCGCCGACCACAACAACGTGCTCGCTCGGGACCAGGCCGCTGCTGGAGACTAGCTCGTCGCTGCTCGTGTTCGGCTGAAAGCCCTCCCCCGACGCGTCCGGGACCAGGGCGGTGGCCGGTACGATGACGACATTGCGGTGGACCATGGTGACGACGCTCCCTCGCGCGAACATCCCCGGCCGCAGAAGCGACTGCGGATTGGGAACGGTGACGCGGATGTTGAAGGTGCGCTCGCCGCTCATGGCCTCCGGGTAGATGGCGGCGACCCGGCCCGCGAAGACTCGGCCCGGCAGCGCGTCGGTAGTGACCGCCACGTATTGGCCGACGTGGATGCCGGATATCTGGGTCTCCGATACGGTTGGCTCGTAGTAAACGGTCGAGAGGTTAACGACCCGCAGCAGCGCCGTCCCGGCGGTGGCCTCCTGGCCTGGCTCCGTGCTGCGGGTTGCCACGATACCGTCGATGGGCGACGTGATCCGGGCATACGACGCCTGCTCCTGGTTGTAGGCAAGCGTCGCCCTGGCCTGGTCGAGGGCCGCCTGGGCCGCGATGATGTCGTCCTTGCGCAGGGCGATCTCTCGCCGGTTGATCAGGGCGTTTCGAAGCGCCGTCTCCTGCTGCCGGACGCCGGCTGCCGCTCCCGAGATGTCCTCGACCCGGTTCCCGATTTTGGCCAGATCGAGTGCTTGCTGAGCGTTGTTGAACTGGGCGGCGTCGACGTTATACGTTGTTTGCGCCGTGTCGAGGTCGGCCTTCGCGATGGCCCCCTGCCCGTAAAGGGCCGTGTCGCGGTCGAGGGTGATCTTCGCGTTGTCCATGTTGGCGCGGGCCGAGTCCACCGTGTCCTGCGCCTCGAGGATCTCCTGCGGGCGTGAGCCGTTCCGCTCCTTCAAGAAGGTCTGCTGGAACTGCGCGAGGGAGGCCTTTGCCTGCAGCACCCCCTGGTCGGCGTTGACGACGCCGATCTGATAGTTGACATACGCCTGGCGCAGCTTGGCGACCGCCGAATCGACCCCGGCCTGCGCCAACTGCACGTTGGCGTCGAGGTCGCTGTTAAACTGCTGGACGAGCACTTCGCCCTTGCGAACCACGTCGCCCTCGCGTGCCGCAACCATGACGACGCGGCCGACCGCCTTTGCGGACACGGTCACGTCCTCGAGCGCCGCCAGGTCACCCGTCACCGGCACGGTCTGCCGCATGCTGCCGATCTCCGCCGACGCCACCGTCACCGGGACTGGTCCGCCGGGCTCTCCCAGGCCGGGGCCTCCTGCCGGCTTCACCGGCGCCTGGCTCCCGCAGCCGGCTAGCACCGCTGCTGCCGCCAGAAGTCCCAGAAGAATGTGCGCCCGTCGAATTCTTATCTTGTTATCCATGGTTCTCAATCTCGTGAATGCCGGACCAGTCAGACGTGTCTGACCTGTCGGACCTGTCCGACGGGCCCTGTCTCCTATATCCTACCGACCGCCTTCGGAGCGCAGCAACTGGGCCAGCGCAGTCTGGTAGTTAAACTGCGCCGTTGCCAGATTGGTTCTCGCAGTCGAAAGCTGGGCCTCGGCGTTAATCACGTCGAGAAAGGTGCCCTGTCCATACTTGTAGCGGACGCTGGCCAGCCGGGCCGCGTCGGTGGCCTGCGTCACGGCGGTTTGGCTCGCGGCGGCGTTCGCACGGGCGTTCATCGCACTCAGGTACGCCTGCCGGATCTCGAGAGCGATGCTTTGCAGAAGCTGCGCCCGTGTCACGAGTTGCGTATTCAAATCGGCCTGGGCGCTGCGCACCTTCGATCGTGTCAAGCCGCCGTCGTAAAGCGGCACGCCCAGGTTTGCGGTCACGGCGTAATCGTTCGACGGCACATACGGGTAGATCGGGCCGGAGTAGCTCGCAGCTCCCGAGACGGTCAGGGCCGGCAGGAGGCCGCTTCCGGAAAGCTTGACCAGCCGCCTCGCCATGGCGATATTGTTGTTGGCCTGCCGGATCTCCGGGCGGTTCTTGAACGCGGCTGCCTGCGCCGCGGCCAGGTCGATCGGCATGGTCAAGGACGGCAGCGCCGGTGCGACCAGGGTCACCGGCTGATCCAGGTCGACCCCGATCAGCGAATTGAGGTTGGCCAGGTCGAGATCACGCTGATTCTGCTGGGTGCTGAGCGCCTCCTGGTCGTTGGCGAGCGTGGTTTGCGCCGTGAGCACGTCGTACTCGGCGGCAGTTCCCTGGCCGAATTCGGCCTGCGTGATGCGCAGGTTCTCGGTAGCGGACGAAACCTGGTCACTGGCCGTCGCCACGAGGTCGTCGTCGCGCAGGACGGTGTAAAAGTCTGTCTTGACCGTCAACGCCAGCTCGTTGGAGACGCGGTCGAGGTCGATCGTATAGAAATCCCGCGTCCGTCTAAGCACGTCGAGGCTGGCCGGCACCAGTCCGAAGATGTCGACGGCCTGGTTCAGCGAGATCCGGGCGGCATAGTTGTTCTTCGATCCGAGAACCTCGGTCGCGGCGCTGTAACTGCCGCTTCCACCGCCTCCGCCGCCGGGTTGCCGAGGCTCGGGGACCTCAATCGACGGTGTCTCCGCGCCGCCGTCGGCCGCGGCGTATTGACGCAACTCCGGGGGCAGGGGAGCCGGGGCGGCCGCGATCATCTGGCTCGACGGGGGCGCCGCATTTGTCGATGCCGTCGACGACGTCGACATCGTCGACAATCCCGTAACGACCGGGGCTGTCGACATGCTGGAATCGCCGGTCGCCGGCGTGGTGACGTTCCCGCCGCCACCGCCGCCGACAAAGGCGCTTCCCGACCCGCCGCCCTGGTCCGTAATCACCGGGATGGTTCCGCCTCCCGGCAGGCTGATCGTTGAGCCGGCGGTCGATCCGCCCTCCGCGGCCACCGTCGGAACCGACGAGTACGTATCGGCCACGCTCGCGCCGAACTGGGGCATGGCCGATGCAAACGCCTGCTTGATCTGCTCCTGGGCGACTCGGAGACGCTCTCGCGCCAGTGCCACCGACGAGTTGCCGGCGAGGGCCCGCGCTAGCGCCTGATCGAGTGTCAGGGACACGGTTCCGGGGCCCGTGGCGCCGGAGTCCGTCGACATCGACGGAGCCGTTGTCGACGGAGCGGTCGTGGCGGAGGCGGGTGGATCGGCGGACACGGCCGGGACCCCCGCGGCGGCCCACGCCAGCCAGAGAAGGGCCGCCGTAAAGCGCGGCGGCTGCGATAATCTCATCCCTGATCCTCCGATTCGTCCGTTTCCGCGGCCGTCTCGACCCTCTGAATGTTTTCGAGCATCTTGTTCATAAAGTCGCGAAAGGCCTCGATATTGCACAGCATCAGGCCCTTGTTGTCCGGCGTCCCCATAATCAGTAGTTTGTCGCCGGTCTCAATCCCGTGGCGCTTGCGCGCCTCCGCCGGGATCACAATCTGCCCACGCTCCCCAACTGTCACCAGTCCATAGAAGCGGTCTTCCACACCGCGTGCATGCTTCGCGTCACTAGAAGCCATATCGGTCCCTATTCCTTGTCTGTCAAATCATACATATCATACAATTCATACGCTCCCCGCCATTATATCCCGCCCCGTCCGTGCGTGTCAAGGCCTCTCGCCAGAGTGCGATATGCATGGCAGTGGGATAAAAGCTTTGAGGATTGGCCACGAAACCTACAATCGAACCGACGCCGGAACAAGGCACACAGCTTTTTACCGCAGCGAAACTGACGGGATTTGATCTCGCGGCCCCGGTCTGCGATCCAATGCTGGAATCCGAGGCCTTCGTCGAGAGTTTGGCATTGACGACAACCCCTGAGGGCGGTATCAACCGACACCCACCGATAGCGTCCATGCATTCACGGCGACGTTGCGGGGGCGGGATGGGTGTCGTGGGACGAGGAGTCCTTCTTTGGCTTTAAGTCATACGTGAACTTTCGGCTGGTATCGTCGGCCTGAATGTCCAGACTGGCGAGGGTATCACTCTTGGCAATCGGGAAGAACAGGCGGAAGCGGCGTGTTTGCCCGGCCTGAAGCTTGGTATTGAACTTTTGCGTACCGTCGATCGGGTCCAGGAGCGGGCCGTTGGTGGGTGCGTCGGAGCTGTCGTCGGCAAAGTTGACGGTCGCATTGATGTTGCCCGAATCGAAGGTGGTTCCGGCGGAGTTCTGGCACGTCACCTCGAACGTGAACACGACATAGTGATAATCGGGGTCCGGCGGCTGAACGCCTTTGTCGGTGAGAAGCGGTGCTTCCGTATACTCCGTCTTAAGCAGGGCGAGGTCACAGTCTCCCATCGGGTAGAAGTCGCCCACCTTTGCGTTTACTGCGTCGAGAGCAGTCATTCCGGCCGGGTCGGCCGGGTCGGCGAACGGTGGGGAGAGCCTGGCGACATGGCCGGCAAGCGCAATCCGGAAAGGCTTGACGCCGGTGGGCGACGGAGTGATCGAGACGCTTTCGACCGGGCCGGCCGCCGGGAAGTGGATGACCTTGATGACATTGATCTTGTCCTTGGGATGCAGTGTCCCGTCGATCAGGTCGCCGGTATCCTCGTTTGCAGCCTCCGGAACGTCCTCGTGCGGGGTGCCGTCCGGCTCCTCCGCTGTAAACTGGATCGAATCCCCGGTTATCCCGACATCGGCGGTCGAATTGTTCTCGAGCGTAAAATGCACGACGACAAGCTTTTCGCTCGCGTTGGGTACTTCGGAATCGTCCGGCCCGATTCGGACGCGGCGGGCTGTGATCTCGACGCTTTTCAACGTGAAATCGAGGCTCCAGCCGTCGCCGTTGAGGGTGAACGTCTCCCCAAGGTGCGGAGGAACAACTTTCGGCTTCTCCTTCGGTACGGGCTCGTCCACTTGCCGAAGGATAATGGGTCCGCCATTTGGCCGTGCGTTGGCCACGGGTGCCTGGCAGAGCAGCAGCGGCACAAGCACACCAGCGAGAAAGTACCGAGTTGCAAGCATTGATATCATCCTTCCCGTGTCGGAAGCCGTGTTAATCGACACGCAAAAATAACCGCCGCAGTTCGTGAATAACCAGCGTCATCGGCGGGCGAGGCGCCGGACACGACAATTGCCGGTTTTTGGGTAGGGGGGGCTGCGCTCCGCGCCCTCTGTCCCGGCCCTGCGATTCTACGTCCTAACCGCGTGCGTTAGACGGGTAACGCGCTCGATAACCGGTCGTCCGTAGGACGTTCACTCCCGGCAGCCCACGAATTCGTTCGTGGGTAACAGAGCGGAAACGAAGTTGTCGGCAGGGCCGTCGCAGGCTCAACTCCTATATCCTGGTTCCTATTCCCGGGTCGGCGCCGATGAACCCTCGAAGGCTGTTGAGGTACTCCGCGCTCCGGACCTTGGCGAGCATGACCTCGGCGCGGTCCTTCCTCGAAAGGATCGTTTGGCGAACGGCCGGCGCGAGCGGTACAGGCCGGCCCAGAAACTCATCGATATCCGCGACGTGTCGCGTCCACAGTTGCGTGTCGACGGTCTGCTGTGTCCGCAGCCGTTCCGCGTACCAGTCACTCGATAGCAGATACTCGCGGGTGAACATTGCCCGTATGTCCGGGTGGCTGACCGGCTTGCCCTCAAAGTGGCCGTCTCGCATAATATGCAGAAGGGCGGCAATGGGCGGGCAGGCAATCGCAGCGCTGCCGTCCTGGAAGTAGAACTCGGCAATACTCTTCTGGGTAGACACGATATTGTCGACCCCGTCGGCGAAAGCGTCGGGATCTTGCAGTTCCGGCCGCAGCATCTCCGGTGTGAAGATGTCGTTCGGGGTGTCGAAGACGATCCCGAAAAAGGTCCGGACGAAATGCGCCGTGATTCGGTATCCGAGCCGGCTGGCCAGCACGATATTGCCGTCGTGCTCGAAATCTTCCAGCTTCTCCAGGAAATTGCCCTCGATCAGGTACTTGGGATCGCGCTCGGTGATTTCCATCCGGGACCATATCTCCGGGATCACCAGGCTGATGTCATGGTCGACCCGGAACTGCGGTCCGACATAGCCCGCCGCCGTGACAAAGCATTCCGTGCCGGTAAGGACATGCGAGACGAGCGCATTGTTGATATCGATAACGGGGAAAAGGGCGTTGAATGGCCCCTTGGTCAGTGCGCCTTCGGAGCCAGCACCGGTTGTCGATGGGGACTTGCCGGTGAGGCTGCTGATCAACTCCATAAAGAGCTCCGGCGTCTCCTGGTAATGGATCGGGTTGTACACGGCCAGCGAGCGGACGCCCGCGCCGACATCGGGCGGGTTGAGCCGGCGCCCTGGCAATACAGCGTTGACCGGGGTCATGAGTGGCTGGCCGAACGGCGCCAGCCGGTGCAGCCGCAGCCCAATCTCACCGACGTAGAATGGCCTGGGGTCCACCAGGTCCGGGCGAACCTGAAGGTACCGTGGATTCTTCGACGGTTTTCCGTCAACGATGCGGGGATGCGCCGACGAGACGAAGTGGCCGGAGGCGTGGCCGAGCTCGCGAGGCACCGTTCCACGTTCTGCAGGAGAAGATGGCCAGCTTCTGGAGTTACCGTACAGATCCGAAGGAATGAAGACCGGAAGCGAAGAAGCGTTGGGATTAACCGCGTCCCGGTGCCTGTGCTGCGACTGAATCCCGACCTGCCCCCGGAGCTGGAACGAATCAGATTCAAGCGACTACTCAAATCTTGCGAACTGGGTCACTGCTTTGCAACGCTTCGACGACACGCGGCAGATCATTCACGAGGCACAAGCGCGAAAAATGGATGACGTGATATTCCACAACGCTCTCTACACTATTGCCTTCCTCGGCGGCGATTCCGCAGCGATGGCGGAAGAGCAACGGTGGTTCGCAGGTCAGCCCGAGTATGAGAACGTCGGACTTGCGCTCGCGTCTGACACCGAGTCCTATGCTGGTCGAGTGGGCAAGGCGCGGGAATTGGCTGAACGGGCGGCTGACTCCGCCATAAGAGCGGACAACAAAGAAAGTGGCGCGATCTATCTAATGAATGCTGCGCTGCAAGAGGCCGCTTACGGCAATGCTGCGGAAGCCCGGCGGATGGCAGCTGGTG
>JBKQWH010000141.1:0-8734 GCA_052139635.1 Capsulimonadaceae bacterium
GGTCATTTTCTTTGACCGTTGCCGTTTTCACGAACGCTTTCCCTTTGGCGCGGGCTCGCTCCGGGCGCACAATTGGCTTGCTAGAATATAAACCAACTGCAATGCGCCCTACGCGAGCCCCTACGAAGAAACGCATTGCCGGTTCCGCTGACCTTAGAATGCCAATTGCCTATTAGCAAAGAAAACGACCCACTAGTTTAGATCCGTTGCCTCAAATAAAAACGAACCAGTTGCTGTTCATGCAACTGGAGGAAAGTAATGAGGCAAAAGATGAGTGTGCCATCCCGTCTGGAGGTGCTGGCGCGGTTGTGCGACCAGGCTACCTCTCAAGCTCGTGGCAGGAGAAATGTCGGATACTGAACGAGTTTGTCGAGCTTACGGGGTACGGCCGTAAGCATGCGATCACTCTTTTTAACCATGAGATCAATGAGCCTGTTCACAAGCCGGCTGGCCGCATTATGAGGCAACAGTCCAGAACTAGTACGATTCCATTATGAGGCAATACGCGTCCGCCTGGTCCATAGCGTCCATTGCGTCCATAGGGTCCATTGCGTCCATACACCCTGTCGCCAGGATTCTTTACATGACCTTGATCAGGACATTGTACGTCCGCTGGCCGTAGGAGGCGATGTCGGGAAAGTGGTAGCGGTTGCCCGCGGAGTCGGTGATCATCAGGCGATGTGGGCCGAGGGGGTAGGCGTTGTCGCGGATGTTGCGCACGACGAAGCGGCGGCGGCCGCGGTCGGTCTCTACGTCAAAAGTCACCGTCCCGTGCGCTTCGGACACCGTAATGACTTTGCGCACCGACGGGGTGAAGTAGCGGCGGGTTAGCTCCGCACGCACGAGGGCGGCCGACTCCGCGTCGAGTGCGTCGACATCGGCGATAACGCCGATATCCCCGCCGGCGGAATCTTGTATGCCGATATAGCGCCCGCCGTGCGTGAAGGGAAACGCGCAGGACAGGTTCACCTGAACCCAGGACCGCTCCCCGCGCAAGGTCAGACGGACCCGGGCATCGTCGGGGGCGCTGCGGAAGAGACGCACCTCGCTGGGGTCGAGTTGTCGGAGCGAGTAGCCGTCGTCGTCGGAGGGGTCGGACCAGTCCGACCTGTCTGACTTGCCCGACTCCGACCGCCTTCGTTCGGCCCCACCCGGGAGCCCCATGCCCCGGCTGCGGGGCGTGGGCCGGAAGCCGTCTCCCCGGCCTAGGTCTGCCATGTGGCCTCCGCGCGCAGTTCGTTGACCTGCTTTTGCATGTCCACCAGCTTCCTGAAGACGCCGTCCGGGCGGGCGAGGAGCTCGTCGTGCGTGCCGAGTTCCACCAGCTTGCCGCGCTCGATCACCATCAGCCGGTCGGCGTGGCGCAGCGTCGACAGCCGGTGGGCAATTGCGAACGTGGTCCGTCCGCGAATCAGGCGCTGCATGGCTTCCTGGATCTGCTTCTCGGTCTCGGTGTCGACGGAGGCGGTCGCCTCGTCGAGGATCAGGATGCGCGGGTCGTGCAGGATCGCGCGGGCGATGGAGATCCGCTGCCGCTCACCGCCAGACAGCCGCGCGCCGCGCTCGCCGACATACGTGTCGTAACCGTCGGGAAAACGCATCACGAACGAATGCGCGTTCGCGGCTTTCGCGGCCCGCATGACGTCCTCGGGGGTGGCGCCCGGCCGCGCATACGCGATATTCTCAGCGATTGTCCCCGGGAAGAGGAACGGCTCCTGTAGCACAACCCCGATCTGGCGCCGCAGGTCGCCGAGGTCGATCCGGCGAATGTCGACCCCGTCAATGAGGATCTGCCCCTCGCGGACATCGTAAAAGCGCGAGAGCAGGTTGATCAGGGTCGATTTTCCGGCGCCGGAGTGGCCGACCAGCCCGATCATCTCGCCGGGCTCGACAGTCACGGAGACATCCTCGAGGACGTCGCGATTCTTGTCGTAGGAGAAGCGCACCCCGCGCAGCTCTACGCGTCCTTCGATCCGCGGCATCCGGATCGGGTCCGTGATGTTGGCGACATCGGGCGCGGAGTCGAGGACCTCGAAGACGCGCTCGGCGCTGGCGACCGCCCGCGAGAGCCAGTCGGCAATCCGCATCATGCCCTGAATCGGAGCGAGGACCATCCCCGTGTACGTCAGGAACATCATCAGCATACCGATTGTCATCTGCCCGTGCGTGGCCAGGTTGGTTCGGTTCGCGAACACCTCGAGTCCGCCGGCGTACCAGATAATGTATATGCCGAGGGTGGTGATGAAGTTCAGAACCGGGAAGTAGGTCGCCCAGGACTGCTCGACGCTCACGCCGGCGTCGAAGAGCCAGCCGGCTCGCTCACGAAAACGCTCCGTCTCGCGGACCTCCTGCGCAAACGCCTTTACCACGCGCACGCCGGAAAGCGTCGCGGTAATAATGGCGCCCAGGCTCGACCGCAGGTAGTAGAGCCGATGCAGCCGGCCGAACAGCAACCGGAATGTGCGCTGGACGATAATAATAGTCACAGGAAGCGGGATCAGCACCAGGAGGGTCAGCTTCCAGTTGTATACGAACATGATTCCGAAAATGCCGAGGATCTGCAGGGTGTTGACGACGAATATCTGGATGCCGTCGACCATGAAGCTCTGCAGATCATTGACGTCCTGAGTCACGCGGGTCGTTAGCGATCCGGTCTGGCGCTTGTCGTAATACCCGACCGACTGCTGCTGAAGGCGCTCATAGGCCTGGGTGCGAAGCGCATAAACCATGTGGTTGGAGATGTACGCGGCCACCCGTCCGCGCCAGATGCTGAGAAGGATCGCCACGGCGTTGACGGCCATAACCCAGAACATGATCGGGCCGATCCAGGCTCCATGCCTGTGCGGCACCAGGACGTCGTCGGTGAGGTTCCGCTGGAAAATGGGCGGCAGAAGCCCGACCCCCGTGCCAACGATAGTCAGCACCATGACAAGGATATTCTTCCAGAGATAGGGCCGGCAGTACCGCGCCAGTCTCCAGAGGACGGCCCGCTTGTCGATGCACTTCATACAGATCTTGCTGTCGTCCGGGAGCGGGTCGCCGCACTTGGGGCAAACGGACGGATCGAGACCTTCGAGCAGTTCGTCGGACGGCGTCTCGTCCTTGAGGAAACCGTCGATGACCCGTCCCGCCGTCGAGAATCGCGGTGCAAGCCCGACCGTGTAGCGCAGTGCCTCCAGGACCGCCCCTTCGCGGGTATGAAGCAGGAGCACGCCGCAGCCAACCAGGGTGTCCGTCGATGTCGATGCAATCCGGGAAAGCGGGAGGTCGAGGTCGACAACGCACGTTTCGCTCGTCTTGTCGCCGGTGACACTCACCACGCGCAGATGCGCCCGGTCGACCACCAGCCACCGACGGCCGTAATTCCCGTCGCGGTCGAGATCGCCGGCCATCGAGAGTCTCGGCTCGCCGCCAGCACCAGGCTTGTGCCCGTTCGCGCCGCCGCCGCCCGGCTCATGGCCATTCCTCAGGCTGCGCGCCTGCACGGCGGCCAGGACAGATTCCGGCGGAGTTTCAACGAGTGGCACGTACTAAGCAATTCCTATCCGGATGATCCGGGCGAATGATTTGGCCGCCTTCAGGCAGACCCTACTCTATTAAGACACAGGCAGGCCCCTTTTCGTACCGGCGGACGCGAAGTTTCGCGCCGAATTCGACCGGGAGAGCGTGGTGCCGGTGACAGACGGTGCCGGACAGTTCCGAATTGCAGCCGATAGTCATCCGCGCTGTCGGGTAGAATAATGGTACGAGGACACCTTCGGAAACCGTTGAACCGAGCAGTATTTCAGAACCGCTTCTCGGCTCGAGTGAGAGGCATTTCCGCAGATCGCAGAGTTGGCATACTGGCCGCGTTTGGGTCCTTGTCCGCGCAGACATATATACACATTGTGCCACGCGTGAATCGGAGGAGAGCATAATGGCCGTCATCGAGAGAGAACCAAGCCAGAGCGTTTTCACCTATGAAGACTACATGCGAGAAGTTGACGCGGGGATCGAAGACCCCTGCGAATACGTAGATGGAGTACGTGTGCCCATGACCGCGCCAGATTCTCCGCATCAGCGCTTTTCCAGGCGTCTTTCCACGTTGATCGATACCTATATCGACCAGCACGGTGGCGACGGTGGCGCGGCCCCGCTCGATCTCATGATCAGTCAGGAGCCTCTCAAAGTCAGAGAGCCGGATTTGTATTACGCGTCGGAAGCAACTCTCGACCGATATGGCGAGTTTCCTGAAACCGGTTCAATCCCATTTCCCGTTGATCTTGTCATTGAAATTCTGTCGCCGTCGGAACGACGTGGCAATATCGACGGCAAGCTCCACGACTACGCGTCTATCGGCGTCGCTGAGTGCTGGATCGTTAATCCCGATGCACAAAATGTCACGATTCTTACTCTTGTGGACGACGTCTATCACAAAACGAACGTGTTTAGCAAGGGCGAGATCCTCGTCTCGGCGACCCTGCCGGGACTTGAACTCGAAATAGACAGACTATTTGCGCCACGCAAGCCGCGTCTATCCAGGCTGGATGCGGAAGCGCAACCATAGTAAGACCAAAAGCGTATGCGGGAATCGCCAGAGCAGCCCTCACTCGCGCCTCGGCTGCAGGTCCAGCCACGTGAGACGGAAGTTGTGACCGGCGGGGTCGGGGCGGGCACAGATGAACACGGTCACGGTTCCGCCAACCGAATGACCGTCCACATGGGCGGAAAGTCTCGTGGGACTCTGGTCGACAAGGTCGACCGAGTAAGCCATCGCCGCGTAGTCCTCTAACCGAGCCGCTATCGTCATCAAGTTCCGGCGCGGCGGGGAGCCGGTTGGCCCCGTCGCGCTGTCGATCACTTCGACCGGAAAGCCCGCGGTGACCTTAAGAACGTGAACAAGCCGCGTGATCGGAATTCCGGATCGCTCGATGACCTTCAACCAGGTCCCGGCGCGCGATGTCGGCCGAAAACTCTTGACGTCGATGCCGATATGCTGCCATCGGTCGAGCGGCGCGTCGGCGTACGACATGTAGACCGCAACATACCGAAGCTCGGTATGGCGCCCCCTGCGTCGATCTCGCCCACCCATGTCCGGGAACGCAAAACAGAGGCGGCTGGCCGTGTCCGGACGGAGGAGCAGCGTGTCGACCGTCCCGCGGCCCGGAGACAGGCTGAGGTGGAGGGCCGGGCACCGAGCCACCCCCGCAATGAGTAGTAGGAGAACCACCATGACAACCACAGGAACAGTCTTCAAACCGTCACACTCTCGCTCGTCGCGTTAATCTCTGCCATCCGTCCGCACTGTGGCCTTAGATTCCTTTTCGTGAGGTCAACTTCCTCCCTGCGTTAGAACCGATATGAACGCGCGCGTTCGAGCATGGGGTAACAGCCTGGCCCTGCGCATTCCTAAGGCATTTGCGGCGGAAACGCACTGCGGACACGGCTCGGTAGTAATTGCAAACCGGTCGGAAACGAGGTTTGGTAATGTCCGGTGCGCCGATCCCAGACCGCGTGGACGTGGAGTTTCCCACCGGACTTCCGGTGACGGGATTCGTCTTTTCGGACCAGGGGAGCGGCTCAGCCGCGCGGTCGCGGCCGTGCCGCTCGACCGTCGATCGAGCGGCATGGCCGGACGCTGGAGTGTGGATTACTGGTACTGGATCTTATCCAGGTAGAAATTGGCGGGACCGGAGCCGACGATCCACTCGAAGCCGCTGATAATACACGACAAGTTCTTGTGGGCGAGGTTGATCGTGTACTGCTTCCAGGCCTTTGTCAGGTGGACATCCTTGAGGCTGGCAGTCGATGAATCGTGGAACTTCGCGCTGGCCCCGAGTTGGCCGTATATGAAGGTCACGACTTCCTTTCCCGTGTCGCCGCGAGCCCAAAACGTGAGCTTCTTGGCTCCGGTCAGGTTCAGGCCACCCGGCAAGCTCCCCCAGTCGTTGGCCGGGTCCTGCCAGACCACGCCGGCCCATCCAACACCATTGAACATGTTCTGCATACAAGTCTTGCCCTGATGCGGCTGGACAGTGCAGGCAGGGTTGAGGTAGATATCGGCATGGTCTCCCATCCAGCCGGTCGGCAAGAACGCGGATGGCCCCGGGTAGAGCAGATACGGTAGCTTTGCCTTGGGCGCCGCGGCGACCGACGTGGCGGCCACCAGTACGAGCAGTCCCGCGAGTGCGAGATTCTTCTTCATGTGTGCTTTCTCCTTAATATTGTCGCCGTTGCCATGGGTCTCAGACTTGACGCACGCCACAGTCAACGGCATTTCCAGCGATCCGCTTCCATCGGACCCCGGAACGCATGATGGACGTTGAGATCCCCTGCATTCCGGGGTGAAACCCATTCCTGTCACTCGTAGCGGATATCGTCGAGATAGAACGTCACCGGCTTTCCGGAGCCGTTGACGATCCACTCGAAACCGGTCTTGATTCGGGTCAGGTCCTTTCCGGTGAGGTCGAAACTGTACTTCGTCCAACCCGAAGTCAAGTGAACATCCGCCATCTTGCCGCTCGCGGTGTCGTAAAACGCTTTGTCCTTGCCGATGATCCCGTAGGCAAACGTGACGACCTCCGATCCGGTCGCGCCGCGCGCCCAGAAGGAAAGGGTCTTCGCCCCGGTCAGGTTCAGGCCGCCAGGCGCCGTTCCCCAGTCGTTGGCCGGGCTTTGCCAGACGACGCCGCCGTACTGGTCGGGAGCATCATAGGAGATCTTCATGCAGGTGTCTCCCTGGTGGGGATTATCCGTGGATGCCGGGTCCACCTTGATCGCGCCCGTATTACCCATCCAGCCCGACGGAACATATGTCTTATCCTGACCGGGGCCGTAAATCACCTCGGGAAGATCCCCCTTGCTGGCGCTGAGAGCCGGCGGCGGGACATTTCCGGTCACGAAAAGGGGGATATTTGCCATTGCGGCCTCGCCATGCTGGTCATGGATAAAGCAGTACAGGCGATAGCCGCCGCCATATTTGGGCATGTCCACAGTGGCCGAGTTCCCATTCGAGGACTTGATAGCCTCCGGGAATGTCGGTGGGGCAAACTCCGCGCCGCCACCGAGGTGGTAGGATACCGGATCGTACTGAAGCACCCAGTCATACTTGAGGGGATCGTTCTGTGGATCACTGGCCGCGATTTGTACCGTCACTTCGGTCCCGGGGTCCATCTTGTCGCCCCCCATCAGCACGAAGGCAGCGATCTTCGGCGCGCGCACCGCCGGCGCCTGGCCGGTCCAGAGCTCTGTCATCGTGTCGACCGCACCCAGCTTGCTGCCATCCGGCAGGAGCATCCCGTACCACGTGGATGTCGCCTCCTGCTTGTTGCCCCACGTAAAGGCGTAGGAGCCAAGACACATCGGCTGGCTGTTGATGCCCTGCGTCCAGGCGGTCCGGTAGCTGTCGGCCTTCTGGGTGCTGGTCAGTTCGTTCGCCGCGCCCCAGGAGTTCTTCCCAACCTCCCACGTTCCGGGAGGTCCGAACTCGGTCACCACATACGGTTTGACCCCGCCGGCGGCAAGATAGCGCTGCCCAATGCTCGGGCATCCGGCGTATGAGTTGATTCCAACGATGTCGATGTCCGGGCAGTACTTGTTGAGTGCCTTGATCTTGTCGCCTCCAACCTCGGCAACCACGGTCATGGTCGGGTGGTTCGGGTCCAGCTTCTTGATCATCCTGGCGATTCCCTCGACAGCCTTCCAGACATAGGGATCGTCCCCCTTATCGTAGCCTTCCATCTCGTTGCCAATGCCCCATAGCAGAAGGCCCGAGCAGTTCCGGTAGCGCAGCACGGCCTTCCGGGCCTGATCCAACTGCGTGGACACCTCGCGTACATTCTTATAGTCGAACCCGTTTTCCTTGTGCCCGAGCCAGATCCCGACCGTTACAGTGAGACCGAGATCCTCGGCCTCCGACATCCGGACGTCGCCGGGGTCGTCTCCCCACGTGCGGACGGAGTTCCCGCCGCAAGCCTTCAGGAGGTCGCGCGGGCCGCTGCCGCCGACGCCGTGGATCACATATGGCTTGCCTCCGCGCAGCAACTGGAACCCGTTCGCCGTCTTTTTGATCTTGACCGGGATGGGCGCGTCGGCCGCGTCGCGAAGCACTGTCGATCCGCGCGGCGCCGCGGTGGTCGCAGCAGGCGCAACGAACGCCGCCCCGACAGCGACCGCGGCTAATAAGCGCAGGATTCGAGTTGAGAGTGACTGCGTTGATTGCATTCGATTATCCTTCCCCGGCACTGCCGGATTGGCGCCGGCAGCAGCCGGGCTTACTCCTGATTAAGGAGACTCATATAACGTCCGTGATGGAGCGCGCGTGGCTGAACATGACTATCCGGGTCAGGCGCATTCCTGTGCCCGCGGAGCCGACGGAAGAATTTGACGTATGCTTGCAGCACCGGGCTGCGCCCAATTCGGATTGCATTTCCACATCAAGAAGAGGCGTCCGGCAGAGCCACCGCACGTTCGCATGCGTGGCATAATTATAGCACACATTACCGGAAAAGGACCGGTAAAAAGAAGCGCATTCACACCTCGAAGGCACCTCGGAATCGACAGTGATATCGGTGCCCCTGCACCTTTGCCGGGATCTCGCTCCGGCCGGCATTCCCGTCACGATCATCGAATTCGACCCTTCCCCGGCCATCCCCGCAAGCGGAGAGGGAGTTGCGGAATTCGACCCCTCCCCGGCCCTCCCCACAAGCGGAGAGGGAGTTGCGGAATTCGACCCCTCCCCGGCCCTCCCCGCAAG
>JBKQWH010000142.1:0-22515 GCA_052139635.1 Capsulimonadaceae bacterium
CGATCTTGGTCCGCCGCCGGGCGTTCATCAGGCCTCACACCGAGGCAGGAACCGTAGGAGCGCGAATCCCAGGCTGACCACCAGTGTTGCCAGGCAGATCCACCAGGCCCAGCGAAATGCCGAGCCGCCGATCGCCGTTCCGGCGAATCCCGTGGTGGCGACATGATTGGTCACCCGTGTGTTGATCATCTCCGGACCATCTTCCATGTGTCATTCTTGCCGGTTTGTGTCAGCTGCTTCCAGTAGCCGGAGTAGGGCAGGTTTCGACGGGCGATACTTTGTCGAAGGTCCACAACCGGCCGCGCTAAATCGAACCCGCCGGACACTACGCCGCAAAACGTCACCGTCCCCGCATACTGCTTGGCCAGCCCGCGAAGCGTGAAGTTCTCGCATGCGGTCACACACGGACACTCCGCGCTCCAGAAGTACACCACGCGCCATCCCGGCAGTCGCGCAATGTCGACGGAAGTGCCGTCGAGGGTCGTGACCGGGATCGATGGTATTGTGACCGAGTCCGACCACGAGCGATAAATCGCCGTCTGCGGTGCCTTCGCAGTTCCGGCAGTAACGGCGTCGAGGCCTTGTCCGGCCACGATCCCGGCCGCCACTCCGAAGAACATGACAACGCGTTGACGAACCATTCGAGGCGTATGTGTCGATCTGGTTGAGCATCTCATCCCTTAAGTCTCCGAATCTGTTCGCCGTGTGTCAACTTCTTGCGCCGGCCACGACTGATCCTATCGTGGGACAGCCTGACTTCATCCTTGCCCATCGCGTCCATGTGTCCATAGTCGATACATCGAGTCGGTCTGAGGCGGAGCGTTGCAATATCCCTGCCATTGGAATATGACTGCTAAAGTAGATATGTGGGAACCCTTGGATGTTTTCGCACGACTGCATACTACCTGCTGATTCGCCCGCGCATCGTAAATCACCGCAAATTCAATTCCCACAGAATCGGGGGTTTTTTGCACCTAAACGGTGAGAATCCGCCGTACGGCGGATGTTCGCGAGGGTCCATATGGATTATATTAGAAGGGTCGAAAATTCTTGAAATTGGGGGATTCATGTTGATGAACCAGCCCGCTTACACGCAGGCGGATTTCGAGCACAGTCCTTTTGTGATGTTCTATGAAGTGACTCGCGCATGCGACCTCCGCTGCAAACACTGCCGGGCCTGCGCCCAGCCAAACCCAAATCCGCACGAGTTAACTCCCGAGGAGTCGCTCTCACTCGTCGACGATATCGCCTCGTTTCCAAAGCCGCCGGTGTTGATCCTGACCGGAGGCGATCCGATGAAGCGCGCTGACGTTGTCCAGATTGTCAGACATTCCGTATCGAAGGGCATCTCCACGGCGATGACGCCATCGGCGACGCCGCTGGTCACCCGCGACGCGCTCGTCCGCCTTCACGAGGCCGGGCTCAGCCGGCTAGCCCTGAGTATCGACGGCGTCGACAGCCTGACACACGATGCGTTTCGCGGAGTCGACGGCAGTTACGACCGCACGATGGAGATCCTGCGCGACGCACGTGAGATCGGTCTGCCCCTCCAGGTCAACACGACGCTCACTCAGCGCAACTTCGGCCAACTCGATGAGATGGCGGACCAGTTCGCGACTCTCGGCATTGTCCTCTGGTCTGTCTTTTTCCTGATTCCCGTGGGGCGGGGCACCTCCGAGCATCGAATTGCACCGGAGCAGTACGAGCAAGCCTTCGAATCCCTCCTGCGGCAATCGCAGCGGCAGCCCTACGGCATCAAGACGACCGAGGCTCCCCACTACCGCCGATACGCGCTGATGCGGGCGGGAAATCCACAACATCAACCCGGTGGGAGCCCCCCGCCCGGACGGATCCAGCGCGCCCCCCTCGGTGTCGGCGACGGCAAGGGCGTTGTCTTCGTCAGCCATACGGGCAATATCTATCCGAGCGGCTTCATGCCCATTAAGTGCGGCCGTTTCCCGGAGGACTCGCTCGTGGAAACCTACCAGAATGCTCCGTTGCTGCGCGACCTGCGCAACCCGGACCTCCTGCACGGAAAGTGCGGGCTCTGCGACTTCCGGCACATGTGCGGGGGCAGCCGCGCACGCTCCTACGCCGTAACCCGGGATCCGCTGGCCGCGGAGCCGGACTGCCTTTTCATTCCGAAAGCGCTTGAGGTACGACAACCATGCTTAGTGTAAGTAATCTACTCTGTGATCACGCCGCGGGGAACGAGCGCCTGCGTTACGGCCACGTCGGCAAAGAAGGCGCCCCTCGACCGGTCGTCGTCTGGGCCGTCACCCGCGCATGTAACCTCCGGTGCGTCCATTGTTACGCCTGCGCCACGCCGGGCCCCGCGGACGGCGAGTTGACTCGAGACGAGGGCTTCGCCCTGCTCGACGACCTGCGCGCCTTCGAGGCGCCTGCTGTCCTGTTCAGTGGTGGCGAGCCGCTTGTCCGGCCCGACACGCTCGATTTTATCGCTCATGCGCAAAAAATCGGCCTGCCCTGCACCCTCTCCACGAACGGCACGCTCATCGACGAACCGATGGCCGACCGGTTGGCCGAGCTTGGCCTGCGCTATGTCGGAATCAGCGTCGACGGCCTGCGTGAGAAACATGACAAACTGCGCGGCGTGCAGGGCGCGTTCTGCGAAACCCTCGCCGCCATCGACCGCTGCCGAGCGCGTGGACTCCGCGTGGGGCTGCGCTTCACTGTGCATGCCCTCAATCGGGTGTATCTTGACGACATCTTCAACCTTTGTCGCGAGCACGACATACAGCGGTTATGTGTTTACCATCTCGCCTATGCTGGCCGCGGCGGGTCAATGCAGAAGGCTGACCTCAAGCCGGAGGAAACCCGAGCCGTTGTGCAGGAGATTTTCGATCGCACCAAGGTCTGCCACGATGTGGGCTGGCCGCTTGAGGTCCTGACGGTCGACAACCATGCCGACGCCGCTTTTGTGCTCCTCGACCTGGAACAGTCCAACCCCGCTCGAGCCGTCGAGGTTCGCGCGATGCTCGAACGCACCGGCGGCAACCGCTCCGGCTGCAACATCGCGTCCGTCAGTCCGACGGGCGATGTCCACTACGACCAGTTTAGCTGGCACTATAGTTGCGGCAACGTCCGCGAACAGCCCTTCAGCAAGATTTGGACCGATGCCGCCGACCCGCGGATGGCCATCTTGCGCGACCGGCGCTCGCATCTTCCCGAGACTTGCCAGTCCTGCCGGTTCGTGAGTGTTTGCAACGGCAACCTTCGCACCAGGGCGGAGGCCGCCACCGGCGACTGGCTCGGCTTCGACCCCAGTTGCTACCTTACCGCCGCCGAGCGTGCCGGCTAACGCCAGCATAGCTCGCAGGCGTTGCCAAACGTGATCGCCGTCGGGTTTTTCCAAAGCCCGACGGACGATCCGCGCCTGCAGGCCGAGGCGGCGCATCTGCCGCAGGCATGGCCGTCGCCACGACCAACTCATGCCGTTTGGGGGCGACGCGGGACATCCGCACGGTATTTACATGTTATGGAATAGTATTTTATAGTCAATAGGATCACATTTATGGAGCGTTCTTCGATCCGTTGACGACAAAATCGGCCGATCTGTGGATGCCGGGAATGCCAAATGCCCCTACAATGAATCCGGCAGCCTTGGATGCTGCTTTGTCTCGCTGCCAGGCGTACGATAATCTGGGCGGTGGAATTCAACGATAGGAAATAGTCTGAACTCCGATTGATTTCCGTCTCCCACCCTCCGGATGCAGGTTGATATTATGGTAAGTAACAGTGCAATGGATGTCCGGGAACCGCGCGAGGAAGGGCAGGACCGTTCCGCGCCAAAGATCGATTTGACGGCTCCCATGGCTGTGCGCGACTGCCTGCAATGCCAGGAAATCGCCGACGAGAGTATGGTTCATGTCACCGGGCTTGTCAGGGACCTGGAAGCCCGCCTGCGCCGCGCGACATTGCTCAATGCGATCGGCAACACGGCCAGGAGCATGGTTGGCGTTCGGACGATCAAGATCGTTGCAACGAGCCGGCTTGGAGAATATCTAGGGGCGGACCGGTGTTACTTTGTGACATACGACGTAGACGAGCGCCGGGGTTCGATCGAGCTCGATTGGCACAGGCAGGGGTTTTCGAGCGTCGCCGGAGTGTTTCCCCTCGACAACGCGACTCTGCGGCATCTATCCGGATATCACCGCGGAACACGCGTGGTCAATGACCGCGGGACGAACCTGGCGGACACGCCCCTGCCGTTTATCGGGTGCACGAAGCCTCGATCCCTCATACACGTGCCCTTGCTCGATGCGCACCGCATGGTCGGCGCGCTTGTTGCGACCATTGAGCACGGCGATCGCCTCTGGGCCCGCGACGATGTCGAGTTTGTCGAGAATGTGGCCGCCATCACACGTTCCGCGATTGATTTCGACCTTGTACGGCGCCGTGGCCACGCGTTGCGCGGGGCCCTGCGCGCCGCGCTTGTTCCGAGCGTTCCTATCGAGTGTGCGGGGATCGACGTCGCTGCTGTATACCGGCCGGCCGATGCCGAACTCGGCGCCGGAACGGATTTCTACGACGTCTTTCCGGTCCAGGGGGGACGCACCGCGCTTGTCGTCGGACGGGTTGCCGGCCCGGCGCCTAAGCCTCCGCTCGATCGAGTCGCGTCGCTCCGGTCTGCCCTCCGATTTGCTCTCTACGGAAGCCGTCCGCTGGGTGACGCAGTCGACAAGGCGCTCTTCGCGTTTGAATCGACACCCGGCCCGGCGACATCCGCCTTCGTCGCCGTGTACGATCCGCGCCTTCACCGGCTCGAATACCTCTCCTGGGGCGCCGTCGTCCCGCTGCTGCGCCGCGCTTCGACAGCGCGAGTAACCGTTCTGGGCTCTTCGCTGGCTAGCGGCACCGAGACCCTCCCCGCTCTCGGGGTGCGCAGCCTGGACATGCAGGACAGTGACACCCTTCTGATCTGTTCCGGCGTCTGGAAGGGAGGTTTTGGGACCCGTGGGCTCGACGCCGGCGCCGGCCGCCACAATGTACACGCGCCGGCCGCGGAAGGCGCCGTTGCCAGGCTTGCGCAGGTGCTTCGCCACGCGCGCCGGCCCTACGGAGCCGCCATGATAGTCGATGCCGTTATGGCGGGGGATGCTGTCGACGACGCCGGAAAGCCGTCCTCAGCCGTGCAGGACGTGACCGGGGATGTCTGCCTGCTGGCAGCCGTTTTTTCCGGCGGAACGCCGGTAGCGGTGTGAGCCGCGTATTCGGAAGGCAGTCATGATCTGCGGAGGAGGCCAGCCATGAGTCTGGCTGCAAATGGACAATATGTTACCTGCGACGCCGGCTGCGGCGCCTGCGCACCGGCGCCGGTAGGCCTGCGTGCGGTTCTCGAGGAACGCCACGTTTCGGCGCTTTCCGGATGGCTGTTTGTCACCACGCCTGGCGCAACGCGGCACTTCTGCCCAAAGTGTGCCCCTGCCTACCTTCGAACGCGGTCGCACGAGGCCGCGGGTTACATGCCCACGCCAGGTCCCGCCAGTCTGCGTCCCACGCCGAACGGCTCCGAGACGGAGTAAGCTCGGCCCGCGCAACGCACACACGAATCGCATATCTGCGCCCATGCCGATTTCCAGTTACATGCGCCCGGTCTGACTTCCGCACGCCCGCACCGTCAACGTCGGCGACCACGTTGCGGCCGAGGCCAGCGAGGCGGGCGCCGGACGGGCCTGCTTTCCCCCCGCGACCAGGAGAAGCCCGTCCGGGAAGGCGATCAGGGCGAAGTCGTGAGCGTCGATGGGCATCGACGGACCCGGAGACACGTCGTCACTTGCCGGATCGAAGATCTCCACTGTCGCCGTCGTGCGCCGTGACGCTGGCGACCACCCGCCGGCAATCGCAACGCGGCCGTCCGGCAGTATGACGGCCCCGTGGGCCATTCGGCTCGTCGTCAGGCCGTGCGGAAGGACAGTGAACGTCTCCGTTGACGGGTCGAACCGCTCGATCGACAGCGGGCCGGTCGTTCCGTCCTGCCCCCCGGCAATCAGCACGGAGCCGTCCGCTAGCAGCGTTGCGCTGGGGCGGTCGCGCGCCACCGCCATCGAGCCGGCCGTGACATGGAAGCGCTGTGTGGCCGGATCGTAGATCTCCGCGACGGCAAGCGGCCTGTCCGGGTGCCCGACCTGCCAGCTCTTCCCGCCGACAATCAGAACTCGCCCGTCGAGGAGTCGCACGGCCGCCTGTCCGAACCGATTCTGACCGAGCCCCGAATCGAGCCGGTGGAACGTCATCGACGTCGGGTCGAACAAATCGGCCGAGGCAACGGTGCGGCGGCTCCGGGTGTCGAAGCCCGCCGCCATCAGGATCGAGCCGTCGTTCAGAGGCGTTGCCGTGAACAGCTCACGGCCGGTGGACATTTGCGAGGAAAGGAGCGTGAAGCGGTCCGTCGCGGGATCGTAGACTTCGGCCGTGGACAACGTACCGAGCTCCGTGTTGTACCCTCCCGCCACAAGAACCCGCCCATCCGGCAAGAGTGTGGCCGTCGCAAAGTCGCGCGGGGTTGCCATCCGTCCGTGGCTGGGAAGAAACGTCCCACTGGTCTCATCGAATAAGTCGGCCGTCGCCACGCAGCGGCGCGACCTATAGGAATAGCCGCCGGCAACCAGCGCGCGCCGGCCGTCCTGCAGGAGGCATGCCGAAGGAGCCCAGCGCTCATCCAGCATCATCGATCTCACCGGGTTCCATGCGGCAGTTGCCGGCATACTCCCGGTGGCCCCGGACTGCGCCCGGACCGCCGGCGCCGTCCCGCAAAGCACGGCCGCCGCGCAGAGAACCACCGGAAGGGCAACCGGTATTCTCGCGCGGCGGAGCCGTCTGTCATGAAATGTGCTGCGAGTGAACATGTCGCGGGCTGCTATCGCGCGTGGTCCGCAAGATCGTCGCACGCGGCCGCCATCTGAACGTCGAGCATCGTTATGCCGCCCGAGTCCACCGTTGTCAGGGTCAATGCGACGCGGTTGTACCGGATTTCGATGTCCGGGTGGTGCTTGGCCGCCTCCGCATCGGAGGCGACCTGGTTGACGAACTTCATCGCATTCACGAAGCTGATGAACTTGTAGGAGCGGGTCAGCGCATCGCCCGCGGCGGATCGCGACCAACCCGGAAGCTTTGCCAGGTGGCGCTGGATCTCCATATCGGACAGTAAGGGTGACACTGGTGTTCTCCTTCGTGTGAACAGGCCGAATGACCGAATTGTACCATAGAACCTTCCCTCGATTTCACGATTGCGGATAACGGATAAGAGCAGGAAGGATTCTCCCGCGGGGACGTCGAAACTCCTCCGTGAATGCGCGCTGTGGTACAAAGAACAACGGCAGCGTCGGTGACGCTCCGGGAGACCGGCGAGCGTCGAGCGATCGACGCCGGCCTGGTCGTTCTGATCGGGATCGGGCACGACGACACCGTGGAGGATGCGGACTATCTGGCCGACAAAATTGTCGGGCTGCGCATCTTCAACGATTCCGACGGCAAGATGAACCGCGGCCTGCTAGAGCTTCCGGCGCCCGGCGTGCTGATCGTGTCGCAGTTCACTCTGATGGGCGACACGCGCAAGGGACGGCGACCGTCGTTCATCGCCGCCGGGCGTCCCGAGCAGGCGATACCGCTTTACGAACGGTTTGTGGATACCGTCCGCCGGCTCGTGCCCCGCGTGGAAACGGGCGAGTTTGGCGCCAGTATGCTGGTGGAGATCGCAAATGACGGGCCGGTTACGCTGATCATCGACAGCCCGCCGGCCGCAGGTTGAAGCCGCGGGAACGCGGCGAGAAAGACGGGAGATTGCCAGAAAGTGTCCGTGCAACCTCCGCAGGGAGAGCCTGACGAGCCTGCCCCACCGGCGCTGCCGTTTACTCCGATGGGCGGGAAGGCGCCGGCAGTCGAGGCCGCAATCGGTTGTTACCGGCGGCTTGTCGACCGCGCCACCAGTCGCGGTCGTGAGGATGCCATTGCCACGGCCCGCACCGACCTCGGGGACGCCTACGCCTACGCCGATCAGACGCTGAACGCCCTGCGCCAGTTCAAGCGCGCGATCAAGGTCTGCCCGAAGCGCGCCGAACCGCACTTCTCGCTGGCCGAGATCTGCCGTCGCAGCGGCAGGCTGCACGCCGCCCTGGCCGAATACCGCCTGGCTATCGAGCTGTCCCCGTACAACGCCTTCTACCATTATCGGCTGGGGGATGCCCTGTCCGAGTCGGGATTCGTGCGGGAAGCAGTTGCGGAACTCGAGATCTCCGTGGAAATCGCCCCGGAAGACGCCTTCTACCACTTCTGGCTTGCGGATTTGTACTTGATGGCGGGTCGTATCGACGGGGCAGTCGCGGAGATGCAGCAGGCGTCGATCTTCTCTCCAAACGACAGCTACTACAACATGCGCCTGGCCGTGCTTTACTGGCTCGCCGGGCAATCCGACGAGGCTGTCATGGCTCTCCAGCGGGCCGTCCAACTGGCTCCGACCAACCGCCTCTACCACTGCCTGCTCGCCGACATCCACCTCCACCGGCACGAAAACGTCGCCGCCATGTTCCACTACCGCATTGCCGGCGACCTCGACCCGTACGATCAGGAGCACATCCGCCGCATCCGGGAAGCGTGGATGGTGGATAGCTACTCATCCTGACGGGGGCATCTCGCAGTCATACCGGCTCTGCGCTTACGGGTCTTCGTCATCGAGTTTCCCATCCGCATTGTCGACGCAGCGCGGGCAGAGCGTCGACACAATGTGTCGAACATGTCCTCGGTTGGCATGCTCATCCAGTGCTATGGGCACGGCACTCCGGCCGCAACCGAACAGGGGTACGCTTCGAATCTCCGTCGATTCCGTCCTGTCCGACGAGCATCACAGCACTTTGGTCACGCGGAGCCAGCCGGGACGTTCGGCGTTTGCCTTCTCGATGGCGTCCGGCGGGCCGACAACGCAGACGTCGCCTGTGGGCATGGCTGCCTGAAGCACATCTCCGAAGCGGCGAAGATCGGCGACCGTCGTGTTCAGGACCTCGTCACGACGGCGCTGACGTCGCTCGTCCGTTTCGCCGACGAGGGCGCGCACGAAGGCGGAGTGGCCGCGCGCATCGGGAAGCTGGTAGGCGTCAAGGTCGCTGATCGTGCCGATGATGTTGCGGGTCAACTCGGCGTCGGAGAGCGATAGCCGGCTGAGATAAGCGCCGGCCCCGTCGAAGTTCGCCAGGGTTCCCAGCAAATTCGGATCTCGGTAGGAGAGGAAGCTATAGACGCCCGATAGGTGGTCGAAGACGCACATTCCGCCGTAAGCGCCCCCTTCCATGCGAACCTTTTCCCAGAGCCACGTGGTGCGCAGGAGGTTATTGGCCACCAGGGCCGTGCCGGAAGGCACATATCCGGCGGCTTTGAGGTTGGCGGCCTTGCCGACGAAGTTCACCTGCCCGGGCACGGTCAGGCCTTCGGGAGTGTGGTCGTGCGCGGCTGTCCAAACGCTCGTCGGCGCTCCGCCGGGCGGCAGTGTGCCGGCGAGGGCGCTCAGTTGCGGCTCGAAGTCGGCATACCCCTCCGCGTCGAGCGTGACGCTCGCTGTGAGCGCGCTGCGCGTGAAGAGGAGGGACTTCAGTCGTTCGAAGGACGAGAGGACACCTGGCCAGTCCGATTGCACGCGATCGGCCAGCTCGCGGATGAAGTTCAGGTAACTGACGCCGGCCATCTGCTCGGATGCCCATCCGGCCTCCGTGAAGCGGGCGCCGAGCCTCCTGGCAACGAACCCCGTGCCCCCGGCGGCGACGCTCGATTCGAGCCGGATTCTCTCTTCGGCAACCATTTGCCGAAAACGATCCGGATTGTCAAGACGCAGCGTGATCAGGATATCGCGCAGGATCGATATGAGATCTGGTGTCTGCGGCCGCGTTGCCTTGGATCGAATCACCAGTCGCCCCACGGCCTCGGTGGTGTCATTTGCGGACGTGACCAGGCTTTCGTGGTGGACGCCGCCTGTCTTTCGGCCGATCCGCTGCGTCAGCGAAACGAAGTCCTCCGATTCGGTCCCCACCTGGGTAAGCGCCCGGCCGAACAGCGGTAGATAGGGAATCAGGTCCTGGGGCGCCGCCTTCAGATCGAAGGCGAGATCCACATATACGATCCCGTTTGTAAACAGGTCGTGGTAGTGCACCGTGCAGCCGGCGGGAACAGCGCGGACCTCCGTCGGCGTCAGCTTAATCCTGGGATCGAGGTCGGCCGCTGTCAGCCGTGGAAGCGTGGCGAGCGCCTCCTCGGAATCCGGGGTTTGCTGGCGCAAATGCAGCGCGTGCGTCTGCTCGACCAGGGCGTCGAGGGCATCCGGCGTCAGCCCGGCCTGAACCTCGTCCAGCCGGCTGCGCTCTTCCTGAGCCTCGCGCTCGGCCATGCCGGGGTCGGGGACAAATACGTTGGTGGCGCGGTGACGGTTGTTTATAAACAGGTCTCGGATCATCGACTCGAAGTACCCGCCGGCCGCAACGGCCGCCTTGATCGACGCAAGCGGGGCCTCGAACCGCAGCGGTTGAAACGGGTCGCCGTCAAACAGCCACGTGCTCAACGAGTAAAACGCCAGGGTCAGGCCGCGGGGATGTCCTCCCGTGTTCAGTTCACGGAGGGCGAACTCGACCGTGTTTACGGCGGCCTCGACGGCATTCGGATGAATGCCGTTGTCCGCAAGGTCCGTCAACGTGCTCAGCACGAGGGCCTCGACCTCATCGGCGTCGCCCATTTCAATGCCCTTCAGTCCGAGGGTGAAGGCCCGCTGACGCAACTCGGAAACGCTGCCGCCCACATGGTCCACGAGCCCGGAATCGATCAGCGCCTTGCGGAGCGGCGAGGCCGCCGTGCCGGTGAGAATGTGGCGCAGCATCTCGAGCGCCAGATCGAACTCGAAGTCGATCCGGCCCGTCAACACCCAGGCAATTCCCATCATGGCCCTGGCGGTGTCGTCTCCATCGCCAACCGCAAACGGGTGGATTAGCCGTCTCGGAGCCGGGAACGGCTCGGCCGGCAGGACCGCCGAGCTGACCGCGCGCCGCTCGAACTCCGAGAGGTACTCGTCGAGGAGACGCAGCCGGGCGGTCGGATCGTCGTCGCCCCAGAACCAGATTCGTGCGTTCGACGGATGGTAGTACTCCTGGTGAAACCATTCGAGGCGTTCGAACGTAAGCTCCGGAATCTTCTTGGGGTCGCCGCCGGACGAAACGCCGTATGAGTGTCCGGGGAACAGCGACCGCTCCGAGTAATCGTAGAGCACCCGGTCCGGAGACTGGTACGCTCCCTTCATCTCGTTGAAGACGATCCCCTTATACTCGATCGGCGTGGCGGAACCGGCCACCTCATAGTGCCAACCTTCCTGTTGCAGGGTTTGTGGTGTGAGACGCGGATGGAAGACGGAGTCCAGGTAGACGTCGACCAGGTTGTAAAAGTCCTTGGTGTTGACACTGGCGACCGGGTAGTAGGTCTCCGCGGAACCGGTCATGGCATTGAGGAACGTATTGAGCGATCCCTTGACCAGCTCGATGAATGGCTCCTTGAGGGGATACTTACGCGATCCGCAGAGCACGGAATGCTCGAGGATGTGGGCGACGCCGTTCGAATTCGTCAGCGGGGTTCGAAAAGTGATCGCGAATACCTTGTTGTCATCGTCGTTTACGACGGAAAGCAGCTCGGCCCCGGTCTTGATGTGGCGATAGAGAAATCCGCGGCTTTTCAGGTCAGGCAGGTCTTCTTCCCGCACAAGCTCAAAGCCATATAAATCGGACATGCAGTTACTCCCCGTATACATCAGGCATTGCCTGGTCCTCGTATGTTTGGATCGACTCCGGCCGTGGAGAACCGGAGCAATTTGGCCTGACACACGTCACTCAGCCCTCCCGCAGCAGGAGGGCCGGGGCCATTGTTTAGTGGTGTTCCGGTTTATTGGGAATGAGCAGATAGGCATGGTCCCGGAAGCCGGCCGTTCCGTTGCATGCGATCCATCCCCTGTTGTTGATGGTGACCGCCGAACGCAAAGCGATTCCCTTATGCGACCCCACTTTTCTATTCAGATCGATTAAACGGCCCCCTCGCCACAGGCAGGCCTGGTCATTACATTCTCCGACAACGTCGCCCGCGTCGTTGATCCCGAAGGCTTCGCTCTCCTTCCCGGCGGGAGTAACGAGGGCTTTCACCTGGCCGGCGCGCCATATCACGGCCCGGAATCCGGTGTCGCCGGTGCTGCAGCTTCCCACCACATCCTCACCGGCATTCACCGAATAAGCCAGCGAGCTTGTGCAGTGCGGCAGGAGCGGGAGCGCCGCAAGCTTTCCGTTCGACCAGACGAAGGCACGCCTCACTTCACCGCCGTTATCGGCCGTTCCCACGATGCAGCCCGCGTCGAGGCCGTTCGCCGCCAGATCGCGCAGGCCCGGCAGTGTTCCTATGTCGGTCGTGTGGCCGTCCTGCACCAGGAACGAGTGCACCGCTCCGGCCGCGGTCCCGGCCGTGACGACGGTCCGGCCGGAATCGTCCGCGCCGCAGGCCACGCTCATCTTTCCCAACCCCTCCGTGATGGCTTGCGGCGGGTCGAACCGTGTGGCGACAATCGATTGTGGCGGGTCGGGTGCGAACTGATCGCCCGCCGGAGTTGCCATTGGCGCGGTCCGGCCGGTTGTCACGGCCCAACCGACGATCACGCCGCCCGCGGTAATACGGTCCGCCTCGCCGCCGGACTGTCCGCTGTTAAGTCCTCCGAGGTCGCGCGGGAAGCCGTCCGTATTCCACGCCACGGCGCGGTCATGTTCGGGCGCCCCGGCATAGTCGGCGCGGCCGACGGCTGTTCCCCCGTCGTTAATGCCGGTGACCACACTGGTCCGCCCTCCTGGCAGAGGGCGGAGGGCTATCAGCAGGTAAGGTCCGTGCACGATGCGGGCATGGCGGTGGAACCTCCCGCAACCGGGCGAGGCGATCCCGAGCACCAGGGCTGCCGCGACCGCCGGCAATCGGCGGGGTAGGGTCGCAAGACTACGCATTCGTGTATGGTTATACACTATCGGACACACTTTTTGGGAGTGTCCCCGAAAATGCCGGAGGATAATCGTGGTGGCCTCGACGTTGCCGGGGCTTGCACTCCGTCGATTCGGCTCGATCGAGTACCACGAACTCGACGCCGTATCCGATTCCATGCGCTCGTCGGATGCCCATTTGCCCGTTTCGATCCTCTCGCGCCTGCCTTCCGTCCCCCCCTCTGCCCCCGGGGGTGAGGGCCGAAAAAAGTGAGTGAAAATGGTTGACAATCCCAGATATGGATGATATACTTCATTCCGGTACCAAATATTGGGCCAGCGCGATTAGAGAAGTCCTCCCATGAAGTGTCCGTTTTGCGGTCAGGACCACGACGCGGTGCTCGATTCACGCCCTTTGCACGAGGGAGAAGTGATCAAGCGCCGGCGGGAATGCAAGGCGTGCGGGCGTCGCTTCACAACCTTCGAGACCATCGAGGAGATGCAGCTCATGGTGGTGAAGAAGCCGGACCGCGACGGCCAGAGCCGGCGCGAGCCCTTCGACCGCGTGAAGCTGCTCCGATCCCTGCGCGTGGCCTGCCAAAAACGCAACATTTCCGAGGAAACGCTCGAGAGTGTGGTTGACAACACCGAGCGGGCGCTGGCCAACCGGTTGGACAAAGAAGTTCCCTCCTCCGATATTGGCGAGATGATCATGGAGCACCTGCGCCGCCTCGACCAGGTGGCGTACGTGCGGTTCGCGTCGGTCTATCGCCAGTTCGAGGACGCGACTCAGTTCCGCGACATCGTCAAGATGCTCGGCAAACAATCGAGCAAAGCGAAAAAAGAATAGCCCCGATCGTCTTCGCGGCGCGAAGCGATGTAATTACTACGGCGGCGCCTGCGTATGTGCCGCCTTTCAAGGAGCGAATCTGAAGATGCAGAGTTCATCGGGAACCAGGAAGCGCACCGCCCGCACGGCGGATGTCGCGTCCGGGGGCGATTTGTTCGGAAGCGAGCCCGTGTGCGAGCACGTCGGTCCGGAGACACATTCCGTCGTCGACTCCTTGCCGGAGGGGCTAATGTCCTCTCCTTCCGCTGACGCGTCAGGCGACGACTCCGTCGCGCCGGCCCCCGCCGTCCTCGTCGACGCCGGCGACCCGTTCGACGATGATGACCCATTCGCCGACGACTATGTCGTGCCCCGGATTGGCGCCGAACTCGTCGAGGCTGCATCCTCCTCTTCCCCGTCTCCCTTCCAGGGAGAATCGTTGCCAAACGCGACCGCCGGTCCTTCCGGTTCCCCTCCCTTCAGGGAGGGACCAGGGGCAGGTCCCGAGCGGCTTGCGTCCACATCCACCGAATCTACCGAGCCGGCGCACCCCGCGTCCACGGCCGGTACCGACTCAACCCACAAGGAGAACCAGATGCCAGCCTCATCCCTCGCGTCCGTGGAGGCCGATCCGGCCGCCGCGGCGCCCGCCCAACCCGCCGTGTCGGTGCATTCCGGCGGCGCTTTCCTGAAAGACAAGGGCCTGACCGTTTCCCGGCGGTACACGACCCCGGGAATGGATGTCTGGTCAACGGTTGATTGGGAACTGCGCACCGCCGCGATCGTTGGAAGCGACGGCACCGTGGTCTTCGAGCAGAAAGGGGTCGAGATCCCCAGGTCCTGGTCGCAGCTTGCCACCAACGTGGTGGTCTCGAAGTACTTCCGCGGCCATGTCGGCACCCTCGATCGCGAATACTCGGTCAAGCAGCTCATCACTCGTGTCGCCGACCGCATCGTCGAGTGGGGCATAGCAGGCGACTACTTCGCGACCCCCGCCGACGCCGATGCGTTCTCCGACGAGCTTCGGTACATCCTCCTGCACCAGATGGCCGCCTTTAACAGCCCGGTCTGGTTCAACCTCGGCTGGCAGGGCCGGCGCCAGGCGGTCTCGGCCTGTTACATCAACGAGGTCGAGGACACGATGGAATCGATCCTCGATCTCTATAAGACGGAGGGGATGCTCTTCAAGGACGGCAGCGGCTCCGGGCTGAACCTCAGCATCCTGCGCTCGTCGAAGGAGCCGCTCGAGGCCGGCGGCCGGTCGTCCGGCCCGGTCTCGTTCATGAAGGGCCTCGACGCCAGCGCCGGCTCCATCAAGTCGGGCGGCAGCACGCGCCGCGCGGCCTGCATGCGGGTCCTCGACATCGACCACCCGGACATCAAGGAGTTTATCGACTGCAAGAAGGACGCCGAGCTCAAGGCCCACGCCCTGATCGAGGCCGGCTTCTCCGGCGCCTTCAACGTCGCCAATGGCGCCTATGATACCGTCCCCTTCCAGAACGCCAACCACAGCGTGCGGGTGACCGACGAGTTCATGCGGGCCGTCGAGGACGACGCTGTCTGGGAAACCAAATACCGCCTCAGCAAGAAGACCGCGACCTCCGTCAAGGCCCGCGACCTGATGCACGGGATCTCCCACGGCACCTGGGTCTGCGGCGACCCCGGCATGCAGTACGACACCACGATCAACGATTGGCATACCTGCTCCAACTCGGACAGGATTTATGCAAGTAATCCATGCGTGACTGGGGATACGCGGGTGGCAACCGACGCCGGCTGGCGACGGATCGATTCGCTGGTTGGCGAGACCGCCAACGTGATCGGCGCGGATCGCCAACCGCATTTCGTCACCCGAATCTTCCCCACCGGTCGCAAGCCGGTCTTTGAGATTCGCACCCGGTTCGGGTATCGCGTTCGAATCACCGGCGACCACAAGGTGCTGACCATGGAACGCGGCGACGTTCCTGTCAAGGACCTTCAAATCAGCGAGACACTCTGCTTGCAGGGAGCGGGATTTGGCCGACGAACCTTGAGCGAGACGCTCGGTCTAGCGATCGGGCTCGCTGCGGGCGACGGGTGTCTCGTCCGTGAGACGATCCGCGGCCGCGAGCAGGAATATGTCACTTTCACGTTTGGCGCGGATGTGGCCCCAATCGCCGAGAAGGTCGCGGCCGAGCTCAATGCTCTCAAACAGAGGCTGCGCGCAGCCGGAATTTCCGGGAATCCGTCGGAGGCCAAGGTCTCGATGGACTCCTCCCCGGGTGTGGCTCGCCTGAGCATCGGAAGCCGGGACGTAATTGCCCTTTTCACCGAAATGGCCGTGCTCGACCGGGGCAGCGAGAACAAGCAATTCACCGACGCGATTTTCGATCTAGACAGGGTCTCGCTGGCCTCTGTGCTGCGCGGCCTGTTCACATCCGACGGGACCGTGGCGAACTACGGCGACAAGAGCCAGTATATCTCCCTCGACAGCACGTCGCTTGAGCTCGTGAGACAGGTACAGACTCTGTTGCTCTCGTTCGGGATCAAGTCCAAGTTGTACGAGAACCGCCGTGGGGGAAAACTGGAGGCAACGCTCCCGGATTCGAATCGCCAGCCCCGCGCCTACGCCGTGCAGGAGATGCATTCGCTGCGGATCAGTCGCAGCTCACGCGTCCTGTTCGAGCGGGAGATCGGATTCGACCCGTCCTCGCCGAAGGCCGAGCGCTTGCGTCTGGTCAACCAAACCTTCGCGGCATACGCAGACACCCTGAAGGACCCAATTGCAAGCATCACTCCCGTTGGCGAAGAGGACGTATTTGACCTGACCGAGCCGATCACCAACCACTTCGTGGCAAATGGGCTGATCGTCCACAACTGCTCGGAGTACATGTTCGTAAACAGCACGGCCTGTAACCTTTCGTCTCTTAATCTCATGAAGTTCCGGCACGACGGCACCGGCTTCTTCGACACCGAGTCGTTCGAGCACGCCGTTCGGATCATGATCACGGCGCAGGAGATCGTGGTCGGCTTCGCGGCCTATCCCACCGAGAAGATCGAGCGCCGGTCGCACGAGTTCCGCACGCTCGGCCTGGGGTACGCGAACCTGGGGGCCCTGCTGATGGCGGCCGGCGTGCCCTACGACAGCGACTCCGGCCGCGCGACCGCGGGGGCCATCACGGCAATCATGACCGGACGCGCCTACGAGCAGTCGGCCATTATCGCGCGCGACTGCGGCGGACCGTTCCCCGGCTTCAAGAAGAACCGTGAGCCGATGCTGCGCGTCATCCGCAAGCACCGCGACCACGTGTCCAAAATCGACACCCGGCTGGTCGCCCCCAACATCCTGAAGGCCGCGCAGACCTGCTGGGACGATGCCCTGGCGGTCGGCGAACAGCATGGCTACCGCAACGCGCAGGCGACCGTCCTTGCCCCGACCGGCACGATCGGCTTCCTGATGGACTGCGACACCACCGGCATCGAGCCCGACATCGCGATCGTCAAGTACAAGAGCCTCGTCGGCGGCGGCATGATGAAGATCGTCAACCAGACCGTGCCGGAGGCGCTGACCCGCCTGGGGTACACGCCGGAGGAGGTCGACTCGATCATCAAGTTCATCGACGAGAACGATACGATCGAGGGCGCGCCGGAACTCAAGCCGGAGCACCTTCCGATTTTCGACTGCGCCTTCCGCGCCAGCAACGGCACCCGTTCGATCCATTATATGGGACACATCCAGATGATGGCCGCCGCGCAGCCGTTCATCAGCGGCGCGATCAGCAAGACGGTGAATGTGCCGCAGGACTGTACGGTCGAGGAGATCGCCAAGACGTACCTCGAGGCGTGGCGCCTGGGTCTCAAAGCGGTGGCGATCTACCGGGACGGAAGCAAGAAGACCCAGCCGCTGAACACGTCGCGCGAGGCCCCGGCCGGCGAGGCCGGCGCGCTTGCGGTGGATGTCTCGCCGGCGGCGGTGCGACGGCGCCTGCCCGACGAGCGCGCGTCGGTGACCCACAAGTTCTCGATCGGCGGCCACGAGGGCTACATCACGGTGGGCCTCTACCCGGATACGCACGCGCCGGGGGAGATCTTCATCCGAATGGCGAAGGAAGGCTCGTCGATCTCGGGTCTCATGGATTCGTTCGCGACCGCCATCTCGCTGGCTCTACAGTACGGGGTGCCGCTCTCGACCCTGGTCGACAAGTTCATCCACTCGCGCTTCGAGCCGTCGGGGTTCACCAACAACAAGGAGATCCCGATCGCGAAGTCGGTGATGGACTATATCTTCCGCTGGATGGCGCTCCGGTTCCTGGAGAAGGACCAGCGCCGCAATGTCGGCCTGATTGCCGACATGGAACCTTTCGTGGACCCTCAGCAGGCGAGTCCGCCCGCGGTTAAGCCGTCCTCGACCACCGGCTCCCCCGGCTCGCACAGCAATGGCAATGGCAATGGTCACGCCCGTACCCTCACCGTCGTCGGCGCGCCGCTCTCGGCGCTCACCGAAAAGGAACACGAGACTTTCCGCAGCCAGTCCGACGCCCCTCCGTGCCCCGAGTGCGGCGCCTTCACCATCCGCAGCGGCGCTTGCTACAAGTGCATGCAGTGCGGGACGTCGCTGGGGTGCAGCTAAGAGCATGAGGCCCGCCGGTCGTCAAGCGACGGCCGGCGGGTGATCGACCCAGATAGGAATGATGTGATGCCGTCAGCAAAGCCACACAAGGTGTGCTTCTTTCTCACTTCGATCGACGTCGAGGGGCCGACGCCGAGCCATCGATCCGAGTCTCTCGTCCGGCGCGTGCTTGGGCCGGCGATCAGTCACTTTGGGTACGAGGTCGTCGCCGGCCACGCTCTCGATTGCGCGGACACGATCACGGCGCAGGTACTCGAGTACCTGGTCGAAGCAGATATCGTCGTTGCCGACTTCGTGGGTGACAACAGCAATTTGGGATACGCGACGGCCATCCGCGACATCGTGAATAAGCCGACGATATTCCTTCACCCGGCCGGGACCCCGCTTCCCTTCGACATCGCCGCCCCGCGCGCGATTCCCGTGGACCACGAAAGCCCGGACAGCATCGCCGCGTCCATCATCGCCATTCAAGCGCAGGTGCGCCGCATCGAGGACCATCGAACCTGCTACGACGGGGCACTGTATCCCCTCATCAAGCAGGTGATGGCCCGGCCTCAGAAGTCCACGACGTTCCTGCGCGCCTCCCGCTCCTGGAACTCCCTTCGCCATGTCGCCGAAGCCGTCCGCGGCCAATCGCCGGTCTCGACCGTCGCCCCCGTCATCTCTACCCCGCTCCCAGTCCGCCCTCTCCCGCCGCTCCGCACCCCCGCGATCCCGGCGATCCCGGTGAGGGTTCCGTCAGCCGCGGCTATCGGTGGTGGGGCCGGAGCACCGGCAATCCTCAGCACGGTGGGGAGGCTTTGGGCGCTCGTTGGCTTTTCGGAAAGGGGAAAGCCTTAGCGACGGGTGCGGTGCGGAGCGTCGAGGCAGCGCAGTTGAGGTAAGATTAAGGAAGGAGGAACTTATGACCAGATATATCAAAATTGCCGAAATCGGGGATGGCATCTTTCCCACAGAGTACTCTGTCTCCGTGGAGTCACTCGGCAAGAAGTACGGCCTGATTGTGGATCGGAGCTTTGTCCGGGACGGAATGCTCGAGGTTCAGGAAGTGTCGCAGTCCAGTGAGGGACTACTGATCCAGTTGCCCGCCGAGACCTTCAACGACGGGACGCGGATCTATGTTTCTCCGGACGACCTCGTCTCGTGCGATGAGAGCGTGCTGGCAAGATGATCCTTAGCGACAACGAAATCCGAGCAGCCCTGCGTTTCGGCCAGATTTCTCTTGAGCCGATGCCCTCCCGCAAAGCGTTTTCGACTACTGCTGTCGACCTCACCCTTTCCGGCGTGCCGCTACGCCAATACCGCACGGCCGGACAGGGAGTCAACGTGATCTTTGATCCGGCGATAATGGCGAGCCCTACCGCGCTGGCCCCCTACCTGAACGAAGTGCCATTCGAGAACTCGCAGGAAAGATCGTCCATAATCACTCCAGGAGAGTTCTTCTTAGGACTTACGACCGAGCGAATTGAGCTCCCGCAAGAATCGCGCCTCGCCGCCCGCGTCGAAGGCAGAAGCCTACTGGCCCGTATGGGTCTGCTGGTGCATATCAGCGCCCCCATTATCCATTGTGGTTTTCGTGGACAGATTACTCTGGAAATCAAGAACCTTGGCGAGTACCCCATCCGCCTGCGTCCGGGATTGCGCATTTGTCAACTAGTCGTTGAAACCGTCTTCGGCACCCCGTCTGAAGTCATGCAAAGCGTGTTCCAGGACCAGACCAGTGTGGTTGGGCAGGGATGAGGTGATGGTGCCTCGGGGCCGTCGGGACCGGCGAGCATCGCTTTTACGATACGGAGTGGAGTCTGCCGGAGAAATGCCAAAAATCAAATGTTTACTACCATATATAGTTGTGCAACGGTTACGTTTACACTATATGTTGTAGCAATTTTGATGATTTTCTAATTCTCCGACAGCCCCCGTGGCGCCTGGTTTAATTGAATGATCTTCGGGACATCGATCAGGTGCAGTTGAGAGGATGAGGCCGGCCAGTTGTCGGGAGATGGCTGGCGGACCAACAAAACAAGACGGAAGTAGTTAGTGGCAAGGACGTATACACGATGAACTGCTCTAAATGCGGCACTGAATTACAATCCCAGTGGTTTGTCTGCCCAAAGTGCGGTAAACACGTCTCCGACCCTGTTGCTAAATCAAGCATTACTGCTCTTGGGCTCTTTGCCGCCCTGCTGTTTGTGATAGGCGCATCGGCCGTAGTGTACTTCATGTTCTTCTTCGACACATCCATTGCAGTCCCAGGGTCAGACGCGCTCGGAATACCAAGTGGCCGTGTTAATAATATTGGCCTGATGTCTGACAAGCAGAACGGAATCATTTTTGGGTTTTGAACACTGCTGGCTGGTCTCGTTATGGGAATAATGGGACGTTTGAAGGGATAAATCTTACGCTTTGCGTCAACGCGCGCCGTGGTACCTGCCACCACTGCGCAGGGCTCGGGGAACCAATGTCGTAACACGAGGTACCTCGATAAATGTCGGGCGAACCGTGGGATGCAAGGATTTAGTGAAATCAATGTACACGCAATTGTTTCCGACACTTGAGTATGAGAGGCGCTGGGAATCTGAAGCGTTAGAATCAGTCGCGGTGCACGAAAGATCGAGAATAATCCATGGCACCGATAAAATACGCGTAACGGAAAACCTGGGGAAGTTCAGACAGACCGAAGAAGGAGATAAGAGCATGCCCACCGCCAGTCAACTCGACGAAGCGCTTGAGCGCTTGACCGGCCAGTACGAATCAGCGTTCATCGAGTATCCAACTCAAAATACGAACTTTCGTCACGCAGTCCAGAAGGTACAGAAACGGTATCTACCCGAGAAGCATTACGGGGTCTACATTGTGCGGCAAGTTGATGATGGCACTGTTTTGTACATTGGCGTCAGCGCGCTCCGTCGCCCAAACCAGAAACAAGACATATTTACCCGGCTCATGAATGTCAAATGGAAGAACGGCAGCTGGATAAATGCGGAATTGTGGTTCCGTCAACTCCTTACCGAAAACGGCCCGCTACAGATCGAATGTCTGTTGTTGAACTCTTCACTATCCCCGCTTACAGTTGAGAGAGACCTGCTGAACGCCCACGTGGCTGCGTTCGGGCGTTTACCCTACATGAACTTCGTGTAAGCGAAGCGTTACATCGACGGGGCCATAGGAGGTAACAACCAGTGCCATACATCGTCTATTTCAATAAGCGAAACCCACGCGTTCGCGTTCGCGTTCACGTTGATGGATGCAACCAGCCGTTCAAAAACGGTGGGGAGCACAAGTATGACCAGGGTGGATACCAGAAGTTCTCGACCTATGCTGACGCCTTGGAGTTCGCAAGAAGCAAAGGTGCATCTATTAATAATTCATCGGTTGGCCCATGCTTCTTTTGCAAGCCCGACAAGCAGTAGAACGATTATCTACGTCAGTACGTGCGTGCGGGTGGGTTAACCAGGTAAACACCAGATTGAGCAGAACTTCATTGCCGGGATCGAGTATCACGGCAACGGCATCATTACTCAAATTCTCCGGCGTTGCCGTGAACCAGAGAAACGTGTGCGTGTCGAGGAGGAGACGCATCACATGTACTCTTGGAAGTCTTCCAGAGGTGCGTCGAAATCGTCGGCGACATATAGGACTTCATCCCTGGCGTTGCCTGGCCAGCGCCGGGGTGCGGACGTGGCAGTGACGAAGTCCTCGGGAGAAATATGGGACAGGCGTGCGAGCGGGGCGTCGCCACGGACGATAATGAAGTCTTCGCCGCCGGACGCCCTTGTTAGCAGATCCGCCAATTGGCCCTCGGCCTGTTCCACCGTAATGAGCACCATGATGCCATTATACCACCGTCCCGACACTCCACCGAGGTGGGCGGCGAGCCGCTTCTGATTCAGAGAAACCCGGATATGAGGATCGTCTGTGATACTAATCGTGAGAATCGTCGCGGGCGGCGACGACATCGACCCACTGCGTATTCCGCTGAATTTGATCGCTCGTTCCGCTGGAATGTGATCACTGATTCCGCTGCAATCTGATCAGCGATTCCGATCCAATCTGATCACCAGACGGTGATGTCCGGCAAGCGCCCGCAA
>JBKQWH010000143.1:0-2559 GCA_052139635.1 Capsulimonadaceae bacterium
GCTGCACGGTATCGTCGAGCCCGACCGATTTTGTAACGCAACATTCTTCCTCCTCCACTGCCGCGGCCGGCAAGTCCCGTGTTCGTCAACCTCGACGGAGAAGTGAATTGGGTCGACCAGCGAGGCTCCACCTCAGACCGTCAAGCTTTATGGACATATGGACGCAATGGACGCTATGGACACCGTTCCCAGGATGGACTGGCCCTCTCTCCGTGGCTCCCCGCAATACTTGACTCACGTACAACAAGCTCCGTGACTCCGTAAGGGGCTAGCGACGATCTAGCCTGGATTATCCGCCGAAGGGGCGGCGCACAAAGAAAACGCCCCACTCGGCCGAGGACGGGTGGGGCGGCAGACCGCTTCAGAGTAACATTTTCATTGTGGCAGCAACCGGTGCGACCGCCGCTCACGCGGCCGCCGGCAGGCCAATCCCGGCGCGATCCGTCAAGCCGCGGCGCCCGCCGGCTCCGTCACTACGACCGGACCCTCCACCGTAGACGGGTGGACGGAATCCATCGGCTCCGCGACCGACTTCCCGTATTCACGAACCCGGTGTCGATACGACATCAGTCCGCCAAGGGTGTAGAGGATTGTCCCAAGCCACACCAGCCAGATCATCGGCTTTGTGCTCAGGTCGACCTGAACCATCTCGGTCGGATCGGGCAGGTTCGATGTCGTCACGGTGGCGTCGTAAGGCAATTGCACGTCGTTGAGGGCAATCACGGCGTTCGGCGTGCCGGGAAGCGCGGCGGGTATCGAGTACTTCGACATATTGGCCTGGTCGATCACCAGTACCGGGCTGATCGGATACGTCTTGCCCTGATACGTGACGTCGATGAGGGCGTGGACCTTCGTCTCCGGAAGTTTGTCCAGGGCGCTTCCCCCTTCGGCCATCGCTTTTTCGACATCGTCGGACCACTTCAAGCCGTGGTAGACAAACTGATAATCCCCGTACGTCAAGAAGCCATTGCGGTGCATGGTCATTCCATTATTGGGGCAATTGTTGTTGAGCGACTCGGGACCGCGGTAGTGGGCCATGTACAGGTCGCCCCAGAGGAAACTCCGGATATCCGGCGGGTTGGCGAAAAGCTGATCGCTGCCGCCCAGGGGCGCGATATACAGATGCGGATTCGCCTCCCAGGTGCGTCCGTCCTTCTCGACACGGATTCGCAGCGCGTTCGCGCGGTCGAAGGGTTGCGAAGTCATCCCGAGGTAGGTGAGCTTATATCCGAGCGCCCGGACCGGCTGGTTCTTGACCAGCGAGATATGAAGGGCCTGCTTGGAGAACACTCCCAGGCACGCGATACCGGCCAGCAGCATCGCTGCGCCGGCATGCGCGACGAAGCGCCCCATCGACATGCGGATTTCCCCGCGAAGCGCGCCTCGCACAATCGGCAGTACGTTACCGATCACTGCGAAGGCGGAAAACGCAAAGAGAACGATCAATATCCACGGCTTGTGTGCGCCCAGTGCGTAGTAGATGACGGTGAGGACAAGGGCGCCCGCGATCGCTCCGAGCAGGCGCTTGGTAAGTTCCCACAGTTTGGACGACTGCCAGTTACAAAACGGCGCAGCGCCCATCAATAGCAGCATCACGATCGTGAGAGGAAAGAGCCCCTGGTTGTAAAATCCCGGTTGCGCGGCGGCGCCCTTCGCTATCCAGAACTTCGTAATGAGCGGAGCGGACATCCCGACAGCCGTGATGAGTCCCATCATGCCGAGGACAATCGTCCCCACGTACAATCCGAACTCGCGGGTCGAGCCGTGAGTGACTTCGGCTTGCCGCGGGATCGACCGGGACAGGTGACGGATCGAAAGAAGAGCGAGCGGAAGGGCCAGCGACACTGCCACCTCGCCGAGCAGCAGGTAGTAACCCGCCTTTCCAATGGAAGTGAACGAGTGAACGGAGAAGTCGGCGAGGACGCCGGTCCGAGTCAAAAAGGTCCCGTAAGACATAAACGCGAACGGAAGCGCGGCCAGCAGGAAGTTACCCACCCGAAAGCCGCCGTTCTTACGTTGAATCGACGCTCCATGAAGCAGCCCAATCAGGAACAGCCATGGCACGAGCGAGGAGTTTTCTACCGGATCCCAGCCCCAGAAACCGCCCCAGCCAAGCGTTTCATAAGCCCAGTAGCCGCCGAGGGCCACACCAAGACCGTGGACCGCGAATGCGAAGAGAGCCCATGGAAACGCGCGCTCCAGCCATCCGTCCCAGTCCTGATAGATGAGGCCGTACATGGCCCAGACCCATGACAGCGCGAGCGACGCGAATCCGAGGAACAAGACCGGCGGGTGGATGACCATCCAGAGATTCTCGAGCAGGGGATTGAGTCCCTGCCCATCGGCCGGCACCGGGCCGGGGCTGATGCGGAAGGGACATTTCACGATCACCAGCACAAGCAGCACGCTCTGCACGAGTGCAAAGATCGGCCAGACCTGCGCCTCGCGGCCACCCGCCTTGAACGCCAGAAGCGCTCCGAGAATCGACGTCCAGAACGCCCAGAGCAGAATGCTGCCCTCCTGTCCGCCCCAGAAGGCGGCAAACAGGTACGGCGCCGC
>JBKQWH010000144.1:0-28615 GCA_052139635.1 Capsulimonadaceae bacterium
CAATCGATTTGTGGGGAGGGAATCGCCTTGAGTTCGACCTTGCCGCCGCGATCGACGAGAAACTCGAACAACTTCATGGCGTGCCCTCGCTCCTCCGCCGACTGGATGTACATCCAGTTCGCTGCGCCGGGCAGGCTAATGCTCTCGAAGTATGCCGCCATGGACAGATACAGGTACGACGAGTCGTACTCCTTGTTAATCTGATCGTTGATGGCATCCTGTACAGTCTTGCTGATCATGTCTTGCTACCCTTTCATGGAATTGGTCGTATCATTAGCTGGGGCGCGTTCGCTCGCAACGGGACATCGTGGTGGCCGTCTGAACCGGACATCCTACTCCAACATCCCCAGTATACCGCCGGCTGCCAGAAAAACACGTGCGCATTCGACACTCGTCGACCACGCGTACGGTGAACCTGGAATACGGGACAGGGGTACAATAATGGGCACGACGACGAGGAGGCTGGAAAATGCAGTATCGAAACTTTGGCAAGAGTGAGTTAACGGCCTCCGTGGTCGGGTTTGGCGTCTGGACCGTGAGCACGACGATGTGGGGCATCACGGACGAGGCCGTTCGGCTCAGCCTCCTGCGGCGCGCCTTCGAGCTCGGCGTCACCTTTTATGACACGGCCGACGTTTACGGTGATGGGGCCGGAGAGACCGTTCTCCGCGCCGCGCTCGGTGAGCACCGCGATGAGATTGTGATCGCCACCAAATTCGGCTACGACTTCTACAATTACCCCGGACCCCAGCCCGGACAGCGGGAGCGGCCGCACGACTGGTCGCCGGCCTATCTCAAGCGGGCTTGCGAGGAGAGCCTGCGCCGGCTCCGGACCGACCACATCGACCTCTACCAGCTCCACAACTGCCGCGTCGACGCCATCTTGAGCGACGATCTATTCGCCGCCCTCGAGGAGCTGCGCGCGGAGGGAAAAATTCGCCACATCGGCACGGCGCTCGGCCCGGCCATCGACATCCGCCAGAGCCATGAGGGCGTGGTTTCGTTCGAGAGCCGGAAGGTCACAAGCGTCCAGATTATCTACAGCCTGCTCGAGCAGATGCTGGGCGACCCTGTCTTCGCCGCGGCCCGCGCGACCGGAGGAGGCGTGATGGTGCGCGTCCCCCACGCGTCGGGACTGCTCGAAGGCGTCTACACGGCCGAAACGGACTTCGCGCCGGGCGACCACCGTCACTTCCGAGTCAATACGAGCGAGCGGCGCAAGGAATGGCTCGAGGACGGCCTCAAGAAGATCGAGCAGCTCGATTTCCTGGTCCGCGGCACTGGCCGCACGCTCAGCCAGGCCGCCCTTCAGTTCGTCTGGCACGAGCCCACGCTGGCAAGCGCCATCCCGAACATCTACGATTTGAAGCAGCTCGAGGAGTTCTGCGCCGCGGCGGACACTCCCCCGCTCACCGACGACGAATACGCCCGCGTCCAGGCCCTCTACGTCGCCAACTTCGGCCTCAAGCCGGCGGGAGCCTGTCAATGACGTCCGCGCCGCCAGTAAACTTCGCCGACCGGCTGATCCGGCGCTTGCGCGCAGTCGGCAACCCGCTCTGCGTCGGGCTCGATCCGCACCTGGCGATGATCCCCGATCTGTTTCGGCGTGGGGATATGTCTCCGCGCGCCCCGGAAACGGTTGACGCGGTAGGGGAGTTTCTTCGTTCCGTCCTGGCGCGCGTGGGTGGACGAGCCGCGGCCGTTAAGCCGCAGAGCGCCTTCTTCGAGCGCCTCGGCTGGCGAGGAGTTCGCCTGCTGGAGACCCTCGTCGGCGAATGCCGGGCCCAGGGCTATCTGGTCATCCTCGACGCAAAACGGGGCGACATCGGGTCGACCGCCGAGGGCTATGCCGGCGCCTACCTGGCCCCCGACAGCCCGATCTCCGCCGACGCGCTTACGGTCAACCCGTACCTGGGCACGGACACGCTGGAGCCGTTTGTCGCCGCCTGTCAAGCCGGCGGGCGCGGCCTCTTCACCCTGGTGAAAACGAGCAATCCCGGCTCCGGCGACTTCCAGGACGTCCTGGTCGACGGCCTTCCGCTCTACCGGAAGGTTGCCTCGAAGATACGACGGTTCGAGGATGCCCTGCTCGGCGAGACAGGCTGGTCATCCAACGGCATCGTCGCCGGCGCCACCTACCCGGAGGACGCCGTGCAAATTCGAGAGGATCTCCCCCACTCCCTCTTCCTGATCCCCGGCTACGGCAGCCAGGGCGGCTCGGCCCGCGACGCAGTTCGCTCCTTCGTCCCCGGCCCGGCCGGCCTCGAGGGCGGTCTCGTCAACTCCTCCCGCGCCATCCTCTTCCCCAAACACGGCGGCACGTCCGCCTCATGGGACGCCGCCGTCGACACCGCACTCGACAAGGCCGTCACGGAACTCGGCGATGCGGTGCGGTGATGCTGCCGGGATGCGCAGGAATGATTCCGCCGAGCTCAAAGGCTATTCGCTTCGGTGAGTGGACATCGGCGAGTATCGAATAATCGCGCTGGCAGCCGTCGACGCCGTCTCCGACGATCACTGCTGACCGGTTTGCACCTGATCTCCCGATGACGATTCCTCGGGCTGAATATCGACGATGGCTCCCTTCGGTACGCCGACGATGTCCAGATCCTGGATATGCCGGAATCGGACAAGCCGCGGCGTCAGGGATGCCGCGCGGATGTGGGCCGCCTGGGCCTCCGCCTGCGCGGCCATGACCGCCTTCTGGTTGACCAACTGCTGCAGTTGCAGGTTGAGCTGCGCAAGCTTCAGGTTCTGCTGGGCCTGCAGGCGCGAGCGCAGGACGTCGATCGTAGTCTGATCGGGATACACAGCGCGAATTCTCACGTCGTCCACAACGATCGAGTCCGGGTTAAACCGGTCGTTGAGCTCCTTCAGGGCATAGGCGGCTGCCCGGCGCTTACCGTCGCCGGTCAGGTCGTCGGTTGTGCTGGCGGACCCAAAGGCGTCGACAACCGCCTGACGGAACGCTGGCCGAAGCTGGGATTCCTCGAACATGGAGTACTCGGCGAACTGGTTCCGGTACTTCTGGTAAAGCGAGATAATCCGCTCCGGGTGCTGAGAGTCGTAGGCGATATGATATGTGACACTGGTGTCGACATTGAGCGAATTGGAGCTGAGAGTATTCACCACCACGCTGTCGTCGCCGGAATGTGCTCCTTCACTGGAGTCACGCACCATGGTGTAGGTTCGCTCATAGGTCGGAATCTCGATCAATTCCTTCATCGAGAACGGCGGCTGCGGGTTGAATCCGGCATGACGGACGTGCGGATCGATCTGGCCGGAGAGATGGTCTACCACCAGGCCGACGTTGCCTGTCTTGACGATAAACCCGCTGCTGTTGGCGATCACGATCCCGGCGATGACGGCGATCACCAGAACGATTGTGATGAATCTTTTCATTGTTTGAGACCCCCCATGAGCTCGTCGCTCGGCAGGTATATCTTCTTGACGCGGCTCAGGAGTTGGTCCTGAACATAGAGGTCCGTCAGCGTGCTGTTTTGCAACTGGTTAATCTTCGCCTCGCTCTGTGCCTTTTGCAGGAGAGTCAGGTTGTCGTATTTCTGCTGCACCAGCGCAAGTCGCGCGTTATCGATATCCTGCATCTTCGATAACGTCGTGGAGAGCAGTTGCTGGCTTTGTTGATCCTGGCGAATGCCCCGGATCATAACATTCGAGAAACTGATCCCGCGCGGCTCCCACTCGGCGTTCAACGCCTGCCTGGCCTGCGTTTCCGCCTGCTGTTTCCCGGCGGTTGTCAGGGCCGTGGTGGTGTCCATGTCGCCGATCGCGTAGTTCACGGCTTCCTTCACGGCAGGCTCGAGGTTAACGACTTCAAATTCCTGCGTGTTGGCGAACTGGTCCTGATAGCTGTGATAGAGGGCGGCCGCCTTCTCCGGCATGATCTGGTATTGCGCGGAGACGTCGACGCTCATCATGTTGCTGGCGGTGTTGACCTGGACGCTCTGGTCGACGGAGTTCCCGTTGACGTCGGTGCCCGATGCAAGCGATATCGTGCGCTGCATGGTCGGCACCTCAATGACCGTTTCCCAGGGCCCCTGCCAGTGTGTGCCGGCCGGCATCAGATTACGCTCGATCACGCCGTGGAAGTTATCGATGACCAGGCCGACATTGCCCGGCTCGATATGGGTGGGGCCCATCATGTGGCCACCGACCGAAAGAGAATAACCCATAAAGGCCATGAGTGCAAAGATGGCAAGGCCGAACACGCCCAGACGGCGTGTTGTCACGGACAGTGTGCCTTGCGGGGACGCTGACTTAGCAACAGGCATAGTATAGCCTCCTTCCCTACGGACGACAATCGATATAGAAAACGGTCACGAATCGCTCAGGGCCCGTGCCGGCACAACCATGCCGGAGAGGTGGCATGCCGGGCAGCCGTCCTCTGGAAGAGGACCTACGAATTCCGCTCCGCAGGACAGACACAGCAGCGGCTCGCCGGCCTTGCGCAATCGAGCCTCGGTTTCGTCCAGGCGCCGCCGTTCCTCCGTCTCACGCTCGGCGGCTATCCGGTCGGCACGCAGACTGCGCGAGTACAGGGATAACCATACCCCGACCACCGCGACACCGACTGTGAACAGGCCCGCGAACAGTAATTCCATCTGGCTTTCCTCCTCTTGCCAGCCCGTACCATCATAATAAGACCGCTGGCGGGACCGCAGCCACAATACATCATCTCTGCTTGTTAGACACGCCCCGCATCAGATTGTTACGCGGAAGAGTGCAGAATAGTGTTCGCACCCTGCTGCCGCACAAAGAGCAGTCGCAAACGAGTTAGTATCCGCGGAGGCGGATGTTGTTGTTTCGCCGCGGTTTCAACCGCCGGACCCTGGCGGCGGACGCCATTACTCCATAGTCGACGCAGCGATCAAGGCATTCCATTCTCCCTGGACCGGATCCGGTGACAGCACAAACTCGTATCAAGGATACCCCGGAGCCCACAATGGGACGTGAGGCTAAGAATCCTCTCGATTCTTCGGGCGCCGGCCCAACCATTGGAACGCGAGAAAACGTATTGAGAAGTGCACGTTAGCCGAAACAGTGGTATGGGGACCCAGCAAGTGAACAATGAGTTTGCAGCCTTGATGAGCCGGCGCATGTTTATCACGAACCTGACAATTGCCACCGTGTCCGCGGCCGTCCTGTCTCTTCCGAGCGTCGCCGCCCGCGCCGACGGGGCGGTACCGGCCGGACCAACATCCGACTTCAATACTGGAGATTTCAGGAAGGTGAAGCTATCCACGGGTACGGTCGCTTATCTCACGAAGACTGCGGATGGATACCTCGCGCTCTCCGCCAAATGTACCCACCGCGGCTGCACCGTCAAGTGGAACGCGGCTCAGAACAAGTTCGTCTGCCCCTGCCATCACGGCACATATGACGCCAATGGGGCGGTCGTTTCCGGGCCGCCGCCGCGACCGCTGGTCAAGCTGACAACGCGCGTGGAGCACGGAATGGTCATGGTCGACCAGTAGGCGATGCCTGAACCTCGACCGATTCGGGATCAGGTGGTATTGCCGATCCGTAATTCCACCGGTAGAATCGTATCCTTGAGCACATCGTTTCCGTCGCGGATATCCACCAGCAGCGAGATGGACAAGCGTGCCATATCGATCCAGGGCGCAAATACTGTCGTCAACTCCATCTTCGGCCCCGGGAACGTGGCAGCACGGTCAAAGCCGACAATCGCGAGATCTTCCGGCACTCTCAAGCCAATTTGCTCGCAATACTCCAGCAGGCGGTAGGCGAACTGGTCGTTCCAACAGATAGCAGCGGTTGGACGCGAGCCCGCGGGCCGCGCCAGTAGCTCGATCTCCTCCGGAGTGATGTTTCCGAGATTGTCGGTGGCATACCCATCGAGCCGTAATCCGTACTTGTGAGCCATTTCGTGCTGGCACTGTTCGCGGAGGTTCGCGACCACGGAGCAGGCCCGATAGAATGCCCAGGTGTGTCCCTTCCCCGCCAGATGAGCGGCGATCTGCTCCGCGCCGGAACGCTCGTCGATCACTACCGACGGCAATTCGGGGTGAATGTAGCCGTACTGGACGATCGGCATTCCGGCCGCGCAAAGCCGATCGATCGTCTCGTTCGCGGTCCAGCCCGGGATGGCAAGGCCGTCGACGACTCCACTGAGCAGCCTTCGGCACACATCGTCGATGGTCTCGTCCCTCCGCCGGCTATATATCAAGAGCGCCTGCTGCCGCTCCTTGCATCCGATCTCGGCCCCCTCGACCAGGTTGGCGCTGAACGGCTCGGTCAGATTCAGCTCGTAGTCGAAGTACAGTCCGACAATGTCCGCGCGGCGGCGCACCAGTGACCGAGCCAGCGAGTTCGGTTGGTAGCCCAACTCGAGCGCGGCGGCTTCGATACGGCCACGCGTGGCCTCGGAGACTTTTCCGCTGGACAGGGTGTGGTTCAGCACTTTCGAGGCTGCGTTCACACTCACGCCAACATGCCGGGCAACATCCTTGAGGGTTACGCGAGAGCGCATTATTGAGCCGGGGATTCGCCGGGCATCCGGCATATTCTCATTGAAATCGTTCACGATACCGCTATTATTACCTCTTATGCATCGAAGTGTCAAATGATTCGGACAATAGGACCGAATCGACACATGTTACCGCGCGGATCGATCGGTCGGCAACCGCCGAACCCTTCCGAACGATTGCAGATTCTCGATCCGGCGGAGGCCGGACTCCGGTACGAGTGCAGCGGGGCTCAATAGGTTGACAATTTGGAATAGTCGTGGCAGAATAGAGCACAAGAATTCAGGGCGCGCGAAACGGTTTTCGCCGTCTACGGCACGGAAGATAGGAGTAATAAGATGGATCAAAAGTATACTGGTAGCGGCGAGCTTCCGATAATTTGTTCGCCTGCTGCGGGTTCTACCAGTCGCGCACTGTATAAGGCAGATGAGTCTTCCGAGCACGAAACGGCATATTTGTTAAATAGCGAGACTATGAAGCGGCGGCTACTCGAATCCATGAAGCGGACAACAGGGCTGTCCCTTGAGGACGTCAGTGAAAAGCTTGGGATTTGACGTAAACGCGTTCGAAGACCTGGAGTGGTGGATGAATCACGAGCGCCGTGTAGCACTCCGAATCATGAAGTTAATTCGTGAAATTCAACGCACACCGTTTGAAGGCACCGGACAACCCGAGCAATTGAAGCACGAACTGGCCGGTTGTTGGTCCCGCCGGATCGACCAGGAACATCGTCTGGTATATCAGGTCGAAGATGCTGAAGAAAAGATTCGCATCCTTTCCTGCCGTTTTCATTACTGAGGCCGACTCTCGTTCGTTGTGAAGACAGACAGCGTGGCGCCGACCACGTGTACTTTATGCTTAAAACACGATGGCGCCCTCACAACGATCTTCTCCAAAACTTCCGTCTTTTCCGAGGTGAAACTGTCTCATTCCGACGGGCCGAATTCAAAGTTTTTGCCCTAAACACGCGCGAGGGCGTGCGCGACCGGATTACGACCGGTGATATAATGTTAGCATGCGCACAGGCAATCAGCAGACGATCCCCTCCGGATCGGAGCGGCCCGCAACTCCCCCCGACGAGGCAGCCGGCCCGTATCCCAAGCGCCAATGGATACCCGTTGCTGTCGTCACGGCGGCAGCGCTCGTTCTCGGGATTGTGCCCAACCTGGTGGGATACCTCCATACACCACGCGGGGGACGGTTCGTCGGACAGATATTCGTCATCGACGACTACTGCGTGTACCTGTCCTGGCTCCGTCAGGCGGCCGATGGACACTGGCTCGCGCTGAACCTCTTCACAACGGACAAACAGTCGGGCCTCGAGTTCAACATCCTGTTCCTGCTGCTCGGTCGGGTGGCCGCACTGACCCGGATGCCCCTCGACATCGTCCTGCTGGGCGCCCGGGTGGCCGCAACAGCCGCGGTCCTCTGGGTGGTCTGCCGGCTTTACCGCCTCTGCGCCGGCGGCGACGGTTGGGTAGGGGGGTACGCGATCGCCGCGCTCGGGTCCGGACTTGGCTGGCTGCACCAGCTCAAGCAGCCGGACATACGCGGGATAATGCCGTCGGCCGACTCCAACCAGCCCGAGGCGCTGCTGTTCACGGCGACGTATTTCTCGGCCATCAATGCCGTTGGGACGCTGCTCATCGTGGCATCGATGCTGGGCCTCCTGCTCTCGATGCAGCGGCGGCGCACGCGGTACGCGGTGGGAAGCGGCCTGGCGCTGCTGGTGCTCGGCAACATTCACGGCTACGACGTGATCCATGTAGCCGCCGCGTGGACGCTCTTTCTCCTGGTCGACGCTGTCCGCACGCGACGCGTCGACCTGGCGCTATTGGGCCGCTCGGCGCTCGCCGGCCTCATCGCCGTTCCGTCGGTCGCGTATCAATACTACGTCCTGCGCCACGAAACCGTGTTCTACCAGCGAGCCATGGAAGTGACGACCCTGACGCCGTCGATCGATCAGTACCTGATCGGCTACGGCTTCGTGCTGGTGCTGGCGCTACTCGCTGTTCGGCTGCTGATTGTCCCGGACGGCGGTTCCGAAGTGCCATGTTTCGGCTCTGAGAAGCATGGCGCAGCCACCCCGCCTTCGACAAGCCGGCCCGCCCCGAGCCTGACGCGGCCGCTGCTCTGTATCCTGTGCTGGGCCGTTGCGGGCATCGCGGTCGCCTATGCCCCGTTCCCATTCCAGCGCAAGCTGATCATGGGCGAGGACGTCCCCTTGAGCCTTCTGGCCGGACTGGGCGCTGCCTGGCTCAGTCGCGCGGCCGTGCCGGTCGACGGTATGAAGCGCAACGCCGTTGTCGCGCTACTGGTCCTGTGCACGATCCCGTCCACGATCCTGTTTCTCGCCCGCGACATGGTCAAGCTTGCCGATGCCCCCCGGCTGGCCGGCCGCGCGGCCTGCCCGTACCTTTCTGCCGGGGAACTCGACGTGCTTGCGTACCTGCGAAACCACACCAGCCCGCACGCGGCCGTCCTGGCGACCCCGCGCATCTCGCTGTTCGTTCCGGGCTTCTGTGACCGCCCGGTTTGGGCCGGACACTGGGGCGAAACGCCCCACTGCATCGCCCGCGAGCGCCTGCTCTCGGCCGCACTCGACGCCGGCGCGCCGCCCGGCAGGCTCGAGTCGCTCATTCGTGACGGCCATGTGGCGTATGTCTGCTATCCGAACGATCCGCGCCACGCGTCGCTGGCCGAAATCACGCCGCAGGGCCTTCGCCGGGCGTACGCGCCTCTCGCAACCCGGTATCCGGACTTCCTGACCCCCGTGCACCGCAATTCCGAGTACACGATTCTGGCGGTGAGGTGGTCATCAGAAACAGCCGCCGCGGATCACCAGGGCGCGGATCAAGACGTAACGGAGCCCCGATGACCATTGCGTCGAAATCCGCAGACACGAACGAGACCCCCGTACGGCGCGGGAGGATGGCGACAGTCGTTCTGGCCGCCGCGGTTGTCGCATTTATCGTCTCGCTTGCGATGGCCCCCAGCCCGGCGGTGGACCTGTTCTGGCAGTTGCGGGCCGGTGGTGACATCGTGCACCGCCACGCGGTCCCATTCTTCGACGATTACACGTGGACGAGGCCGCACCAGCCGTGGATTCTGCACGAGTGGGGCATGTGCGTCCTTCTCTTCGAGGCCTATCGAAACGGAGGCTTCGGCGCGGTCTGGCTGCTGCAAGTCTCAGTTCTGGCCGCTACATACCTGGTCCTGTTCGGCGTGCTGAAGCGCGAAACGGGGGCGCCGCTCACGGCGGCGTGCCTGACGCTCTGGGCCGAGAAAGTCGCGAGCCCGTTCCTCTCGCCGCGGCCGCATCTCTTCACGTACCTGGGAGTCGCCTGCCTGATTGCGGTGATCATGCGGGTCCGGTCAGAACCCACCATGAAACGGGAGGCACGGTTATGGCTGCTCGTTCCCCTGTGTGTGGTGTGGGCCAATCTGCATGGCGGCGTGGTCGTGGGTGTCGGCCTGATCGCCGCAATCGGACTCTGCGACTGCCTGCAGGGCCGATTTGGCCATGGCGGCGCCGGCAAGTCCGCGCTGGGCTTCCGGCTGATTCTGGTCGCAGGGTGCTGCGCAGCAGCGCTGCTCGTCAATCCCTACGGCGTGCGCATCTACCAGATTTTCCGCATGACCGTGGGCAATAGCACCATGCCGGCGTTTGTCTCGGAATGGAGCGCGCTGGACTTCCACAGCCTGCTCGGCCTGACGTTCGAGGAAATGGCGGTCCTGATAGCAGCCGGGCTTGCGTTCAGCCGGGAGCCGCGCGACTGGGCGGACTTCGTGATTCCTGCCATCCTCGCGCACGAGTCGCTGGCTGCGAGCCGCAATGTTCCCCTCTTCGCCCTGGCCGGGCTGCCACTCGTCGCCCGGCACATCCAGTCCGCGCTGACACGGTCTCTCGCTCCCCCCAGCCGGCCGGCCGGCACAGAACGGCGTGACACCCATAGTTCTCTGTTCGGATCGACGCCGCCGCCGCTAACAATGGCCGTAGTGGCAGTTGCGGTCATTGTGCAGTCTGCATCGACTGCCGCAACGCAGATCCGGTCGGCGCCCGAGACGGCGCCGACCGCACTGGGCCGAATCGCTGCCGTATCGTTCATGCTCGACGATTTTCCGGCATCGGCCTGCCAGTTTATGCGTCAGGAAGCGTTTCCCACCGATGGACGGTTGTATAATGACTACGACACGGGTGGTTACATTCTGTGGCGCATGCCGGAGTATCCGGTCTCGATCAGCACGCAGACCGATGTCTATTTCGGCCGCGTCCTGAACGACTACGCGCGGCTCGATGAGCAGCCGTTCGGCTGGCAGCGCATCCTGGCGGCGTACCACCCGGACTATGTGATGCTGCCGACCCGCGAGCCGCAGTCCCGACTGTTTGCCGCATCGCCCGACTGGGCTCTGTGCTATGTCGACAGGCCTGACCTCGACTCGGGTGATCGAGCCAATATGCTGATCTTTGTGCGGAGGCTGCCGCGGTTCGCGGATCTGATCGCCCGCTGCCGGCGCGACTGCCCCACCCTGCGCCGGCACGTGGAATTGCTTGGAACGCCGCTGAAGGATTAAGATGCAGGAAGCTCAAGACACCCAAAAGATAGTTTCGGCGCCGGCGAAAGGGTCCAACGCGGCTGCGTGGATCCTCGGCGTGGCGGTCGCCCTGTTTGTGGCCGCGCAATGCGCGCAGCCGTCGATCTGCAACGACCTGTTCTGGCAGCTTCGAACGGGGCACCTGATCGTGTCGACCCACCGCGCGCCGCAGTTCGACACGTACTCCTGGACGGAGCATGGTCGGCCCTGGGTGGCGCACGAGTGGCTCGCCTTCGTCCTGTTCTGGACGGCCTTTCGAGCGGGCGGTTTCGGCGGCGTCTTTGTGCTGGAAGTTGCCGTCGCGGCCCTCACCTGGCCGCTCATCTATCAAACAGTCCACGAAGAGACGGCGCGGCGGGAAGGACAGTCCGGCGGCGTCGGCTCGCCTTTGACGGCGTTCCTGTTGTCCGTGTTCGCTGCCGGCATCATGGCGCCGTTCTGCCAGCCACGACCGCAGATGTTCACGTACCTGTTCCTGGCTGTCACTCTGCTTCTGGTTCTCAGGGCGCGGCGCGACGCGGTCGAGGGCGCCCCTTCCGTGGACCGTTCTCGGCGCGGGCTTTGGCTCCTGGTCCCGGTGTTCGTCGTCTGGGCCAACCTGCACGCCGGCGTACTGGTCGGGCTTGGCCTTGTGCTGATACTCGCGGCAGGCGATCTGCTGAACGGATACCGCGCGGCTAAGGACCTCGGATCGACCGCGCCGGGCGTACAGGCGGTCGGCCGCACGCTCCTGTGGGTGGGCATCGCCGGGGCGCTCGGCACGCTGGTCACACCGTACGGGATCCGCGAGTACCAGGACTTTACGGCGACTGTCACCAACAAGACGATGCTCGACCTCCTTGGGGAGTGGTCGTCGCCCAATTTCCATACCGACTTCGGCAAGCTGGTCGAGGGATACCTGGCGCTGCTGCTGTACGGGCTTTTCTTCACGCGGCTCCGGCGCGATCCCACCGAGTGTGTCATCCTGGCGCTGCTCGCGCACGAGGCGCTGAGCGCCGACCGCAATGTGCCGCTGCTGGTAATTATCGGGACGCCGCTCATCGCCCGGCACGTGCGGTCCGCCCTGAGCCGTCACCTCTACAACGATAAGGAAGCCCCCGACGCCCTGCTCGGACAGTATCCTTCCGCGACACTGGCCGCCGGTATCCTCGTCGCCGTTGTCGGAGCGGTCGGACTGGGCGCGGCGATGGCCGTGCGCAATTTCGGTCCTCCCGGCGGGCAGCCGCTGACGCGGATTGCGCTCTCCAGCATCTGCTACGGCACGTATCCGGACCGCGCGTGCCGCTTTATCGAGCGGGAGCACATCCCACCGTCGATCCGGATGTACAACTCCTACAACATCGGCTCCTATCTCATCTGGCGGCTGCCGGATCACCGGGTCTTCATCGACAGCCGCGCCGATGTCTATTTCGGGACCCTCCTGGGCGACGTGTCTGCGCTCAACTCCGGCGAATACGAGTGGCGCTCGAAAATGGACAAGCGGAAGATCGACATGATTGTGGTGCCGGCGAGCGAGAAACAGTCGCGCATGTACCTGGGTGCACCCGATTGGGCGCTCGTCTATGTCGACCGAGCCGATATCGACAAGGACGAAACGGCCTATGACCGCCAGCAGAACACGTTCATCTTTCTGCGGCGCACGCCAGCCTACGCCGGCCTGATCGCCCGCTGCCGCCGCGATTGCCCGGCCGTCGCGGCCCTGCAGCAGTCCTCGTTCGGCCGATACGAGTCGCTTGAATAACGGACCCAGATTATGTCGATGGATACTCAAAACCCGGCCGAACAGCGTCACAACGGTGCCGGCAGGCTGACAGCAGCCGCGGGCGAATCCAGCGTTCCACAAATGGGGCAGGCGGCAGGGTGGATACTGACCGCGGCGGTGCTCGTGTTCGTTGTCGCCCTGTGTGTCAACCCGGCCCGCGCGAACGACTTGCTCTGGCAACTGCGGACAGGGCACTGGATTTTGATCGAGCACCATCCACCGGTGCGCGACGAGTACTCGTGGACCCGGTTCGGTACGCCGTGGGTGGCGCACGAGTGGTTGACCTTTGTCGTTCTATGGCTCTCGTACCGGGCCGACGGGTTCGCCGGGGTTTTCCTGCTCACGGCCGCATTGTCGATCGTGACATGGTGCGCCTACTATCGACTGGTGCTGCGCGAGTTGGGGGCGACCACGCACGGCGCCGCGCCCGTAACCGCCTTCTTCCTCACGTGCTTCGCCGCCGTACTGGTGGGGCCGTTCTTCAATCCTCGTCCCCAGCTAATAACCTACCTCTTCACGGTTATCGTCCTCGCAGTCGCCCTCAACGCACGCCGGTGCGCGCGGGACGGCAGCCCTGAGCAGGGGAGTCACGCAAAGCGGAGCCTCTGGTGGATTGTCCCCCTTTGCGGTCTGTGGGCCAATTTTCATGCCGGTGTGCTGATCGGATTAGGGCTGCTTGCGCTGTTGACGATCGGCGACGCCCTGGGGATCTCGGTGTCGTCTCGACAGGCAGGCGGGACGGTTGACGCGGCCTGCTCGAAGGATATCGCGCTTTGCCGCGCGATGGCCTGTGTGGTGGCGGCGGGGCTCGCGGCCACGCTTTGCACCCCTTACGGCATCCAGGAGTTCGAGAACTTCCGCGCTACCATCACCAACACAACGGCCATGAACATGGTCGGAGAGTGGGCTTCGCCAAGTTTCCACGACTCTTACGGGTGGATGCTGGAGGGCTTTGCCGCATTTCTCCTCTTCAGTTTGTTCGCCACAAAACTGAAGTTCGATCCGGGAGAGGCGATTGTCCTGGCGGTGTTCACCCATGAAGCCCTTGCGGCGACCCGGAACGTGCCGCTTCTGGGCCTTGTCGGCGGTTTGATCATCGCCCGTCACTTCCAATCCGGCCTGGTCCGCCTCCTTTATAGGGAAGGCACCCGCCCGGCCGACGCCCTCTTCGGTCCAACACCGTCTACAATGATGGTCGCCTGTGTTTTCGTCGCGGTGGCATTCACGTCGATCGGCAGGATATCGGCTGCGCTCACGACATCAGGGCCGGCACGTGGTTCGCTCCTGACACGCATAGCGCTTACGTCCATCGACTATGGCAGCTTTCCGGTACATGCATGCGCGTTCATGGAGCGTGAGCACCTGCCTAATAACGTGTACAACTCGTACGATGACGGCGGCTTTATCGCCTGGCGCCTGCCCGATCGTCCCGTGTTTGTCGACAGTCGAGCCGATGTCTATTTCGGATCGATTCTGACCGACGTGATCAGCCTTTACGGCCAAACTTACCGATGGCGCTCGCTCATGGCGAAACACCACATCGACGTCATAGTGACACGGGTGTCGGACGCGCAATCGCGCCAGTACCTTGCCGCGCCGGACTGGGCGCTGGTGTACGTCGACAGGCCGGAACTCGACTCGCACCCGACGGCCTACTCGCGACGCGAGAATGACTTCGTGTTTGTGCGCCGCACGCCCGCCTACGCCGGACTGATCGAGCGGTGCCGTCGAGACTGTCCGGCCGTCGAGGCTCTGCGCCATTCGCCGTTCGGCCAATACGAGTCGCTGCTGTAACGGACACACACATTGTCGAACGTTCCACAAAACACGGCCGGAAAACACAGGGTCGATGACGAGGGCGACAAGTGCGGAGCGCCACCGAGGCAGGGACAGGCGGCCGGCTGGATACTGACAGCCGCGGTGCTCGTGTTTGTCGCGGGGCTCTGTGTGAACTCCAGCCGCGCCAACGACCTGCTCTGGCAATTGCAGACCGGACGTCTGATCCTGCTTCAGCACCATGCCCCCGCCGGCGACATATACTCGTGGACCCGGCCCGGAGTCCCATGGGTGGCCCATGAGTGGCTGGCTTTCGTCGTTATGTGGCTCACATACCGGGCCGGCGGCTTTGCCGGGCTCTGGCTGCTGACGGTCGGGATGTCGATCGTAACATGGTGCATCTACTACCGAGTCGTGCTACGCGAGCTCGGCGCCACTCGCGACGGCGCCGCGCCTCTGACGGCTTTCATCGTCACCTGCTTTGCCGCGGTCATGATGGGCTCGTTCTACAATCCGCGGCCGCAACTTGTCACATACCTGTTCACGGTAATCGTCCTGGCGGTTGCGCTCGACGCACGCCGCCGCGCAGGAGCAGGCAACACCGAGGAAGCAGCCCGCGCGCGGCGAAACCTCTGGTGGCTAGTCCCTCTTTTCGGAGTCTGGGCCAATTTCCATGCGGGAGTGCTGATCGGACTCGGACTTATCGCACTTCTGGTCCTCGGCGACGGCGTGCGGATCGCGGTCGCCCGCCGGTCGACGGCAGACATTTCGGCGTCCGAAACGGCTCTGTGCAAAACGATGGTCTGTGTGGTTGCGGCCGGCTTTCTCGCCACGCTTTGCAATCCCTACGGCGTACGCGAGTACGAGGATTTCCGAGCGACGATCAGTAACTCGACCATGGTCAACATTCTGGAGGAGTGGGCGTCTCCGAACTTCCACGAACCGTTCGGCTGGATTGTCGAGGGCTTTCTCGCGGTCACTCTGTTCAGCGTCTTCGCCACAAGATTACGGCGAGACCCGGCCGAAGTGATCGTCCTGGTTCTGTTCACCCACGAAGCGCTCGCGTCGATGCGAAACGTGCCGCTACTGGGACTGGTCGGCGGATTGCTGATCGCCCGCCATTTCCAGTCCGCGCTGATTCCGTTGATCTACAAAGATGGCATTCGCCCCGCGGATGCCCTCTTCGGTCCGTCTCCATCCCCACTGCTGACCCTCTGTGTTTTCGTGGCGTTGACGTTCACGTCCATCGGGAAGATATCGGCTGCGCTCACGACATCAGGGCCGTCGACAGGAGCGCTCACCACGCGGATTGGACTCACCGCGATCAACGATGGAAGTTTCCCGGAACACGCGTGCCGGTTCATCGAAATGGAATCCATTCCGTGGACGATGCACATGTATAATTCCTACGACGACGGCGGTTTCCTGATCTGGAGAATCCCCCGCCATCCGGTGTTTATCGACAGCCGTGCGGATGTGTACTTCGGACCCCATTTGGAGCTGGTCAAAACCCTCTACGACGGCGAGTATGGGTGGAGGTCGGCGTTCGACCGGCTCGACGTCGACCTCATCGTGACGCCGGTGGCGGAACCTCAGTCCCGGCTGTTTCTGGCGGCGCCGGACTGGGCGCTGGTTTACGTGGATCGACCGAACCTCGACTCCCATCCAACGGGCTATGCGAACCAGGAGAACACCTTCATCTTCATCCGCCGCAAACCCGAATATGCGGCGCTGATTGCCCGCTGCCGGCGCGACTGCCCGGTTATCGCCCGACATGAACTGGGCCGCTATGCCCTGTACGGATCTCTGCAATGACCGAAGAACCGAGCAAGTCATGGGTCCGGCCGGCAGGCGTCGCGACCGCGATCGCAATCGCCGCCTACGCCGCGTCGATGACAGTCAATAAGAGCCGCGTGGTCGACCTCTTCTGGCAGATTCGTACCGGACAGCTCATTGTCCGTTCACACAGCGCGCCCCATTTCGATATGTTTTCGTGGACCCGCCCGCACACGCCGTGGGTGGTGCACGAGTGGCTGACATTCACGCTTTACTGGGAGCTGTACCGTCGGGGCGGTTACGGCGCCATCTGGCTGCTGTCGGCAACCCTGATGGCGGCGGCGCTGATCCTGCACTATGCGATTGCGTGCCGAGAAACGGCTCAGGCGATCCAGAGTAAGCGGCCCGCACCGATCACAGCCCTCCTGCTGACCTGCTTCGGAGCCCTCGTGGCCAGTCCCTTGATGCAGCCGCGGCCGCAGCTCTTCACCTACCTGTTCAGCGTGCTGGTGCTGGGCATGGTGCTGGCGGTGCGCCGGGGAGCGCCCAGCCGGCGCCTGTGGGCGCTTGTGCCGCTGTTTGTCCTCTGGGCCAACCTGCACGCGGGGGTGCTGATCGGCGTGGGCCTCGTGGCGGCCTTCGGAATCGGCGATGGGATCGTCCTGATCGCCGGGAGTCGACGCTCGCAGCCGGATCCCGTCGCTGCGCCGGACGGTCATCCCGATCCGCGCGTGTGCACACGGCTCATCGTCGTGGCTGCCGCCGGTCTCGCCGCAACGCTGATCACACCGTACGGATATCACGAATACGAGAACTTCTACGCCACAATCACCAACACCACGATGCTCAATCTGGTCCACGAGTGGACCTCCCCCAACTACCACGAGCCGTGGGGGCAGATATTCGAGGCGATGCTTGCCGTTGTCCTGTTCGGCGTCTTCGGAACCCGACTCCGGCACAATGCCACCGAGCTTCTGGTGCTGTGCCTGCTGACTCACGAGGCGCTGACGGCCCTCCGGAATATCCCGTTGTTCGCGCTTCTCGGGACCATCCTCATTGCCAGACACGTGGAGTCGGCAATACTCCGAGTGACCGGGGCGGAATCGACGCCGCCGCGGTCCCCCTTCGGGGCATCCCCTCCCCTCCCGGTCCTGCTGGGCGTCTGCGTTATCCTCTGCGTGGCGGCCGTCGCCCGCTTCGACGCCATCCTGCACGATCTGACGCCCGTTTCCGGGACGGCCGGGATGGACGAACCGACAGAGCCGGGTCTGGTCGAGCGCATCGGGGAGGCGGCGATCGATTACCATTCGTTTCCCGCCCGCGCCTGCGCGTTCATCGAGCACGAGCCGATCCCGCGAGAAATGCACTTCTACAACAATTACGGCGACGGCGGCTTCCTGATCTGGAAGATGCAGGATCATCCCGTCTATGTCGACAGCCGCGCCGACGTCTACTTCGGCAGCCTGCTCGGCAATGTCAGCCGCATGACCGGATCTCCTTACGATTGGCGGACGATCATGGACCGCGCGGGAATAGACCTCATCATGGTCTCCGCCGCCGAGCCCCAGGCGCGCCTCTACCTATCCGCCCCTGACTGGGCGCTCGTCTATGCCGACTCGCCCAATCTCGACAATGCGGATTACTACTACCGTAACGACGAACTGATCTTCATCCGCCGGACGCCTGCAAACCAGGGCCTCATCGACCGCTGCCGCCACGACTGCCCCCTCTTCGCCGGTGGTCGCCTCCGCGCGTATCGAGAGTATTCGGCGTTGCGGTAGTGTGCACGGCTCTACCGGATGTACGAGTTATTTTGCAGACCGAGAGCCGCGGCGGGATCTGCGCAGGAAAACGGCCACCTCACGCCGAATGTTGTACAACGTCATGAAAAGTTCGCCCATCGCCTTTATGGTTCTTTGCGCACTGCTCGCGCTCCCTTCGCCGGCGGGCGCCCATTCGAAGGCGCCTCGACACAGTCTCTGGGTGACCGGATACTACGCGAGTTGGGACTCAAACCGGCTGCGACCGGAGGACATTGACCTGCGGCCGCTCACCCATGTCGTGTATTTCGCGCTCTGGCCGACGGCCGACGGGCAGGCTGTCGACACTCGCGGCGGATTTTCGGACGCCGATGCGGATGCGCTGGCTCGCGTGGTGCATGCCGCGGGCAAAAAGGTGTTGATCTGCGTCGGTGGGGCAAATTCCGCGTCCGTCTTCCGCCCGGCGATCGCAACGGCCCAGCGCGGTGCATTTGTTGCCTCGATCGCCGCCTGGGTCAAGCTGCACGCGTACGACGGTGTCGATGTCGACATGGAGCCGGTCGAGAGCGCCGACGGGCCTGACTTCCAGGCGTTCGTCCGCGCGCTGCGCACCGCCCTGGTCGCGGATAACCCACAAGCCCTGGTCACCGCCGCGGTCGCGGGCACGCCCGGTCCTTATCTCCCTGTCGTCGATCAACTCGATCAGGTCAACGTCATGACCTATGCCTGGAGTGGACCATGGCAGGGGTGGGTCACGTGGTACGACGGATCTCTCTACGCACCTCCGACCGCAGTCAAGGCCGACAACACGCCGCTTCCATCGGTCGATGCCGCCGTCAAGTCCTGGCTCACGGCGGGCGTGCAGCCAGCCAGGCTCGGCATCGGGATTGCGTTCTACGGGGAGATATGGACCGGCGCGACCGGGCCGAACCAGTCGATTCAGGGCGTGACATCGACCGAACTCCGCTACGACGACATCATGGAGAAGTACTACTCAAACGATCGGTATCACTGGGATGAGTCGGCATCGGCGCCGTATCTGTCGGTCTCCGGCGCCGGGCCCGCCGATAACCATTTTATCTCGTACGACGACGAACGGTCCTGCGGAGCCAAGGTCCGTTACGCACAGAAAGGCGGCCTCGGAGGCGTGATCATCTGGGAACTCGGCGACGGCTACCGTCCCTTCGAGCCCGCCGGACAGCGCAACCCTCTCCTGGCCGCCATCAACGACGCCCTGCATTGACATGTGCCCGGCTCCCTACTATAATGATGTGTACTCGACGGCACGGCTCAACGCGGTGGCTCGTGAATCGTCATGGAGGATTGGATGAAGAAGAGAATATTGCTGGTAACGGCCGAGCTTGCGGACGTTGCTCCAATCGGCGGTGTCGCCGAGTATATCCTGGGCCTGGCCTCGAGCCTCCAGCTAGCCGGCCACGATGTCAAAATCGCACTGCCCCGTTACGGGTTCCTGCAGGCGCTCAATCCCGAAACGATTCTCCCGGACCTGACTGTGTGGCCCGGTTATGTGCATGAGCACCACACAGTTGTCCAGGGACTGAGCATCCCTAACCTGACCGACCCCGAGCGCAAGATTCCCATCCTCTTGATCGGCCAGCACACCCATTTCGACGGCGCCATGAGGCTCAAGGACGTCCACCAGGCGGCCGGACAGGGTCCGGAGCCGTGGGAGGAGTTTAGCCGGGCGGTCGTCGACTATGTCGTGGCAAGCCACAAGAAGTGGGCTCCCGACATTATCCACTGCCACGACGGCCACACCGCGTTGGTGCCGGTGTATATCAGCCAGCTCAAGCAGCAGATGCTCTGGCCCTCGAAACGGTGCCGAACGGTGCTGACGGTTCACAATTTGCTCTACCAGGGCAAAGGCGGTAACGACCGCTACTGGCACGCCGGGATCGACGATATCCTCTACGGCGGCGTCTATGGACACTATGGCGACACGAACGCCTTCAAGGCCGGCCTGTACCTCGCCGATGCCGTGTCGACAGTCAGCTACACCTACCGAAACGAGATATGCGAGAGATCCGATGTCGGTTTTGGCCTGGAAGGCGTCCTCGACGACCTGCGGCATCGAGGACGGCTGCGCGGGATCGTGAACGGGATCAACGAGAGCCGGTGGTGTGTTGGCGGCCTTCCCTATTATTGTGCCTCGGACGCCGACGAGATGAAGAAACAGCGGGAAACACTTCTGACAGCCAGGAGGCACGCGAAGTTGGCCGTAATCCGTTCCCTCGGCTGGTCGGATTCCGATCTCGACGTCCCCTTTGTCTCGATCCGCGGCCGCTGGGACGAGCAGAAGGGGTTCTACCCGTTCATCGACGCACTTGACGGTCCCGACCGGATCCTCTCCAATGCGCGTGTTCTGCTGGTGACGTGGGGCGAGCCCAATCTCGACGACGCTGTTCCGCCGGACCACCCCAATCCCGATTCGGCGCACCGGTCACGCCGCTACTGGAAAGGTGTTCAGGATCTCTCCTGGATCAATCCGGGCCGCCTCCGGGTCAATCCACCGGCCCTCGCCGGCCCCGCGAACCTCGAGTTGCACTATCTCGCCTCGGATTTCCTGGTTGTGCCCTCGCGCTACGAGCCTTGCGGGTTGATCCAGATGGAATGTCAGCGCTACGGAACCATCCCCATCGTCCGCAGAACCGGCGGTCTGGCGGATACGGTGTCCGAGTGCGAGACAATCGCCTACCCGTCGCCGAACGGCTTCACGTTCGAGAATTTTCACTGGGGCGACATCGCATATGCCGTCAAGCGCGCCACTGACCGATATGTCAGCTTCCGTTCCGGCTCCGACGGCTATCTCGGCTGGATGATCGACAACACACTGCTCCAGCAGAACAGTTGGGACGCCCGCATCCCGCAATACGAAGCGCTCTACGGCTTCTAACGCATTTGCCAACCAGCACTGCGACCAACTTGCATGTCCGCGCCGACTTGCGGGCGTGCTCGCTCGCGTCCAGCCTGAGGCGGGCAGGGATACACTTATCATACTAATTTATGAGAATACAGAAGCCGATCATGGAATAGTTGAGTTGTTTCATGTCATCGCGGAATGCCGCGCTATCGTAAGGGTGGAAAGGATGTTCCCATTGCTCAGAACCGTACGATTCCTGCTGACATTGGCCGTCATCATGATCGCGCTCGCCATGCTGCCCTGTGCCGCGCCGGCTGCCTCCGGAACGGGCGGCGTGCATGTCCTCTGGTCGAACACGAACGGTGCGCTCTCGCTCTGGGGCTACACCCCATCGACGGGATCTTACACACAGGATAACTACGGCCCGTTCAAGGGGTGGTCGGCGCAGTCCATCGCCGACGGTCCTGACGGCCTCACCCGTGTCCTCTGGGTGAACGCGAGCGGGGCGGTGTCGATCTGGACCTTGAATGACGCAACCGGGACCTATTCGCAGAACACATTCGGGCCGTTCAACGGCTGGACCGCGACCGCGATGTCGGTGGGCTCGGACAACACGACGCATATACTCTGGACCGATGGCGGCGCCGCGTCCGTCTGGAACTACGCGGAAACGACCTCCTTCACGCAATACACATTCGGGCCATTCGCCGGCTGGTCCGCAAAGGCGATTGCCGACGGCCCCGATGGCCTTACCCGCGTCCTCTGGGTGAACGCCGGCGGAGCAGCGTCGGTCTGGAAACTGAACGGAAGCACGGGAGCCTTCACGCAGAGCACGTTCGGGCCGTTCGGCGGGTGGACCGCCGCGGCCGTTTCGGTGAACGCCGCGAATACGACTCACCTTCTCTGGAACAATGTGAGCGGAGCCGCTTCGCTGTGGAATCTGACCGGATCGACCGGCGCGTATACGGAGAACTCGTTTGGCCCCTTCTCGGGCTGGAATGCCCTGACGATCACCGACGGTTCCGACGGCAACACGCAGCTACTTTGGGGCAGCACCGCCGGAGCAGCGGCGATCTGGGATGTCAACAACGCGACCGGCGCGTACACGCAGCACTCGTTCGGGCCGTTCGCGAATTGGTCGGCCACCGATCTCACCGCGTATAACGCAGCCGCGGCCGCCATCGCCTTTCCGATCTCCAGTCACCCCAGGCTCTGGATGACGCCGGCCGATCTGACGCGGCTGCGAGGCTGGGCTACCGCATCCAATCCGATCTGGAATCAAGGTGTTGCCGTCGAGCTGGCCCAGGCGATTAGCAACTACAACACCTATTACTTTCCGGGCGGGGTCGCGGCCAATCCCTATCCCGACCCGGGCGACTCCCAGGGATACACCACCCTCTACAGCGGCACGAACATGCCGGCATCGTCGGAGGAGTGGGCGGTTATACTCGCGCTCGGCTCCCTGGTCGACCCGAACACGGCCAACCGGGTCACCGAAGCGAAGGACGCGCGCAATCTGCTGATGTACGCCATGAACCTGGCCGTACAGGGCCCCATCACCGGCGGACCGTTCCAGGACCCGAGCTTCCCGATCTACAACCGCGCGAGCGCCACGGGCCAGGATTGGCCGCTGACCGTGGACTGGATCTACAACGCCCTCGATACCAGCGGAAATCCCATCCTGACCGCCGCCGACAAGGCGACCATCCAGAAGGTCTTCCTACTCTGGGGAAACGAGTGCGAGAACGCCGAGACGACCGGCGGCGACCATCCTTCGCCGGTCGGTGTCGTCAACAACCTGCAACTGCTTCCGAATAACCTCCCATACCGAATGGCGTCGAACAACTACTATCTGGCGCACGCCCGGCTCGTGACGATGATGGGCCTCAGCCTCGATCCCGGCGACGATCCTCCGGTCAACCCCGCCGAGCCGGACTCCGAGATCGGCAATACTGTTCGCAGTTACATCCTCGACGGAACCGGGGCCTGGCTCTACCAGGAGTATGCCATGATGGGTGATCCGGCCGCGGTCGCCGGCGCCTACGGCATCCCCGACAACTCCACGGGGGCGGGGTTCGGCCTGGCGAGCGGCGGACTGCCGCCGGAGGGCATGCTGTACGGAGAATCGTTCAGCTACGTCCTGGGCCAGCTCTTTGCCTTGCAAACGGCCGGCTTCAACACTCCGGCCTATTCCGGGCCGCAAATCAGCCTGATCGGATCGCCGGTCTGGAACCGGTACGTCACCGGCTATATCTCCTCGCTCACCCCGCAGCCGTTCGTCCCGAGTTCCGAAACGTGGCTGGGACCGATCTATCAGTTTGCGAGCTACGGCGACCTGCTGCGCGAGTATGTTACGCCGAACTTCATGCAGCCCTTCGCGCTGCTCGACCTGATCGACCACGAGAACGGCCTGACCACGCACGATAACGCCGCCCAGTGGTTCGACATCAACTGCCCGAACGGCGGCTCGGCCGATCTCCTCAGCAATGTCAACGATCCGTATACGTGGGGCGTCATCCAGTCTCTCCTCTACTTTATGCTGATCGAGCCGAACGCACCTACCGCGACCGACCCGCGTCCAACCTATCCGACTTACTTCTACGACCCGGGCGCCGGCCGCATTGTCGCCCACAGTGATTGGACCGACAGCGGCACGATCTTCGATTATCGCGCCAGTTGGGAGTCGATCAACCACCAGGATTGCGACGGTGGACAGTTCGAGCTCTACCGCAAGGGCGAGTGGCTGACCAAGGAAATGAGCAACTACGACAACAACTGGCTCGGCCTGACAGTCTACTACCACAACACGCTCGGCCTGCAGAACTGGTGCGCCGACGGCACTCCGGACCTGGCGTGGTTCCAGACCGGAGAATGGGACAATGGCAGTCAGTGGAACGAGGGACAGAGCGCCGGAGACCCGTCCACACTTGTCAGTACCAGCTCGGGGTATGTCTATGCGACCAGCGACCTGACCAACCTCTACAACCTGCCTGACGTCTGGGACACGGCCGAGGGCGCCACCGATATAACGCAGGCGACCCGATCCGTCCTGTGGCTCAGCAACGACAGCATCGTTGTCTACGACCGCGCGCAATCGATTCACTCGGGCCTCTTCAAGAAGTTCAACCTCAGCCTGGTGACGGACCCGGTGATTTCCGGAACCACGTCGACGGAGACGATGGCCGACGGGCAGCAGCTCTTCATCCAGACTCTCCTTCCGGCCAGCCCGCAGATCACCGCGCGGTACGCCGCCGGCGACCTGAATCCGATCGCGGATCAGGAACCGACCCAGTACGTCCTGTCGGTCGAGGACCCGACCCTGCCAACCACAACGCGGATACTGAACGTCCTGGAGGCAGCCGACCCCGGCACGGCCAGGGTCGCGGCCACACACGTGCAGAGTTCGACCGGCACGGCCTTCGACGGGGCCGTTTTCGGCGTCTACGCGGTCTACTTCCCGGTGAATACGCCTGTCTCGCTGGTCACGACCACCCTGTCCGCCCCGGCTGGCGTAACCACCATGCTCATCACGGGGCTGGCGCCGAACGGCGTTTACGGAACCTCCGTCAAGGCCGCCGGTACCGGCAACACGGTCACACTCACGCCCGGAGGGACCGGCTCAACCGCCGACGCAGCCGGGGTGCTTGTCGTGACGATCTAATGCAGCCCGAATGGACGGAAGGAAGAAGGACAAACGAAAGAAGGATTTCACCACGGAAAGCACGGAAAGGGATGTCAGGCCTGTGGCACCGGGATGCTCGAAATTTCCGTTTTCCGTTTTCCGTGCTCTCCGTGTTTAAGTCTTTCTTCTCCTCGTTCCGGCATGGCCGGGTTAAACGGAAAGGATGTTTCCATGCTCAGAATCTTACGCGTCGTGCTGACATTGTCCGTCATCATGATCGTGCTATCGCTATCACTCCTGCTGACAAGTGCCGCGACGGCCGCGGCCGGTTCCAGCGTCGTGCACATTCTCTGGTCCAACACGAAGGGGACACTGTCCCTTTGGGACTATAACCCGTCGACACAAACCTACGTCCAGGACATTTACGGCCCGTTCCCCGGCTGGACCGCGCAGTCGGTCGCCGACGGGCCCGACGGTCTCACCAGGGTCATGTGGGTGAACACAAGCGGGGCCGTCTCGATCTGGAGTCAGGACAGCTCGACGGGAGCGTATACGCAGGACACGTTCGGGCCGTACAAAGGGTGGACCGCGACGGCCATGTCGGTCAGCGGCAACAACACCACGCACGTGCTCTGGACCGACGGCAGTTCTGCGTCCGTTTGGGACTACACGGGAGGGACCACCTATACACAGTACACGTTCGGTCCGTTCCCCGGCTGGTCCGCGGTTGCCCTCTCGGACGGTCTCGACGGCCTCACCCGCGTCCTCTGGGTCGACGCCGGAAGCGCGGCGATCTGGAGCCTGGACCCCACGGCGGGAACCTACACGCAGACCGCCTTCGGGCCGTTCAGCGGGTGGACAGCGACGGCGGTGTCGGTCAACGCCGCCAACATCACCCATGTGCTCTGGACGAACACGTCCGGCGCCGCCTCGGTCTGGAGTCTGGGTGCGAAGGCCGGGACGTACACGCAGAATTCCTTCCCTGCCGTCTCCGGCTGGAAGGCCGTGTCGATGGCCGACGGCTGGGACGGCAACACGCAGGTACTCTGGGATTCGTGCGGCGGGCAGTCGTGGATCTGGGACCTGAGCGACACATCGGGCGCGTACACGCAGGGCACATTCGGTCCGTTCGCGGGGTGGACTGCGACCGGCTTGACGGCCAACAACACCCCCATTCCCGATCTCGGCGACGACGCCAGCCTGAACGGCAAGCGGGTCTTCCCGCTGGACAACGCCTGGAACACGCCGATCGACACAGACACGGTCGACCCGAACTCGGCCACGCTCGTCGCCACAATCGGCGACGACAGCCCGCTCCACCCGGACTTTGGCAGCGATCCGGACTATGGTATTCCGTACGTTGTCGTCTCCAACACGCAGCCGTACGTCCCGATCGACTTCACGCTCTACGGCGACCAGAGCGATCCGGGCCCTTACCCGGTCCCTCCGGACGCCCCGATCGAAGGCGGATCCAGTTCCACCGGGGATCGGCACGTACTGGTGGTAGACCGCGACACGTGGGAGCTGTACGAAATGTACTATGCTTTTCCGGAGAACGACGGCGCGAGCTGGGATGCCGGTTCCGGGGCCACGTGGAACCTGAATTCCGACGCACTCCGCCCGGCCGGCTGGACGAGCGCCGACGCCGCCGGGTTGCCGATCTTTCCGGGGCTGGTCCGCTACGACGAGGTCCAGGCCGGCTTCATCGGTCACGCGATCCGTTTCACGGCCCCTCAGACACTCGACGGTTATATCGCCCCGGCCCGCCATTGCGCCAGCAGCCTCACCGGCTCCCAGTATCCCCCCATGGGCATGCGCGTGCGGCTAAAAGCCAGCTTCGACATCTCCAGTTTCCCGGCCGACGATCAGGTCATCCTGACCGCCATGAAGACCTATGGAATGATCCTGGCCGACAACGGCAGTTCGTGGTTCTTCCAGGGCGCCTACAACCCCAATTGGAACGACAACGACCTCGACGAGCTCAAAACCCTCACCGGCAGCGACTTCGAGGTCGTCACCATGGGGACCATCACGATCGGAAACTAGCGTCGTTGCAAAATGGGGCAAATGGGCCGTTCTCGGCGGGGCGCTCGCTGGAAACGACTACGTTGACCTGTTCGCTTTTCGCTATATTTGCCAATTGGCCAATTGCACAGCGGCGCTTTTGCGGGCAAGGTATAAATTGGGATTAATTGGCCCGGTAACGGTGATCCGCCCCCTCCCCGACCCTCCCCGCAAGCGGAGAGGGAGTTGCAGAATTCCACGCGGTGCGGGTCGCAATGGTAGACAGAAATCGTCGACAACGGTCGTTTGTTTGTGGCCGTTGCGGAAGTGAGGGATCCGTCTGACCGGCACGACTTGCTAAGTTTTGACTGTATGCAGTTGTCAATGCACAATTTGCCCGGCGATCGGCCGCCGGACGGGCGAGTACGATGCTTGAACCCGTAGTGGCATTATACCCTGTTATACGAACAATTGTTCATACTTGCGTCGCAACGGATTCGTGTCTCTCGGATGCTCTGATTCCCGGTGAGCGTGCACCGGGGCCGCTCAAATCAAATCGTCGGTGCCTTAGCCTGAGCAAGCAGTGGGAGGGCGTAACCGAACAGCAGACCACGTTAAGGCCAATGTTCATATGAATACGACTAGCGCCACTCCTGGAATTCCCACCCCGGTGGTAAAATGCGCTTGCGGCGACGCGGCGCATGTGCTACACTGGAACCAACGGTAAACACCTTTCGCGAAAGGGACAGCTATGAACCTGACAATAGACCTCACTCCACAGACGGAAGCCTGGCTGAACGCTGAGGCCCAGCAGCGCGGCCTACGCCCCGTGGACTTTGCCCGCAGCGTCCTCGAAGAACACGCGTCCGTCGTTGTTGATCCCCCTGCCCCGCCAAGAATATCCGCCAAGAACGCCGCGGCCCTTGCCTATCTGAGAAAGCGGATAGCGGACGAGGCCACCGATGACCCCGAAGAAATTCGCAAGGCCGATGCCGAAGTTGAAGAGCTGATTCAAAACCTGAACAGAAACCGTATAGAGAGCGGAGAAAGCCCCCTCTTCTCATGACCCTGCATATTCTGCTCGATTCCTACCCGCTAGGCCTTCTCGCAACCCCCGTACGCAGCAGCGCCACTCTTCCTCTTGCCACCTGGACGGCGGATTGCGTGGCTGCAGGGCACGAGATCTACATTCCCGAAGTGATTGATTACGAGCTGCGCCGCGAACTCCTGCGGGCAAAAAAGACGACTAGTGTCGCCGAACTTAACAGCCTAGGAGCCAACTTCAACTTTTTGCCGATCAATTCCGCCGCCATGCTGCTGGCCGCCGACCTGTGGGCCACGTCGCGACAGAGCGGACTATCAACCGGCGATCCCAAAAAGCTCGACGTCGATGTGATCCTCGCCGCCCAAGCCCTCACGCTCGGCGTTCCCACAGGCAGCCTGATCGTTGCGACAAGCAACGTTCGTCATATCTCCCGTTTTGTTAACGCCGATCTGTGGAGCAACATCAAGCCATGACAACGACGCTCGCCCCCGAACCCGGCCAGAAACGAGCCTGGCCGGACGATGCAATTACCCAGGCGGTGCCTGAGCAAATTACATTCGATCACACTACCGCCTTACTCGACATGGTACAGTCCCACACCCTACCGGCAATCGTCGCCGCCGGCGGGCCGGCCACTGTTGAACGCTTCCTACAGCTTCGCACGGGTGGGCGCCGACGGATGGCGATAGTGGCCGATGCTGTGGGGAACAGCGCGGCCGCAAAAGCTGGCTCACGAATCTAGCGAGGCTTCGCCTCAGACCGACGAGTTTTATGGACGCATGGACGCGATGGACGCGATGGACAAGGAGGAAGACAGGCACGGAGGCCTGTCCCACGATAGGAACTATCCACGTGTCGCAAACTTGACTCACGGACAACAAGTTCCG
>JBKQWH010000145.1:0-13312 GCA_052139635.1 Capsulimonadaceae bacterium
GGAAAACCCCTCGTGCATAAGACCCCACCTCGGTCAGGATCCGCTCCGCGACGGCGCCCACGTGGAGATCGTCCTGGAGCCGCGCAAGCACGCGGATCAGTCCGTCCGTCCCGATCAACCGCTGGCGGGACGGTCCGGCCTCGGACAACCCGTCCGTGTACACCATCAACGTGTCGCCCGCAAGCAGGAACGCATCCCTCTCGGCGAACGGTGCGTCTGGCGCCGCCCCCAGGGGCGGGCCGGAGCTGTGCAACTGCTCTACATCGGAACCGCCGAACCTGCGGATCAGCGCGGGCTCATGTCCACAGCTTACGTACCGCAGCAACCCGGAACGCGCGTCGTACAGGCCGATAAACGCCGTTACAAAACCGAGGAGCAATTCATAGTTAACCAGAAATGTGTTGAGGCTGTTAACGGCGCGCACCGGCGAACGAAACTCGTAAAGGAGGGCACGCAGCATATTGCGCACGGTGGCGAGCTGCCCCGCCGCTGAGAGGCCCTTCCCGCTGACATCGCCTACAATCAACACGCAAAGATCCGGCTCCAGCGCGAAGACATCGCAAAAGTCCCCGCCGATCGCAGCTTCGTCCAGCGCCGCCCGCATGTACGACGCCACCGAAAGGCCGCAGATCCGGTCCGGGACCGACGGCTGAAGCGCGTCCTGTAGTTCATCGGCGACCCGCCGGTGGTGCTGGCTGCGACGGACGCCCTCGATTGCGCTGCGCGTCATCGTTGCGACACGTTCAGCCAGATCGATTTCGTCCGGACGCCACTCGCGCGGCTCGGCCATTCCGACAAAGAGCGCCGCAACGATATTGCCGCCCGCGTAAAACGGGACTGCGATCAAGGCCGCCAGGTTAGAGGCGAGCAGCGCATCGGCGGTCTCCGGGTCCAGCTCGATCCGCACATTATGAATGATTGCGGTCCCGCGAGCGAATATCTGGTCCATGACCCTGCGGAAATCGGACAGAATAAATCGGCCGGCCACCGGACTCAATCCGGGCCGGCGGTAGTCCCACTCGATCACCATCTCGTCGCGCACAACCCCGTACGAACAGTAATAGCAGCGGTCGGCATAGAGAGCCTTGCCCAGGAACTGAGCGGCCGCTTCCTGAATATCAGTCGCGTTCGTCGACGCTCGGATCGCCTGGCCAATCTGGTTGATGAGACGCTCACGAGCATAGGAGCGATTGAGCTGGCCTACGGTTTCGGATTGCTCGGTGACGTCGAGCACAATCATCCCAACCCCGGTGACCTGCTCGTGCGCGACGATCGGGTAGAGCGAGAGGACCAGGTGTCGATGGAGCTCCGGACTGCGCAAAAGTGGTGCCGATAGACGAAAGTCTATGACCGGCTCACCCTCGATGGCCCGCTCGAAGTGCGGCCGGTACAACTCCCAAATGTCCCGTCCAACGACATCCTCCACCGTCCGCCCCAGGTGCTGAGCCACCTCGGTCTCGTTGAGATCGGCCATTCGGGCGTTCACCTGCACATAGCGCAGCCCTCGGTCAACCAGCGCGAAGCCGATCGACGCGCGTGCGAAGATAAGCATATGAAACGCATTGACTAAATCATCTACGCCAACTGTCCCCGCAAGCCAGCTTGGCGGGGTCGGGTAAGCGACGTCCGGAAATGGGTTTTCCGAAGCTACGCCCGGGCCTTCCATCTTTGCGCACCTCGTCTACGAGACAGAACATTCCATAGTTCGACCACGTTTCTCGCGCGGAACGACTGCGCGTATGTTACCCGATAATTCGTTGCACTGCTGGATTTCAGGACCTGCCCGGCTAAGGAATGCATTCTCGCACTTTAAGCGGTTCGCCTAAACGAAAATGAAATCGGCCGCCGGGAGAATCCGGCGGCCGATCATAAACGTCTTGAACGGATCACGAATGATCGTGGCTATACCTTCGCACCGACGAGATTCGGGTTCAACTGGATCGCCATATACGCATCGTGCACCGCCCGAGCCGAACGTGTGCTCTCGGATTCCTCACCCTCAAGCGCCGCATGAACAACCGATCGCGCGCCGTACGCCTCCGCGAAGGACGGATCGATCTCCAGAGCACGGTTAAGGTCTCGCAGCGCCAGTCGAAGATAGTCCATCCGGTCGTATGCGGCACCGTCGCCCATATTGAAGTAGAGAATGCCGCGCTCGGTGTAGGCCGCTGCGGAGTTCGGGTTGTGAAGGAGGGCCGTGTTGTAATCCCCCATCGCCAACGAGTAGCCCCCCGTCACACAAAAGGCCTTGCCGCGGCCGACATACGCGTCCGCGTCGGCGGGATTGTCAAGAATCCCCTGGCTGAAAGCGGACACGGCGCCAATATAGTCGCCACGACCGGCCAGTACCGTTCCCCGTCGAACCCACTTGTTCCCGGAGGGAGGCGGAATTCGCGCCGGCTGTTGCGTACCAGGGGCCTCCGGCGGCGGAGCGCTCGGCTGAGCCTCATCGCTCTTGCCCGGTGCATTCCTGCCCTGCTTCATAGCAGTCTTTGCGGTAATAAACCATTTCCGAGTCGCTGGTATCATGACAATCTCCTCCGGTCCCCCGGCACGGCTGATCCCGGCCGACGAAGCCGCAGACGACACCTCAGCAGCGCCCATTTCGAGGTCTAGGTCAAGCTTGCCCGATCACGTAAGTTTGACTTATTCACCCGTGGCGCCTGGCCGGCTGCGTTATTAAAGCTGGTCGCTGGTCGCTAAATTTGCGGACATGTATTCATACCATGTTCGCGCGGAGTTCTGATATGAATTCTCTGAAAAGTGTTTGGGGGCGGAAGAATTTGGGTATATTTGGCGGTTTTGCCGTCATTACTGGTCATAAACCGCCATAAGCGGCCAAACATGATCATCCTCGGTTGCCGGGCCCATTCCAACAAAGTACCCCGCGCAAATCGAGAGAGCAATGCCGGGAATCAGGCCTTTGTCGACGACTTACGAGTGGGAAAATGACCCAGCCCGCGGAGCGCCTCCGTCACGCGGGAAGACGACGTTGCGCGGTTCATTGTATACAGGTGAATGCCGGCAACCCCGTTCCGAAGCAAATCGTCGCACTGACGAACCGCATACTCGACCCCTCTCGCAAGGACCCCTTTCGGCTCAACCGCAACGGCGTCGAGAAGCTTCGCGGGGACAGTGGCGCCGCAGCGTCGAACGAAGCCCGTTTCGGCCAACTGCGCGGCGCTAGTGACGGAAAGGATACCTACCACCAGTGGGATCGTTACGCCGGCCGCGGTCGCCAGGTCCCGATACCGGTAGAACACATCATTGTCGAAGAAAAGCTGCGACGTCGCGAACCGGGCTCCGTTGTCCTGCTTAATGCGCAGCGCACGAATGTCCTCCTCCAGGCTGACCGCCTCCGGATGCTTCTCCGGGTAGAAGGCGCAACCCGGTTGGAAGTTGTAGCCCTGCCGGATAAATGAGATGAGCTCACTTGCGTAGGTAAACCCGTCCGGGTGTGGCTGAAATCGCGCATTCCCGCCAGGCGGGTCCCCGCGAAGGGCCATAATTGTCCCAATTCCCGCTGAATTGAGCATGTCCAGGATCTCGGCCAGCTCCCCGCGCGAGTGCCCGACACACGTGAGGTGCGGCACGGTCTCCACCTCCAGTTCCCGCTGGATCCGGCTAACAAGATCCACCGTCCTCTGCCGTGTCGACCCTCCGGCCCCGTACGTCACGGACACGAAATCCGGCGCCAGCCGCGGCAATTCGCCAAGGGTCGAGTAAAGCACCGCCCAATCTGCCGGCGCCTTCGGCGGCAGGAACTCGTAGGACAGCGTCGGCACACCGGCCGCCAGCTTCTCGGTAAAGGACATTCTCATTATCTCCAGAACGTTAGCATGAGTTCAATTCTGATCCACAGCACATCCGTCTTCGTTGCGTTGCACAGTCGATGCCAACCGCTCGAGCCTCGTGATCCAATCATCGAAGTGCGCGCACTTCCCGCGCACCTGGCCCGGATTATTCATGTCCTATCGTGGGACAGGCGTCGCTGCCTGTCATCTGAGATGGTCGTGAATAATGCAGGCTAGCGTCACTGGAAGGACGTCCATCCCAGAATCTTATCCAGAATTTCCGTTCTTTCCGTGTTTTCCGTTGTTAAGAGATCCTTCTTTGACCTACCTCATGTTGCCTACCGATCTGATGGTCTCTTCCGTCCGCCAATTTTCTCCGAAATACCTGTGCTCTCCGTTCTTTCCGCGGTTAAATCCTCTCCTTCTCCCCTTCTCCAACGACTAAATCCTTTCCTTCTTCCGTTCGAGGAACAGAGCGCGCAATTACACGGTATCCTAATTAGAGTTATGCAAAGCCCGATTGCATTCGACCGGCCGCTGGCTCTTCTCCTTGCGCCGGTTTTGCTATGGCTCTTCTGGGTTGTCGCCAGGAAGTCGTACGCCGGCCTTCACCCACAGACGTCGCTCCTTGCCCTTGGCGCGCGGGTGATCGCGGTTCTGGCGCTGGTGCTCGCGATCGCCGGCATGCATATGGTAAAGCGGACCGATAAGCTGGCGACGCTGTTCCTGATCGACGTCTCCAAGTCGATCCGGCCCGATCAGCGCGCGGCCGGTCTCGACTACGTGCGCAAGGCGCTCGCCTCCAAGCCGCACGACGATGCCGCGGGGATCATTGTGTTCGGCCGCGACGCCTACCTCGAAGAGCCGCCGTCGACGACGCTCACCGATCTGAACGACCTCGAGCCGGCCGTGGCCGGCGACGCCACCGACTTGCAGGACGCGCTTCGGCTGGCTGCCCAGACCTTTCCTGCGGATTCCGGCCGCAAGATCGTGCTGGTCACCGACGGCAACGAGAACATCGGCGATGCTGCCGCTGAGATCGATTCGCTTCGCCAGCAGGGCGTCCGGGTCGACGTGGCGCCTTCGGACCTCTCGGTGGGGCCGGACGGCCAGGCTCTTCCCGAGGCGCTGATCGACGGCATGACAATGCCGACCAACGTGCGCAAGTCGGCGCCGTTCACCCTGCGGATCGTAACCGAGTCGACCGTGCCGCAGCCCGCGACGCTCACCATCACGCGCGACGGCAAGCAGATCGTCACCCAGACCGTGCAGATGCGTTCCGGCAAAACCGCCTTCCAGTTCCAGGAGAAGGTTACGACTCCCGGGTTCCACCGCTACGACGCCCAGATCGACCCCCAGAGCGACCAGATCCCCGACAACAACCACGCCTACGGGTATGTCAACGTCCAGGCTCGACCGCGAGTGCTGTACGTCTGCGACCCCGACGAGCCGTCGACGGATTTCCAGCAGGCGATGGCCGCGCAGGATATCGATGTCGACGTGGTCGATCCGAGCGGCGTCCCAAGCAGTATTTCCGGCCTGGAGACCTATGACGAGGTGGTCCTCTCCGATGTCGACGCCGACGAGATCGGCGCCCCGGCGATGGCGGGCATCGAGGAGTCCGTACGCGACTTCGGCCTGGGCCTCGGCATGATCGGCGGGCCGCAGAGCTACGCGGCGGGCGGCTACACCGGGACGCCGGTCGAGGACGCCCTTCCTGTGACGATGGAGGTCAAGGACCGCAAGCGCATCCCGCCGGCGGCGGTCGCGATGGTCATCGAGGACCTCGAGGAGCCGACCTCGGTCAACTGGTCGATCGAGGCCGCCAAGGCCGCGGTCGACCTGCTGGAGCCGCAGGATACGGTGGGGGTCCTCGACTGCAACGGCGTCTGGCGCATTCCCCTCCAGAAGGTGATCGACAGGGCGGCCATCAAGTCGCAGATGGACCAGCTTTACGGGATGAACGATCCTCCGACGTATACGCCTTACCTGCAGCAGGCAACCGACGCGCTCCTGGCGACCGACGCGCCGATCAAGCATGTCATCTTCTTCGGTGACGGCGACGCGGTTATGGAGGCGAGCCAGGACATCGCAGTCATTCAAGAACTGCACAAGAAGGGCGTCACCATCTCGACCATCGCGAGCGGCGCGGACGCCGACGGGATCAAGTTCCTCAGCGCCATCGCCACGCTCGGCGGGGGCCGGTCGTACGTGGCCGAGCGGGCGACCGACCTGCCAGGGCTTCTGATGAAGGACCAGCAGACGGCCACGCGCCAGTATGTCATCGAGAAGCCGTTCCTGGCGCGTCCGACCGGCTACGACGATGTGACCGCGGGCATCGACTGGACGTCGGAGCCGGCCCTCGAGGGCTACAATGTCGCGACCGCGAAGCCCGGCGCCACGGTCGGCCTGACCGCGCTCGACCACAACGATCCGGTCTACGCCCACTGGCGCTACGGCCTCGGCCGCACGTTTGCCTTCACCAGCGACGACCGCGCCCACTGGGCGTCGGCCTGGCTGCCCTGGGACGGTTATGAGCGCTTCTGGGCCCAGGCGGTCCGCTGGTCGCTCAAATCGAACGACGGGGGCAACTTCCACGCGATGGTCGACAACCAGGACGGGAAGGGCCACCTGGTGGTCGACGCGTTCTCGGACCAGTCCGGCTTCATTAACGGCGCCCACCTCTCCGCCCGCGTGGTCGCCCCCGACCAGACGGTCAAGACGGTCGACCTGACCCAAACCGAGCCCGGCCGATACGAGTCGACCTTCGACACCGACCAGACCGGGTCGTACATGGTCAATGTCCGGCAGACGCCCTCATCTCCCTCTCCGGGTCAAGGAGAGGGCCGGGGTGAGGTTTCTGGAAACCAGACCGTGGGCCTGGTGGTGCCGTACTCGCCCGAGTACAGGACCATCACTCCGAACCTGGCGCTGCTGACCCGCCTGAGCGAGGGGACCGGGGGAACGTTCCAGGCCGATCCGACCCGCATCTTCCGCGACGCGGCGTCGTGGATGGTCGCGAATGTCGATATCGCCCCCACCCTGCTCGCCCTGGCCGCGCTTCTGTTCCTCTTCGACATCGCGGCTCGGCGTCTGGGCCTGCGCTGGGAGAAGGTGGCAGCGACGGTGACCGAGGGTGTCGAGGCCACGTCGACGAAGCTCGACGATCTCCGCAAAGCCCGCGCCGCCGCCCGTTCGCCGCTGCTCCAGCCGGCGCCGCAGATGTCGCGCCTCCTCGAGCGCAAGACAGCGGCCCGCGCCGGCATGAAAGACGACGACGCCGAATCCGCCGCCGGCCGCCTCCTCAACCGCCGCGTCTCCGCCCGCCCCGGCATGGACGACCCGTTCCCGCGCGTCGCCTCTCTCCAGACCCCACCGCCTCCCCGCCCGCCCGGCGACCCCGCCGAAGGCGCCTACACCAACCGTCTCCTCGACGCCAAGCGGCGGGCCAAGGAGAGGGATTTGTGACCGGGTATAATTAAGGTATGACACTTGCCTTAGAACTGAGTGCTGACGAAGAGGCTCGCCTTGAGGCTGCCGCTCTCTTGCACGGTACCGACGCTGCCACCTACGCCAAGCGTCTCGTCACGGAGCACTTACCGGCCGTTGCCCTCATCAGCGTGGAAGAGTTTGACCGCATAATGTCCGAAATTGCCCGTCCGCTCCCAAGCATCCCCCACGAAAAGCAGACACGTGAATACATCTATGAGGATTGATCGCTGTCTCCTCGATACAAACATCCTACTTCGGCTTACGGACCAGACTGACTCAGACCACGCGATAGCGATGTCGGCTGTACGGAAACTGGTCGCTATCGGCGCGTCCTTGCACACTTGCCCGCAAACCCCTCCCCCTCCCCGTCCCCCCGGGGAGCAAGGGGAAGGCGCCTACACCAACCGCCTCCTCGACGCCAAGCGCCGCGTATGGCACAGGGATTCGTGGCGTGGCTCAGTTGTCTTATCATAGTCGCCTCCGGCCGGAGGTTAATTTGGGTTAATTGGTCTGCGGACGGTAACCTTCGCCTCGACGCCGTCGGATTCCGTTGCAAAACGCATCTGTCGACACCGGCGACGCTCGAAGTCGCGGGCTCGGCGCGAACCCTCGGACGGGAGTTAATTGCGTTAATTGGTCCGCAGACGGTAAATTCCGCGTTGGAATTGCCGCCGACAAAAGGGAACTCAACCGGGCGTGCGGGAGCGCGTTCATTGGGGCGACACAGGGAGCGTCGATGCTTGGTCCTGGTCCAGAATGTCGGCGTGGATCGCACGTACGATCCCATGAGCGTATTATACCATAATAGTGGAGTTCCGTACACGTGCGCGCGTTCGTGAAATGGCGATTCCGCCACGTGCGGGACAGGGATTCGCGAGAAGGGTTGACTCGTTCGGGCGGCGCGGGTATACTTTTCCTCGTCTATGGGCAGTTGGCGCAGTGGTAGCGCACTTCGTTGACATCGAAGGGGTCACAGGTTCAAATCCTGTACTGCCCACCATTGGAAGATAATAGAGCCCTCCGGATCGCAAAGATCAGGAGGGCTTTTGCTCTTGGGATACTCAGTCCATGGCGCTCACATTAGAACTCAGTCCAGAAGAAGAGGCGCGCCTCGAGGTCACATCGCGGTCGAACGGGACAGACACCGCGACGTACGCCAAACGTCTGCTCCTCTCTGCGAGCCTTCCCGGCGAGAAGATCACGGTTACGATCGTCAAGGAGGGCAAGGAGGCCAACCAGGGCATTGCCTATCTCGACGACGGTACCATGATCATCGTCGATGGTGCGCGTCGATGGGTCGGCGAAACGGTCGCTGTGGTCGTGAGCAGTGTGCTGCAGACAGTGGCAGGAACGATTATCTTTGCGCTAATACACAACGGTCGTGACTGATAAGCAGCGGATGGTTGGCGCAATGGTAGCGCGCTTCGTTGACGCCGAAGGGGTCTCACGATCAAATCCTGTATGGCCCACCATTTATTAACCATCGAGGCTCTTTGAGGTAGAGTGACGTGTCCCAAAGCCGAACAACCTGGATTCTTCAAGAGCCGACGCATAACCCTTCACCCTCCTTTTTAGCGTTAGAGCTCGCCGTAAAGGATGCTGCGTACGCATTGGCGAAGGTACAAGTCGTGCCGTATACCAACGTCATGCCGGATATTCCCGACGAGATCGATCTCCCCATCGTGATCTACGGCATGAACACCATGATCCAAAACACATACCGCCATCCGAAATGGAAGCACGGTCTCTTTTTCGAGCCCGCCTCCTTCGAGCCGATCAAATACACCAAGCAGTTGGGCGAATTAATGCTCAATCCCAAAGCCGAACTGTTGACCTGCAGCGAACTCGCAGAATCATGTCTCGATCCGGCCGAAACATTCTTCCTACGTCCGAATGACGATGCTAAGGCGTTCACCGGCCAACTGCTAAGCTTCCGCGATTATCTACAGTGGTACGAGCAGCCGCCTGATCCCGAATATGTACAGTTAGCTCCGGAACTGTTGGTACTTTACTCCACTCCGAAATCAATCAAGGCGGAGTATCGCGCTTTTGTGGTCGACAAGAAGGTTATTACCGCATCCCAGTATCTCCCAGACATGAGGAAGTTCACACCACCGGAAGTTGTCGAATTTGCCGAACACGTAGCCGCGCGGTATTCCCCCGCCGATGCGTTTGTGTGCGATATCGCTAATACGCCGGACGGCTTACGTGTCGTTGAGTTCAACTGCATTAATGGCAGCGGATTCTACGCAGCCGACGTGAATATCATCGTGCGCTCACTGTCCATCTGGAAAGAGTCCAACTGTGTGTGCGCCTGAACGCCGGCGTCGAGGATCTGCTCGATGATTTGTTCGGGCCTGACGTGCTGCGCGTCCGCCAACGTTGGGATGGCGCGACCGCGAGGGCCGTCTTCACGGATGCGCAGCACTATGTCGAAGGGCATACCTCCCCCGGTCAAGAGCCTAAACTTGAGCGGCCTCTGGCGACCGCTTCTTCCTCGACGCCTTCGCCAACTTTGGATGGAAGCCGTTTAGGACAACGTCGGAGGCTCGCGCCGGGCCGTGGCCGTTCCGCGTGCCACGAGGGCGGTACTTACGGGGTGAGGAGGGAGATGCCGGCTCGTCGGTTTCCTCCGGCGGGCCAAAGACAGAAGCCACATGATCGAGCCACGCCTGACACTCCTCACGCGTCATGGATTCAAATCGCTTCATAACTAAAGCGTGCGCTTCGTCGTCAGATAGATATTGAGTCGTCATGCGGCTTGCCTCCTCGTTCAACCGTTCCTGCCCGTTATGTGTAGTTTACCACAGCGACTTCGGAGATATAACGGTGATCCCGAACCGCAATCTGGATGTGCGTCTCCCGGAGAATTTTCGATCCGTCGTAGAGCGGCGCCCCTTCAGGAAAGCAGCCGCGGACGGTCTGGAAAGGATTGCCGCCAGCGTCTACGAAGCTAGCGCTATATGCCTCGATCACCACGTAATCCAAATCGTGCCGTTTTCGGACGTTCTTCGGAAGATCCAATCCTCGCCGCTTATATCCCGTGAGCAATTTCTGATGCGACTCAGCCATCTTGTCGAAGTGCGTGGTGTCCAGGAGGTTCAAACAGTGCCCGAGGCTGATCATCGCCTCAAGGACCGCACCGGAATCGCCGAACCGCTTGCGAGCCCACTCGGCCGCACGGCTTGGGGCGTCCTCCCAGAAGTAAATCCCCGCGCCGAGCCAGTCGTAACCGTTCTCTGACGGACGGAACTTGGTCCCCGCGACGATAAGGTTGGCTGCGTCGACGTGGCAGCCATGGTATCCAATAACTGAAAGCGGCATAATCGAGTGTCAAATCCTCCGTGTCCGTACTTGTTCGCCCGGCTGAACGCTTGCAAAGAAATACTACCCCCAACGCAGGTCATGTTGGCGTGAGAAGCGCATTCAGATAGTTGTCGTGATGAGAGATGTTTCCCATGCGGACTCAGGAGCCGTCGCTATCGAACGGCCGTCATCTTGAATCCTATCTGCCGGTAGAAATCGGCGCAGGACGCCGCTTTGACGTTCAGCACCTCGGCACAAAAGCCCTCATATCCGCAGATGTGGTGATCGGACCAGTACAGCCCGCCATGGCTGTCGCGGATCACGTCGCCATCCCACTCGACGTCGAGGCCGCCTGTTTCCTCTTCATCGTGGGTGCAGTGCCAGGCGACCGCGATCTACGATCCGTCGGGAAAGGTACGAGAGTCCAGATGCGCATGCGGCGGTATTGGAAGCGCTTTGACCACATTCAGCGAACTGCACGAACGCAGCCTTGCTCCCCATGTTCTCCGAAATTCCTGCTGATGGTTCCGTCGAGCCCACGGTGCGTCCAAAACGATCAGGACCTCAAGCAGCACAAATACCACGAACGCCCACCCGATCGCCTTCCCGAAAGTCTTTAGCATAACTGTTCAACGGACAGCGAAGGCAAACGGTTGCGTGACTGCTTGCCGTCACGCATTCCGCCAGTTCTCAAGGGTGAGCGGAAAACCGAGATCGACGATGCGTTGGAAATGCGTGTGGTTGTTCGTAACGAGGGGACGTTGATTGACGATCGCGACTGCGGCAACAAAGGGGTCAAGGTCGCCGATCGGTTGGTGGGACCGGCTCAAGGCTCCAAGAATTTGGCCCGCAACAACTGCTTCCTCGGTCTCGATCGGGAAGACCTCGAACGATTCAAGACTCTTTTGAAAGGCCACGGCTGCAGAATGGTCCCGGATAGCTTCCAGACCCTCGATAATTTCACAAACGCTGATGACAGTCACACTGAAGAATCGAAACACGCGAAGGTACTGTTTAGCGCGTGTATCCACGTCGGGATAACGGTTGTCGAGAATATACGACAGGGTGTCTGTGTCGAGAATGGCCTGGTTCATGACTGCTTGCCATAGCGTTCTGACCGGTTCGCAATCACCGATTCGATGGCTTCCTGGAAGCCCGACTTGCCTGCGAACATGCCAATGATGCCATGCGCATCATCCGTCCTCAACGGTGCGCGCGGTCCCCGGCGTGCCGTTAGAAACTGGGGCAATTCACCACTACGGGCCCTCATCGCCATTTCAACGACTTCGTCCATCATGGCCGCATCCTGCACATTCATCGGTTCACCGAGAAGCTCTTGAATGCGGGCGTCTTCAGTGGACGTTGTGCTGAGCCCCGCCTGAATGAGCCGAATGACAGCCTCCTGCGGCGTGATCTGCTCGGATTTGGCGTACCGGATAATCTCGGGTTCAATTGTCATCGGAATATCAAAGCTCATGTTGGTTCCTCCATCACTAGGCTTGAGCGGCTTCCAGCGAAGGCTTCTTCCTCGACGCCTTGGCTGACCTCGCGTGAGAGCCGTTGAGGACAACGCCAAGCGTTCGCGCCGGCCCGTGACCATTTCGCGCGCTACGAGGTCGATACTTGCCGGCTGGTGCAGGACGTTCGGGCTCGTCGGTGTCCTGTTGCAGGCCAAACAGAGCAGCCGCCTCATCGAGGCGTGCTTGCCATTCTTCGCGCGTCAAGGAGGCTTGGCGCGCTAATATCAATCCGTGTACTTCGGCGTCCGTAAGTCTTGGTGTGCTCATTCGGCTACTCCTCTGCCAGTCCTGCCCGCGACATGACATGCATCACCGTCATTTTCAGTGTACCACAGCGAGATCGGAGTCACAGATTCCGCCAGTTATCGAGGGTGAGGCTGTAACCCGCCTTCTGGGTATAAGAAAAGTGGTCGGTGTTGCCAGTTGCCAGAACCAGTCCGCGCCGGATAGCGCAGGCGGCAATGAGAGGGTCCATAAAACCGATGGGGGTGCCTCGCTGAATCAGAACGCCATTGATCTCCGCGGCAAGGCGATAATCTCCCGGGGTTGGGGCCATCTCTTCGTTCTTCGCAAAAAGAGCCTCCGTGACCTGGATTTGCCGTCTTGCGTTCTTGCGGTGCAGGCCGCTGAGGACTTCATAGACGCTGGCAGACGTGAAGCTCAAAAGTTGATGCTCCTGGGCGTAAAGGTTGGCTTTAGCCACGACGTTCGAGTCAACCGCCTTGATGACTTCAGAGAGAATGTCCGTGTCGAGTAAAGCGCGTAGCATTGGTTACAGCCCGAAGTCCCTGGGTTGATCGAGGCTACGCATCCGGTAGGCGTCGGCCACGACTTCGTCGAGGATGGCTACGCTTTCGGGGTCGGACAACGCCCCGATCATCTCCTGTGCCGGGTTCAGCCTTCCCCGTTCGCGCAGTACTCCCAGAATAGCGTCCTCTGGCGACACGCGGTCACGGTTGATGATGAAATCCAGCACGCGCCCCTCGGGACTCTGGCTATCGATATGTATCTGAAGGTCGAATGTCATAACCCTGGCTCCTTTCGTCTTAGGCACACGTGCGATAGCGTTCGGCATATTTTCCTCGGTCAAGAGCCTAAACTTGAGCGGCCTCTGGCGACCGCTTCTTCCTCGACGCCTTCGCCAACTTTGGATGGAAGCCGTTTAGGACAACGTCGGAGGCTCGCGCCGGGCCGTGGCCG
>JBKQWH010000146.1:0-11198 GCA_052139635.1 Capsulimonadaceae bacterium
CCTCGACAACATCGGCATCTTCGACCGCAGCGCCCCACTGCCGACGGGCGGCTTCCTCGAACAGTCCGACGGCACAAGCTGGATGGCCATGTTCTGTCTGAACATGCTCGCCATTTCCCTCGAGCTCACCCACAATGACCCGGTGTACGAGGACATGGCGATCAAGTTCTTCGAGCACTTCGTCTATATCGCCCATGCCATGAACAACATGGGATCCTCGGACATGGACCTGTGGGATGATGTCGACGGCTTTTACTACGACGTGCTCCACCGCCCCGACGGCACGCACCAGTTCCTGAAGGTGCGGTCCCTGGTCGGACTGATCCCTCTGCTGGCCGTCGACACCATCGACGATGTCCAATTCGAAACGATGAAGGACTTCAAGGCGCGTGTTGAGTGGTTCGTACGGGAGCGCCCCGACCTCTGCGCCAATGTCGCCGACATCCGTACGGTGCGGCACCATGACCGGCGCCTGCTCTCCATTGTGTCGCCGGACCGCCTGAGGCTCATTCTGTCGCGCATGCTCGACGAGACCGAATTCCTTTCTCCGCACGGTATCCGCTCGGTCTCACGGTATCATGCCGATAATCCCTTCGTGATGCGCGTGGACGGTACCGAATACGGGGTCAAATACGAGCCCGCTGAATCCCGTAGCGGCGTCTTCGGGGGCAACTCCAACTGGCGCGGCCCCATCTGGTGGCCGATCAATTACCTCCTGATCGAGGCCCTGCAGAAGTTTGATTACTATCTGGGACCCGATTTTATGGTTCCCTATCCGACCGGGACCGCTCAGCAGCTTTCCCTATCGGAGGTCGCCGCCGAACTCTCGCGCCGCCTGACGCGAACGTTCTTGCGCGACGACGGCGGCCGGCGTCCGGTCTTCGGAAGCTGCGAGAAGTTCCAGAACGACCCCCACTGGCGGGACCTGATCCTGTTCCACGAGTACTTCCACGGCGACAACGGCGCCGGCCTCGGCGCCAGCCACCAGACCGGCTGGACCGGCCTCGTTGCCAAACTGATTGAGCAAAGCGGGGAGTAGCGGACGGTGATTGCCCGGCGCACCGGTACGGATGCGGTAATATTAAGTCGTCATAACTGCCGCTCATTTGGGTGGGGCAGTCGGTTGGGAGAACGGCATGTTTATTAGAAACCTCAAGGTGTCCGGTCTGCTTTCATTTGGTCCATCGGGCATTGATCTTCCTATGCGTGATTTGAATGTGCTGATCGGTTCAAACGGGTCCGGAAAGTCTAACCTGGTTGAGATCCTTGCTCTCCTGAAGGCCAGTCCGAGCAATCTGCCTACTCCAATGAAGGAAATGAGTGGGGTGAGGGAATGGTTTTGGAAAGGGGATAAGGCCCCGAAGGAAGCGATCATCGAAGCACTGATTGAGCAGCCACCAACGGCGAAACAAAATGTCAGGCATCGACTCACTGTGACGCAAAATGGTGAGCGGTTCGAGGTCGCCGACGAGCAAATTGAATACGAAATCCCAACGCACGGGTCCGTTCAACCATTTTACTTCTACAACTACCAGCGCGGCCGCCCGTTCCTTAAGGAGTTCGAAAACAGCCCCGAAGAACGGTTCGATCGGGAGGACATCAGGCCGGAGGAGTCCATACTCTCTCAGGTGACAGCACCGAAGCGGTATGCCATCTTAGCACACTTGAGCACTAACTACAAAGGGATCTTCCTGTTTCGAAACTGGGAGTTTGGCCCCAATGCTGCTATTCGGAAGGCATCGTCCACTGAGGCGCCCAATGATTTCCTGCGCGACGGAGGAACTAACCTGGATGTTGTCCTGTCCAATTTCCAAGGGGAGAACAGACGAAAGTTCATTCGATGTCTCAAGGAACTATTTGATGGTATTGAGGATTTTAGCACACCCACTAGTTCCAACGGCATTATGCTCTATCTTGAGGAACAGGGCGGCCGGAGCATCCCGAAGACCCGTCTTTCAGACGGAACACTTCGTTATGTATGTCTACTCGCAATCCTCCTACATCCCACTCCACCACCGCTAATCGTGATTGAAGAGCCGGAATTTGGCCTGCACCCGGACATCGTTCCTCAAGTCGCCAAGCTTCTGATCGACGCCTCTGAAAGAACACAGCTTGTCGTAACTACGCACTCACGGATGTTGATCGATGCCCTGGGCGAAAATCCTGAATCCGTGGTCGTATGCGAGCGCGATCAAGGAGAGTCTGTGTTCGAGCGCCTGGACGCGTCCGACCTGGCAGAATGGTTGAAACAGTATAGCCTTGGTGATCTGTGGAGCAGCGGCGAACTCGGAGGGAACAGATGGTAAAGAGCAGACGCAAAGTGACTGTTTATGTCGAGGGAGGGGCAACCCACAATGAGCATCTCCAAACCGAGTGCAGGAGGTTGCGGCCGCATGCTCCCACGCCAATGAGTTTATCGACCGGTTGCGGAAACACACCGAAGTGATTTGATTAAGTGGTCCGGCTTAGTGGGTGTCATTCGGCCGTCTGCACGCGCTTTCCACGCCGGATAGCTATGTCGAGCGGGCGGATGTCCGGGAGCAACTGGTGGTGGAACGCGCGGCGCCCGAACTCCTCGAGGCCGGCCAGCTCTTCTTGCCCCAGGTTGTAATCCATGATCTCAGTGAGGAATCGATGACACAGCGGGCGCGGGCATTGCAGGAGCTCCGCCTGCTCGGTCGCAATCTCGTCGATCTGCGTCACTCCCCAATCGCGAGCACCTTGCAAGATGTCGATCAACTCCGCCGATATCGACTCCGGCCGGGCGATCCAGCACGCGTAGACGAACGGATGACCGGTCAGCCGGCGCCAGGCGGCGCCGAGATCGAGGGGGAACAGCCCCGCGTCGTCGGCCAGCATGCCGGCGTCGCCGATGAGCAAGGCCGCGTCGGCGGCTTCGAGCATCGAATCGAGGTCCGGTTTATGGTGCAAGTAGGCCGGGTGGGCATTGTAGACCTCGGCAAGCAGGATCTTCAAGAGAGCGTTCGATGTGAGCGACGACGTGTCCAGGGCGACCGACTGGACCTGGCGCCAGGGAAGACGCGAAAACGCCCGGACCGAGAGGATCTCATCCTGCGCGGCGATCGATACTCCCGGCACGATCTGGTAACCACAGGCGCGGAAGTACTCGAAGCTCGACATCAATCCCGCGGCGATTTCCCCCCTGGCCAGCATCGCTGCCAGTGTCGATGGAACCTCGTACACGACCTCAATGCCGGAGGCGCGTCCCTCCGGCGTGTGCTCGAACCAGCGTGTCAGCGGCTTTTCGTTCAGATACGGAACACTTCCGATGACGATTGTCATCTCCATTCGGTCCTAACCCGGCGTAACCGGAAGCAAGAATTATCGCGAAGCGATACCTTATTCGTTCGAAGGACGATCTCGTGCGCCTTGCAGCCCACGATTTCATTCGTGGGGCGAAGTCTAATCCGGTGCGGGCGTTGTACCGGATGCCAATGAATCGCCTAACATCAGTGCAAGAAAACGACGTCGACGAGCGTGAACAGGAACAGGCCGACACTAATATAGCCGTTCATCGTGAAGAACGCGACATTCAGGCGTGAGATGTCATCCGCCTTGACCAGCGACTGCTCGTAAGCGATCATTACGGCGACGAGCGCTACGCCAGCGGCGTATGCGGCGTGCAGATGGGCGGCAGCCCCGGCCAGAGCCAGTAACACGATCATGACGGCGTGGGCGAATCGGGATAGGACCAGCGCGCGTGCGTTGCCAAGGCGTGCCGGAAGCGAATGGAGTCCCTGGGCCCGGTCGAACTCGGTGTCCTGTAAGGCGTACAGGATGTCGAACCCGAAGAGCCAGCATACGACCGCGCCGGCAAGCCAGAGAGCGGGAGGATCGATCCGCCCCGTTATGGCGATCCATGCGCCGGCCGGTGCTATGGCGAGCGCGATCCCCAGCGCCAGATGCGATAGGGACGTGAACCGTTTTGTGTAGGAATAGAAGAAGACGACGGCAAGGGCGACGGGTGAGAGCCAGAGAGCTAGCGGATTGAGCATTGCCGCCGCCCACACCAAAAGCGCCGACGCCACGAGGGTGAAAACGGCCACTTGCGGAACCGTGAGGGTACCCGCCGGCAAAGCCCGGCCGGCGGTGCGCGGGTTGAGCGCGTCGAACTTGCGGTCGACAATTCGGTTGAAGGCCATAGCCGCCGACCGCGCGCCGACCATCGCGACCACAATCCATGGAATCTTGTGCCAGAACACGGCCCAGTCGTTATGTCCCGCCACAACGGCCGCCATCAGCGCAAACGGCATCATGAACACGGTGTGCTCGAACTTGATCATCTCTAGGATGATGCCGGTCTGGCGCCATATCTTTGCGATCGGGGGGAGCGATGCGCCGGCCGCCGCCATGATGGTACTCCTTGTATTATCAGGACCGGCGGTGTTCTGATGTCGCTTCGCGCCGGACGAACTGTCTTTGCCAACGGTACAATATGCATAAGTCCGGCCAACGCCGAAAACCATGCTCGGTCGGGTAACGCCGCCCGTATCGTGAAGCCGCGCCGGGAAAAACCGGTGTCCCGACCCCGTCCGGACTGACCTTATTCTACCTCCACGGATCGCGACTTTGCAACTTTTTTCACAAACTAATCTGCCACCTGGCGGGCGTGAAGATTAATTCCGTACGTTATCCCACGGTTATGGAATAATCAGTTATTGAAAAAGTCGTTACCAACCGGCCGGGAAATAGCGTTACCGGTGCAACGGCGGTCATAATAGGTTATTCAAGACGATGGGAGGGGAGCCATGGCTCAGGGCGTGAACATAAAAGGTCTAAACAGTTCCGACGTGGATCTCGGCGAGATCTTTCGGCGCCAGGAAGAGATATTCCGGCGCCAAGACGAGGCAATGGCACTTCTGGAGCGGCTCCGGCTCGCCGAGCCTCCGGTGCGTCTTAATCCCGAGCGGCTTGGGGGAGGTCGACGGCAGTTCCGGCGCTGGCCGCTTCCGGCCGGCGTGACGCTCGAGCTTCACGATGGCGAGCGCTGGCATCGGGTCGAGTGTACCGATGTTGGTGTCGGCGGAGCGCGTCTGCGCGAGCTGCCCACCTGGGGCGGCGGGCCGTACCCGTCACGCCTCAAGGCAAACAACTCCCCGGCCATTCTGGTCCTCGCAAACGTTGTCTGGCGCGACAGCAATGGGCCCGCCGCCGGCGTAAGCTTCGACTTTCTCGGCAATACGGAGCAGGAACTCTGGGCAAGCAGCTTGATCGACGCGCTGCTGGCTCAGTACTCTCTAGCCTAGGCATCCTTGTTCGATCGTCATCAAGCATGCGTGCTTTTCCGACGCGTGGACGCAGATTGTGAACGGCCCCGGTCTTAATCGACCGGGGCTTTTCACGTGTCAACTGTCCAGCATGGGGCGGCTCAGATCGATCAAGGTGCAATCCAGACCCGGCAGGGCGTGGAGCATCTTCAGCGTGTAGTTTCCTGCTCCGCAGCCGATGTCGAGCACGCTTCGCGCTGCCGGCGTTGGTGCCGCCGCCTGCGTAATCAGTTCGAGTACCAGGGGCGCATCGATTGTGGCCGACTGGCCGGTCTCCAGGTTGGAGAACCGCTCGACGTCGTTATCGAACCGCTCCCGGATCTGTGCAACCGTGGACTTGATGGTCACGATTCCACCTCCCCGTTCGAGTTTCGCGATGCTGTTCGGCCCGCGATACTTGCCATCGCCTCTGCCGCTCTGCGGACATCCGAGTGAGTACTATCCTTTCCGAGTGTGAACCGGATGGCGGAGCGAATTCGGGATTCGTCCAGACCCATCGCGACCAGGACATGGCTTGGCTCGATGCTTCCCGAACTACAGGCCGACCCGGACGAAGCGGAGATTCCCGCGCGATCGAGCCGGACCAGGATCGACTCGGCGCTCTGGCCGGGAAACGAGACATTGACATTATTCGGTAACCGCCCCTCGCGGGGACCGTTGAGCACACTGACGGGCACACGGGCGAGAAGTTCCGTGATCAATGCGTCGCGCAGTTCGGCAACACGAGCGGCAGCCGCATCGCGCTCAGTCAGCATCAACTCGACGGCCCGTCCGAAGCCGGCAATGGCGGCGACATTCTCCGTGCCCGCCCGGCGCTCGCGTTCCTGGGCTCCACCATGAAGGAGAGGCTCGATAGGCACACCCGCCCGAACGTAGAGCGCTCCGGCTCCTTTGGGCCCGTAAATCTTATGGGCGGATACGGAGACGAGATCCGCGCCAAGCGTCGCACCGGTCGTGATCTGGCCGAACGACTGGACGGCGTCGGTATGCAGGTAGGCCCCGACCGCATGCGCGGCCGCGGCGATCTTCGCGATCGGCATAATTGTGCCAACCTCGTTGTTCGCGTGCATGACGCTGACGAGCACGGTATGCTCCGTAAGCGCTTCTCTAACCTGTTCGCTGTGGATCCGTCCCACACGATCGCTTGGAAGATACACGACATCGATTCCGAGCGTTGTTAGGAACTCACATGTTCTGAGAACCGACTCGTGCTCCACCCGCGTGGTTATGAGCTGGTTTCCACGTGCGCGGTTGGCGAGCATGACACCCACCAGGGCGGCGTTGTTTGCCTCGGTCCCGCCACTGGTGAAGGTGATCTCGGCGAACTCGGCTCCCAGGGCCGACGCCAGCACCTCGCGCGCGTGGTCGACGACCCGACGCGCCCGCTGTCCATCCGCGTGCAAACTGCTCGGATTGCCAAAAACCGCGCCTTCCGCCGACATCTCTGTGAGCACGTCGGGATCGACCCGCGTTGTCGCCGCATGGTCCATGTAGATGCGCTCGGCCATGGCCCCATTGTACCCGCGCCATAACTAACCCTTCACCCGACACTCCTGTACTGAAACGTTTATTCCATCCAATGATGATTGACTCCCGTTGTTGCCGGTGGTATAATGAGCCATTGTCCTAAGAGACAGGCACCCTTCCTTTTGCGATTCAGGATGTCGGAGAGATTACGCATACCGTCGAAGGTCTATTACATGTCCTCTGACGCCGGGGAAAGCCCCACGTGATGTTGTCCGTGTTGCGGCTTGGAAAGGTGTTGCCAATCAGGCAATTACCAATGCTATTGCAGAGGGGTGATAGTGTTTGACGCAGGTTCAGGTGCGACCGAATGAGTCGCTCGATAGCGCGCTGAAGCGATTCAAGAAGCAGCTTCAACAGGCCGGCATTCTCAAGGAAGCTCGCGAGCATGAGCATTACGAGAAGCCAAGCGATAAGAAGCGCAAGGCCGAGGCTGCCGCGCGACGTAAGCGCAATAAGCAGGACGACAAGGATAAGGGCTAATCCCACGGGCGGGTCGGCGTTGCATTGTGACGTCCGGCCCGCCCCTACCTCACCGGACCGCCTTTGCTGAGGAAATGTCTGATCCTCTTTGTACGGCAGTCGGGTGCGCACGCCCGACGGAACATTTACGGCGCGAAATCGGGCCGGAATCGCGGGCATCTCGTACGCCTGAGGCCGAACATCCGGCAGGCCTTGATACATTGACCGGCACGACAACAACGAAATCGCTCGCATGGCCAGTATTTTGCCGCCATAGGGTGCCCTGGCTGCTATCTGAAATCCGAACTGTCCAATGGCTTGTGGAAAGCCGGATACCGGCTTTTTCCTCGAGGGAACGCGGACCAGTCGGACCGATGCCACGCTGTGGTGCGAATGCGTCCAGTTGTTTATGACCAGAGAACCGGGCTCGACAAATCGAGTATTTATTCTGCCGCGTGGGAAGTCGCCGCGCCGGCGGCCGGATTCGCGTCGGAACCGTACTGCTCCGGTGAGCCCGGTGACTGCTGCCCTCAGTTGGCTCGCTAGGCCGAATTGGAGCCGAATCGCCCTCGCCCTTATTACCATCCTCACCATCTCCGCCCTTCTCTCCTTCCACCTGATCCCGGACCGTGTCGCCCTTCGTGCTGGCCAGGTTAGCCCGATCGAGGTTCGCGCCCATAACACGGTTCGCTATATCGATCAGGAAGAGACGAGCGCGCTTCAGGATGCCGCCGCCGCGCGAGTCGACCGGGTATACGACGTGCTTCCCCATGCAACGACCGACGCCGACGAGACCGTGGCTGCCGTGATGGACTACGCACGTCGAGAACTCAAGTCGCCTTCCCCGAGCGCCGCGCATTTGGACGGGCAGCTTCGCCAGCATGTCGGAGTGTTCGTGCAGTCTCCCTCCGTGTTGCTTCCGCTGCTTCAGGGAGCCAGGAGCGGGTATCGACTCGATCAGCTCGAATCGGCCCTCCAGGGCGCCGTCCACGACGCTGTCCAGGAGGAGATCCGCGACGACCATCCGTCGGACATGCAAAGGGCCGTCGAGACCGGGACCACCCGCCTGCAGAATGCGTCGCTTGCTCAGGACTATATTCCGGTCGCGGCCAGTCTGCTCCGGGCGATCCTGCGGCCGAATCGCCACTATAATTCGGAGAGCACGCACGACGCGCGTGACAACGCGCGGCGGATGGTCGCCCCGATTACCAACCAGATTTTCGCGGGCGACATTGTCGTGCGCCGTGGGGAGACGGTGACTCCGGATGTCATTGAGAAACTGCACGCGCTCGGATTGCAGAATTCACAGGTGGACCGGGGCATGGTGCTCAGTATCACCGTGCTGGTGTGCCTGCTTGTGCTGATGGTCTGCGTTTACATAGCTAGAAACCATCGCGCTGTCTACTGCTCCACCAAGATGCTTGTGCTGCTGAGTCTGCTTGTCTGCGTCAGTATCCTCTCTCTAAAGGTTGCCGACAGCCTGATGGGAATTCGGTTGACCGGGTCACAGTTCGGGTATGCGGGGATGCTGTGCGTGGCTGCGGCCGGTATGCTGATGGGCGCCCTTGTCAACACGCGAATCGCGCTGGTCGTTTCGACCCTGATGGCCGCACAATCTGGCTTGACACTCGGTTATGATGTTCGGTTCCCGGTGATGACCCTGTTGTCGTCACTCGTAGCGATTTTTGCCGTTTCGGACATCCGGGACCGATGGGATATCATGCGTGCGGCCCTCGTCCTCAGCTTCACCAACTTGATTCTCACTGTCATTGTTGGCCGCATCGAGGGCGACCGTTGGACGGACATCGAGCGCGCCGCGTTCTGGGCCGTCCTCAGTGGTTTCCTGGCGGTGGGCATCTTCGCGCTGGGAGCAGCGTTTTGTGAGCGGCTGTTCGGAATCACGACACACCTCGGACTGCTCGAGTTGTGCGACCCGAACCGGCGTCTTCTCCAGGAGTTCTGTCAGGTTGCGCCCGGCACATACACCCACTCAGTGATGGTCGGCAACCTCGCGGTGGCTGCCGCAGAGGCGATTGGCGCCGATGCGCTCTTGTGCCGCGTGGGAGCCTATTACCATGACCTGGGAAAGATGCGTCGGGCCGAGTTCTTTGTCGAGAACCAGAATGGCGGCGACAACGTGCATGACCGCCTCAGCCCGTCGCTCTCCGCGCTTGTCGTGACGGCGCATGTCAAGGACGGACTTGAGATCGCCGAGCAGGAGAAACTGCCTCCCGTGGTGAAGGCATTTATCACCGAACATCATGGCACAAGCCTGATCCGGTATTTTTACCACCAGCACTGCAGCGACAATGGGGATAGGACACATGGGCTGGAGCAGCATTTTCGTTATGGCGGCCCGAAGCCGCAGAGCCGGGAGACCGCAATTCTGATGCTGGCCGACGGCGTGGAAGCCGCATCGCGCACCCTCGAGCGCCCGACGATCTGTCGTATTGGAGATCTGGTCGACAAGATTTTCCAGTCGCAACTCGGCGATGGCCAGCTCGATGAGTGCGACCTCACGTTGAAGGATTTGCGCCTCGTCCGCAATGCGTTTGTGCACCTGCTTGGCGGAATGATGCACAGCCGGATCGAGTATCCCGACGTGCAAAGGGCTCAGGACGACGCGCTCGAAGTCGTTGGATCAAGGGGCGAGAAGAATGGAATTGCTCATCCGGCGGCAGACAAAGCTGTTGCCGACGCCGGGGCTGCGCAAAAAGCTAAGGGCGGCGATCAAAGCTCTATTGCTGCATGAGGGAGTGGACACGGATGTCGAGATCAGCATTCTGCTCTGCAACGACGCGTTTATCCGCGGCCTGAACCGCGAGCACCGGGGACAGGACACGCCAACCGACGTCCTCTCGTTCGGTCAGCAGGGCAGCGACGACTTCCCCATCCCGCCGGAAATCGACCGTTGCGCCGTTCTGGGCGATGTCGTCATCTCCCTCGAAACGGCCGCCCGCCAGGCTCTGACCGCCGGGTGGCCGCTCGAAAGCGAGGCCGTCCTCCTGGCCGTCCACGGAGTGCTGCACCTGCTGGGATACGACGATGCGACGGCCGACGGCGCCGCGCTCATGCGTGACAAGGCGGGACATGCGCTCCACGATTGTGAGATAGAGCTGCCCGCCCGGTTGTCTCACCCGTACTTTATCGAGTATAACTAGGGTATGCCACAGTTACCACGTTCGAAGAACCACCTCGACTCGTTCCGGTTCGCCGTTGAGGGGATCGTTCATGTGTTCCGCACCGAGCGCCACATGCGCTTTCACTTTGTCATTTTTGCGCTGGTCATGGCGCTCGGCCTCCTGTACCGGCTCGGCCGTGTCGAGATGGCTCTGCTCTTCGGGGCTGTTTCCCTGGTACTGATCACCGAAATGCTCAACACGGCCATTGAAAACGTGGTGGACATGATCACGCAGGCCTACAGCCCTCTTGCGAAGCTCGCGAAGGACATCGCCGCGGGAGCGGTCCTGATAGCCTCACTCTATGCCTTCGTGGTTGGGATTGTCGTTTTTCTGGGGGACAATCGAGTGAGCCGCCTGCAGATCAAGGTGACAAACGACCCGCAGCCGATGATGGTGCTTGTGGCGGTCAGTTTGCTGATCTTGATCGTTGTGCTGATCAGCAAAGTACTTGGCGGAAAGGGCTCGATCCTCTCCGGGGGTGTGGTGAGCGGCCATTCCGCGGTGTCGTTCTTCATCGCCTCAACCATTATGTGGCGGGCGATCGATACGTTCACGGCGATTATGGCGCTTATCCTGGCGTTTCTTGTTGCGCAAAGCCGTGTGGAGGGGAAGATCCATACGATGCAGGAAGTGGTTCTGGGCGGCCTGCTCGGCCTGTTCGTCACCACCGGAATCTACTACTTCTACATTCCGGCCCATTGATCCGTCGGAAGGGAACCGTGAAGGCCGAGCTAACAGCTTT
>JBKQWH010000147.1:0-15476 GCA_052139635.1 Capsulimonadaceae bacterium
ACTTGCGGGCGCTTGCCGGACATCACCGTCTGGTGATCAGATTGGATCGGAATCGCTGATCAGATTGCAGCGGAATCAGTGATCACATTCCAGCGGAACGAGCGATCAAATTCAGCGGAATACGCAGCGACGGCCATTACGGCTCCGGACCTGGCAAAACTTGCGGATATACTCCGCTGTCCGGTGTCGTACTTCTACGGCGATGTGATCCCGGAGAGGGACACGCAGGAATCCGAACTGATCGGTTACTTTCGAGCGCTGCCGCCGGCACTCCGGCCGGTGATTGTCGCGGGGGTCCGAGCGATGCAGGAATCTGCCAAAACAGCAGAGACGCCGGAAGCGTCAAAGTGAAGCAACCTGAGTATAAGGACTCAACCAGCATTTTGAACAACAAACGAAAAGTTGTAGATGGGATGGGCGCATGGTTCTCCTAAGCAGTCGGTCGCGTGTTCGAGTCACGCCGGGGACGCTATCCCCATCCGCCTCACAAGGAAGCCGCAAATGCCGCCGCCTCGGATTCGTAGGTGTTGAACGGGTTCTTCAATTCCAAATGCAAGCGCTTACTCAGATAGATTAAGTCCCAGTCGATCACATAATCGCGCGAGTTCGTTGCCAGAAGCTTGTCGATGACTATTCCTCGCCCGCGCGCTCGCGTGGTGCGCGGTGGTACCGTCGTGGCCTCGTAAATACAGGCATCCGTGGTCGACCTCCGGATCAAGTGTGCCTGTTCCAGGCCGTAATACAGGCTCGTTTCCGGGTTCACATTGTGATACTCCAGATCGAGCGAATGCAGGACATCGTCGCCCCACTCGACGGCGCCTCGCTCGGACTCGATGAAGTCGTCGAGCATCTTTCGCTTGGCCACCCAGTCCAGGCGGTCGGCAAGCAGATAGGGGTCGCGTTCCAGCAGATCCAGGCACGTCTCCCATTCGGCAAGCACGTAATCGGTCTGGTCGTCGCGCCCCGCGTAGCGCGTGCGGGCGGCAGCCAGATAGTACCGCTGCAGGTCGATCGCCGAAATCGTCCCGCCGTCCTTGCGCTTGACGATCCACTTCCACGACGGATCGCGCGAGACGCTCTTGAGGGACTCGAGGGGGTCGCGCAACTCAACCTCGCGCAGGAGGACGTTGTCCTCGATCAGGTCGAGGACCAGGCTGGTCGTGCCCACCTTGAGCAGGGTCGCGTACTCGCTCATGTTGCACTCGCCGAAGAGGATATGCAGGCGGTGCAGGTTCATGAAGTTGTAGTACGAGTCCCACTTGGGGTTAATGATGGCGCGGTTGAAGCGGACGCGCGACGAGATCGTTTTGACGATGTGGTCCGCCCGCTGCGACAACTGATAATCGACCGTCGGGTCGACCTCGACCCCGTAGAAATTGCCGACCCACTGGTAGTCCACCTCGTAGTCCGAAATGGTCATGATGTTGTTCTTGAGGCTCTTGTAGTTGAGTCTGTGCCCGCCAACCCGGCCCACGCCGGCGATAATCTGGCGTGTGACGAGGAAGGGCAGCAGGTACGACAGCGCCTCGAGGAAGAACCGGTCGTCGATTTCGACAAGGTAGTTCTCGTGACAGCCGAAGGTATGGCCGCCGAAGTGGTCCACGGAGTTCGAGTGGAACGAGACGGCCTTGTCCAATCCGAGCTCGCGCAAGAGCCGCTGGAGGATGACGCGCCCGGCCTTGTCGTACGCGACCACATCCCGGAAGTTCGTGCATTCCGGGGTCGCATATTCCATGTGTGAGCCGACCGCGTCGATATACAGCCGGCCGCCGGACCGCAGGAAACCGCCGCAACGGGCAGGCTCGAACGCATAATCCCGGGCGTGCAGATCTATGAGACCGATCTTATCCTTGTAGAACGCGTGGTCCTTGACCTGTTCCACAATCGTCTCGGCCGTGCCCACGGCATCGTCGGATACAAGGCATCCGAACTCCGTTTCAATCCCGCAGATGCGTTTCTCTACCACAATACTCTCGTCCCCGCCGGCGCCGCATGGCCGCCGACCCTAAGCGGGTTATTCTCCATTATCGTAAAGGCTCAAACGTGTGGCCTTTCTTCTATTATTCACCAATAATCCGCGTTATCGGTACTTCTTAAGCGTTTCAGTGAGGTCCTTCTCCGTGAGCAGGCGGAATCGGTTGTCTCGATGCGAACTGCGCTCGAGGACGGCCACCTCAGGCCCCCAAGTCTCAGTCAACTGCTTCGCGATAAAGGAGGAGACGTCCCCGCTCTTCTCGCGGTCCTGGGAATAGTCGGCGTCGGAGCGGTCCTCGGCGTCAAGGTGCTTCTTTCCGATTCCCCAGGCGTACAGACAGGCACGCAGGGCCACGGCCAGGCTTGGCGTCCCGGTCTCGGTCTCAGACTTGAGGTGGCTCTTCATGCGGTCTTCGGCATAGGCTGTCCCCGCAACAACGGCGATACCCGGGCTGTTCGCAAACTCGCCGTCGTAGGAGACAGTCATCAAGACATCGCGATCCGCCGTCTTGCCGAGCTCGGCGAAGATGCCGCGAAAGACGACCGGCTGCGCGAACGGATCGCTGTAAACTCGCTTGATGGCCGGCGAGATGCGAAAGCTGACAAGCCGCTGCACGCTCACATCGTCCGGCGAGCGCTCGAAGCCCTCGACGTGCGCGGCATCGATCGCCCCCACGCGGATCTGTTCGATGTCGCTGTGGTTCCCGATCGCACTCATCATCAGGCGGTCATAAACCTCGTATACCTTGCGTTGTGTCTGGCGCATCGTGAAGAGCACCAGGCCGTCGTCGTAGGCAATGGCAATGACCGGGCTGCCGTCTTTGAGCCGGTCCTCGATATATTCGTTTCTCTGCTGGATACTCTCGTTCCAGTCATAGGGACTGTATGGCAATTTAAGTTTACTCCTGGCCAACCCAACGCGGTCGGCCCAAGCCCGATAGGGCATGGCTATTGGGACTAACCCCTGTGCCAAGCCGACGAGAAGCGGCCGCTGGTGGTTAAACCGTTTGCAGGCCGATTATCGAAGGCGCGGGCTCGCTCCGGGCGCGCGACCGCAGTAGCAAAAATCGAAAGCTCTTCTTGCGCCCTCCTCGATCCCCTGCGAGATGCACCGCAATTCGGGGCAATGACGCCATTCACCGTCCGAGGGCGGCCTTGATTTCATCCTCGGTAAAGTCCAGTATGCCAGCGTCGGTGATGTACTTGGCGGCTGGCAGGTGCTTGGCCGAGCCACCGGTGGCTGTGTCGAGGTCGGCGGCGATCTCCAGCAGGGTCAGGCTCTCGTGGAGCGCATCCTGACGGCTCATGTCGCGGAAGGGGCCCTTCGTGCGAAGGATGTACTCGAAAGCGCCCCGGATCGGGCCGGAACCGCTGCCGGCCGCTCCGTACTCGGCGTTTTCGAACTGCCCGCCCATTGCATCGTAAAAGTAGATGCGCCCCTGCCCCGCATCGCGGTCGAAGGTCGACAGGACGGGGATAAACGCGCCGATCCCCTGCAGCGCAGCCGGAACGTTGTTCGCGATAACGCGCTGCAACTCCATCAGTTTGCCCTCCTGGGACATTGGCTGAAGCTGCGAGCGCTCGAAATACTTGAAGGTGTGCCGCAAGTACCGGACCACCTCGACGCTCTTTGCGAACGAACCGGAAATGGAGATCAGCGTGTAATCGTCCAGCGCCAGCACTTTCTCTGCCTGATCGTACATCACCGTGAACCCCGCTGTGGCGCGTCGATCGGCGACGTTCACAACGCCGTCGCGGTATTTCACTGCGATGACGGTCGTGCCATGGGTATCGATTTCACGATTTCCTGTCCCGTGAGCCGCCTGCAGCGGCGGCAGCGCGGGGCCGACACGTCCTGAAGCTTCCGCCAGCAACTCGGCGAAGCTTCCTCTGCTTTCGAACATTAATGCCATGCTTTTGATCTCGATCCTGTGTCAATCCATTATTATCTGACAGGTTGAATCGCGCTTGAATAGCGCAAATACATCTGGTTCTTCGTCCGGGACGGGCGGCTGACCGAAGGCCGGTCAGCCGCGGCGTATATCGCCTTGAGCCGCGCTTGGTTCCGGCAACGCCGGGTTTAAGTAAGTTCACCAGCCGCGCGCTACTGCCCGCTGCGCTGCCGGTAGCGGCGCGCCTGATCCGGGTCGACACGCTTCATGCGCTTGAGTAAATCACTGCGGTCCGGACGCTGTACGTCCGGGCGGACGGGCCCCGTCTCGTCGCCTTCCTTGCGTAGCGGATCGACGGGTCCTACCGGCCGCGTTGCGCGGTCTTCATCGGTCATCGGCATAATCGCTTCCTCCGCCGGCTGGCCGGCCGGACCGGCCCTCACCCATGGGCAAGGGGTGTCCAATGGACATACACTTACTATTTACCCTGTTCGCGGCAGAAGGCCAAAAACTCGTTTAGGCCCGCTGCGCTCCGAAGTGCCTGAGACACCGGAAGTACGCGCTCCGGGGTCAAATAATCGTCGAGATCCGCGACCCAGGAAGTTTGGTCCTGCCGCAGGACGAGCTTGTTCCAGCCGACAACTCCGACATTGCCGGCAAATCGGGACACAATTCCGCCCCGGATTGCGGCACGCGTTTGCTCCGGTGGTTCAATCATCGCCGCCGCGATGCTGGCGTCATCGGTCAGGCGAACCATCTCTCCGGCCTGCTCCAGCGCGTAATATAGACCCTCGTCCGGATCGACGCTCGTGTACGCCATGTCAAACGACGCCAGGGACTCGTCGCTCCAGTCGATTCCTTCCGATTCAACATAGTCTGCCAGGAGGCCTCGCTTGGCCACCCAGTCGAGCCGGTCGCAGAGCGTGAGCGGGCTGTTTTCCAGAGTGTCGAGCGTGTCCTCCCATGCGCGCAAGGTCCAGTCAGTGTCGAATCCCCGTCCGGCAAGCTGCTCTTTGGCTGCTTCCAGATAGATACGCTGAACGTCGACCGATGGCATGGACCCGCGGTTTTCGACTTCGATCAGCCACCGGTAAGATGGGTCTCGCGAGATCTTCTTGATCGATCCAACCGGGTCCTTCAGCCGGATCGGCGCCCGCCATCCCCGTTCGAGCAGCGAGAGCACCAGGTAAGTCGTCCCGACCTTCAGGGCCGTTGCAAACTCCGACATGTTCGCGTCGCCGCAGATAACGTGCAGGCGGCGCCATTCGGCGGCATCGGCGTGGGGCTCGTCGCGCGTGTTGATCAGCGGTCTTCGGTAGAGTGTGTCCACCGATGCGATTTCGGTAAAGAAGTCCGCCCGCTGAGACAACTGATACACGCCGCGGTCGCCGCGCGGTTCGACCCCGATCTTGCCGGCGCCCGCGTAAAGAATGCGGGTCGTAAAGAACGGAAGCAGTCCACTGACAAGGTCGTCGAACGGGACTGCGCGCGACACGAGATAGTTTTCATGCGTCCCGTATGACGAGCCGTGGAAGTCGGTGTTGTTCTTGAATATCTGGATCGACCCGGCGTCTTCCCCACGCCTGCGGGCACAATCCCAAACGATGCGCTCACCGGCCTTGTCGTGTGTCACAAGGTCGCGCAGCGTGGCGCACTCCGGTGTCGCGTATTCCGGATGCCCGTGGTCGTTGTAGATACGGGCGCCGTTTGCGAGAACCCTGTCGGCCCGCTCCTCCTCGATCGGGAGCGGCTTCTTCGTGGGAACATCGAACATGGCGTCGTCCGGGTCCTGCGAGAGGCGGTCGACGTGGAATCCGCGCATGTCGTTGCGAGGGTCCTCGCCACGGTAGTACCACGGCGACGCATAGACGCCGTCGTACGCGCGGACTACGGAGCGCGACTCGGCCACCAGATCGGCCGCACCCTTCCCGGCGACGGCGATCCCATATTCTGTTTCAATCCCAAAAAGCGGCAACTCAGACCCCCGGAAATCGTCCCGCGCGATCCCCTTAACGCGGCGTCAGGGTGTAAACTCCGGACTGTACCTAAATCACGTTCCGCCTCGTGATCTGGCTGCCCTTCTTGGCTTTGATCGGGTTGAGCCGGACGACGTTCTCCGGGTCGTAGTCCAGAAGTTTCAGCCAGTCTTCCAGATTGTCCGTCTTCGGGAATATCTCGTTCTCCTTGTACTCGGTCCGGACGGCCCGCTCGAGATCGTCCCACGAGACGCCTTCCTTCGTGCTCTTGACATCGATCGAACGCTTGATGGCATAGTCCTTGGCGCGCTCGACAATCGACGTGAGCAGGGCTCCCGAGACAAGATCCTTCCAGTAGAGCGTGTCCACCGATCCGTTTCGCAGGTAGACCTCGATAAACTCCGTTTCGTGGTTTCTCGTCCAGATAAACTCGGTTGTGCTCTCGATCAGGAACTGGCGCGCTTTCGGCTCGCCGCCCTGCGCCTCCACGGTTCGGTAGTCCAGCGGCAGGTCCTTGTGGAGGTAGATGCCCAGGATTTCCTCCGTGCTCTTACGGTCGGGACGTACCACCTTCACCTTTCGGTCGATGCGTTCCGGGCGCAGGATGGCCGGGTCGATATAGTCAGGTCGATTCGACGTCAGCATGACCACGACGTTCTCCATCGATATCAGACCGTCCATCTCCGCGCAGAATTGCGGGACCACGGTGTTCGAAATGTTGGTCAAGCGTCCCGACGAGCGCGTTCGCAGGATGCTCTCGGCCTCGTCGATAAAGATGAACACCAGGTACCCGTCCTTGGCCTTTTCCCTCGCGGTCGAGAATATCTCGCGCACCTGCCGCTCGGATTCGCCAAGCCACATGTTGAGAATCTTCGGGCCGTTGATGTACATGAAGTACTCTTTGACATCACGCTTGGTCCGGGTCTTGTATTCCTGGGTGATATTGTAGGCCGTGGCCTTCCCGATCAGCGTCTTGCCGCATCCGGGAGGTCCGTAGAGCAGGATGCCCTTGAGCGGACGCTTGCCGAAGCGCTCGTAAAGCTCGGGATAAAGCAGCGGCAGCTCGATCGCGTCCTTGATGACCGCAATTGCTTCCTGCTGGCCGCCCACCTTCTCCCACGGAATCTCCGTCACGGTATCCAGAAGGTAATCCTGTGCATCCTTCGTCGGTAGTACCTCCAGAGCCACTCGAAAGTTCGGTTCGACCCTCACTTCGGAGCCGGACTTGATGGGCATGTCCGCGAGGTCCGATCCGCGCAGGATAATACGGGAGTTCATGCCTTGCATGTCCCCTCCAATGCGCAGCCGCCCGTCGGGAAGAGCCTCGCTGATCTTGACGACCTGTCCATTCCGAGCCGGACCGATATCCCCAACCACCGCATACGCCTCATTGACCTTGACCCGCGTGCCTGTCTTCAGCGTCGACGGATCCACGTTAGGGTCAACATTGGTGTACCAGTCGTTGTCGCCCATCGCGATGTTGGCCGTCCCGTCGTCGTTTCGAGACAGGAAGACGGCAATTCGGTTTGCGGGCTGAGTCAGCTTGGTGTACGCCTCATCATACTTGTGCAACAGGTCCTGCGTATGCGAGTACTCTTGCTCGTCGACCTCAAGCTGATGCCTCAGAAGGAGGAGTCGATGGAAGCTCTTGTCCATCGGGTCCGTCTCCTTGAGGATCTGGTCGAGGATCGGCAACGCGCGAGCAGGGCCGCCGGAGTCGCCTCGCGACGTGTCTCCTGGTCCGGATTCCGAGCGCCCGCGGCGATTATCGTTTCGTTCTCTGTCATTCGCCATTGCGATTTATATCCTCATTGGCTCTCTAAGCGGACTCTTATTCCGCGAGCACCCTGTTGTGTATGAGTGCCGGCGTTTGCCGGTGCGCGATTTTCTGCGGCAGCAGTGGGTAAAGCCCCGGGCGTATCTTGTTGGAGGCGTCGCCTCACGCGGGCCGCTTCGTTTGTTGCGGCAGCAGTCTCGCCACGTTCTCGTCCTTCATCCGCGGTCATTGCTCGGCGCGGTGCGCCGAGCATCACACCTTTTGCGTCGTCGTCGGTCAGGAGATCGACCATACGCGCTGTATTGCCCTTTTCAAACGCATCGACCCACTCCGCGATCACGGCCCGCGCGGCGGGGTCGGCAACTGCCATGTCGGGCACTGCCGCCGGATCGGCGCCGCGCGGATGGCGCGCCAGCGTTTGGCGGGCTCTGGCCAGAGCGTTCTTTACCGACGGGACCGTTGTGTTCAAAATTCGAGCGGTCTCGTCGGCGCTCCACCCGAGCACGTCGCGCAGCACCAGTACGGCCCGCTGCCGGGCCGGCAGTACTTGCATGAGCGCCACAAACCCAAGTCGTACGTCCTCGCGCTCGTCGGCCGGGTTCTTCGGCGCCTCAATGGTTATCGCGGTCGAATCGGCCGGGTCATCGAGCGATTCCCACGGCGGCGCTTTACGCTCCGCATGGTTAATGCACAAGTTCAACGCGATCCGGTACAGCCAGTTGCGAGCGGTCGCGCGGCCCTCAAAGCTTCCCATGGCGCGAAACGCACGCACCAGGGTTTCCTGCGCCAGATCCTCGGCCTCAACGAGCGAGCCGGCATGTCGATAGCAGAACGCCACCAGTTCATGCCGGTAGGGCTCCATCAGCCGGCTGAAGGCCTTTCGGTCCCCGCGCCGGGCGCGTTCCAGCGTCGACGGCCGCGGGGACGTCTCGCGATCAACACGCGGCGCGTTCAGGTTTGGGCGGGTATCGGTTTTCGTAGACACGCTTCCGATCTCCAGTCGTTCACAAGGGATATCACGCTCAGCTCACTGCTGATGCCGCCGGCCTCCCGGGCGGCGAAGGCCGTGTGCATATTTCTATAACGAGTCCCTTGCTTCCGTTGTTCCCGCCACTCATTGAGACCCCTCACCGTGGCGAAAAGTACCACCGCCCGTGGCCCGGTTTGCTCGCGGTGGACAACAATCCCTTAAGAGGAGCGATCCGCAGTGCGCCCGATGGCCGACGATCGACTCCATTATACCGCCGGCCGCGGGACACCCCGTCCGGCGATGGCGCGACGGCGGTGCGCTAAAGCCCTCCTAATTGTACGGCAGGTTCTAAAAGAATTGCTCCGAAATGCCTCGCGGCGAAAGGAGATTGTGCCAAAAACGGCGTATAACTGTATTAACAGTATCCCTGCGTCGGGAGGTGTTCTAAATGGTAAGGATTTCCGGCAAAGCGCTGGTTGCATCGTGGCGTCCGTACGAGTCGGGTGGAAGTTCCCAACTGCGATCGTCGCAGATGCAGTGCGACAGCGTCACCGTAATCGATCAGGTCGTGATCGCGCAGCATCCGGACGGGTTCTGGGAAACCGTTCCGCTCGCCAATTGTTGTATCATCTGGCAGGGCAAACCGACCATCTCGGTTGTCAGCGAAAACGGCGAGGAGTTCCCGTTGACCGTCGTCGGTAAGGAGCACACCCTGGCGGATGAACTGGTTGCGGCACAGTCCGCGAACAGATCCACGCGGTTTGCTCCCCCGCCCACCCAGCGCGCAGCGGCGCCGGCGCCGCCGCAGCCGGTCGAATCTCGCTAATGTCGACGACAGTCCGACGTATTGACGAGCCTCGGACGAAATAATCGACGGGAGCCACCTGGCAATTGGCTGCCCGGACTCCCACACGACTCCTCGGACTGGAGAGGTCCGAAGCCTGAGGACGCTCAAAGTTATGAGATTTCCGTGCTGTCCGTGGTTAATCTCTCTTTCTTCATTCAGGCTTTATCGGTATGTGGGATAGACAGGGGGAATTGCGTTGGAATCGTCAATGGACCGGGGCCGAGCTACTCAGGCGCCATTCGCCTTTGCACTGATCAGCGGGATTTTCGCCGCTTCGGCGCTGCTGCCCGTGCCCGGGGCCGACGGACGCATTTTGCATCTTCCGACGATATGTCCGTTTTACAATCTTACCGGACTGCCCTGCCCGGGATGCGGCCTGACGCGCAGCTTTGTATGTCTGGCCCACGGACACATCGCGCAATCCTGTCGTTGGCATCCGCTTGGTCCGGCCCTGTTCTGCATTCTTGGGGTGATCTGGCTTCAATACGGGGCGTGGCTTCTTCGGCGGCGTCCGCTGTTCACACTTTCCGCTCAACGGAAAAACGCGCTGTCCGGCGCCGGTGTTGTCGCGTTCCTCGTCTTCGGTGTCGCGCGTACGGTCTACTTCGCGATCACCCATAGGCCGTTCTAGCCCACGAACTGAGGAGTGGACGGGACGTCTCGCTCGTGCAACCGCCGCGTTGCGCGCGGCGACAGGCCGCAACACTGGCGTATCTCCGTATGGCTCCGACGTCTGGCCGTTTGGCGGTGGCCTGCCCGGCAAAAAGATTTCATACGATCCCATTTTTGGAAACATGGCGGAAACATTCGGCGGATATACTTCATACCGTGGCCCCGCACTGACGCGGCGGCGACACTGCCTCGATGCTCGGCACTGAACTCGCGATGGATAGTCCCACCGCGTATCCTTCGGCAAAGCAGCCTCCCATTCATGAATATCCGGGCGCCAATAGCGCCTTTCAAGTAAATGCGATTCCAGCGGATTCGCACGGCGCTTGTTCTCGTTCGGGAGCAACTGGCACAAAGACGTCAGCGACGTCTCACGCACGATAGGAAAATAACATGGTAGGCAAACAGAAACTGGTGGTGATCGGGAATGGGATGGCGGGGGCCCGTACGGTGGAGGAGATCCTCCTGCGCGGCGGCGGGGAGCGCTTCGAGATCACCGTATTCGGCGACGAGCCATATGGGAACTACAACCGAATACTGCTCTCCAACGTTCTCAATGGCAGCCAGCAGGCCGGGGACATCTTCCTTAATCCGGTGGAATGGTATGCCGAGAATGGCGTGGACCTGCGGTGCGGTATACGGGTTGAAAGAATCGACCGGCCGGGCAAGTCCGTGGTCGACGTCGACGGCGCTCGGACGGAGTACGACAAGCTCATTATCGCCACGGGCAGCCGGCCGCTGGTCCCGCCGTTCGCCGGGCTGCACGAACATGGCGCTGCACCGGACTCCCCGAGCGGACCGGCCGCACCATACAAACATGGGGTCTTCGTGTTTCGCACCATCGACGACTGCCGAAAGATCGCCGGGTTCGCGGTCAAGTGCCGCCGCGCGGCGGTAATCGGGGGCGGACTGCTTGGCCTGGAGGCCGCCCGCGGTCTGCTCAACTACGGGGTGGAAGTCCATGTCGTCCATCTCGCGACGCACCTGATGGAGAATCAGGTGGACCCGGCGGGGGGCGCCATCCTCAAGACCGCTTTCGAGAAGCTGGGCATCCAGGTGCACCTGGCGAAGTCGACCAGGGAGATCCTCGGTGGCGACGCGGTAACCGGCCTGCGGTTTGCCGACGGCGCCGAGCTGGCGTGCGACATGGTGGTGATCTCGGCCGGTATCCGGCCCAACGCGGAGATCGGGCGCGACTGCGGTCTGAGCGTGGACCGGGCGATCGTGGTCGACAACCAGATGCGCTCGGTGGACGACCCCGATATCTTCGTGGTCGGCGAGTGCGCGCAGCACGATGGGCGCGTTTACGGCCTGGTCGCGCCGCTCTGGGAGCAGGGGCAGGTGCTGGCCGATGTGTTAACAGGCCATAGGCCGCATGCGGTATACCGCGGCTCCAAGCTCGCGACAAAGCTCAAGGTCCTCGGGGTCGAGCTGGCGTCGATGGGCCTGACCACACCGGCCGGCGAATCCGATGAGGTGGTCGCGTTTTCCGACGAGCGCCGCGGCGTCTACAAAAAGCTGATCATTCGCGACAATGTCCTCGTCGGCGCAATCCTGCTCGGAGACAACGCGAAGGCGTCGCCCCTGATGCAGGCGTTCGACCGCGCGACCCCCCTGCCCGACGATCGGGCGGGCCTCCTGTTCGACCTCGGTAAGGCGTCGACAGCCACAACAATGCTCGAGATGCCCGACGGCGCCCAGGTTTGCAACTGCAACGGCGTGAGCAAGGGTCAGATCCGCAAATGTGTCGAGGGCGGCAAGCGGTCGCTCAAGATGGTGATGGAAGCGACGCGCGCCGGGACCGGGTGCGGCTCCTGCAAGGCCCTCGTCGGTGAAATCGTCGAGTGGGTCTGCGGAGGGCGCGTGGAAGAGGACCCGGCCGCGCACTACTACGTCCCCGGCGTGCCGATGACGAAGGCGGAATTGACCGCGGCGGTACGCGAACGGGAACTGCGCAGCGTCTCGTCGGTGTTCGAGACCCTCGCAGGTGGAGTCGAAGATCCGGGCAGCAAAATGGGGCTGGCATCGCTCTTGCGGACGATCTGGGGCGCAGAATATGTCGATGAGCCCGATGCCCGTTTCATCAACGACCGAGTTCACGCCAATATTCAGAAGGATGGTACCTTCTCGGTTGTGCCGCGCATCTACGGAGGCGTGACCAGCCCGGCCGAACTGCGGCGGATCGCCGACGTCGCCGAGAAGTACCGGGTGAAGACCGTCAAAATCACGGGCGGCCAGCGCATCGACCTGCTCGGCGTCCACAAGGAGGATCTGCCGGCGGTATGGCGCGACCTGGAAATCCCGAGCGGGCATGCATACGCCAAGGCGTTTCGCACCTGCAAAACGTGTGTCGGCAGCGAGCATTGCCGTTACGGGGTGGGGGACAGTACCAGTCTCGGCGTCGCAATCGAGCGCCGCTTCCAGGGCATCGAGAGCCCCGGCAAGATGAAGCTGGCCACGGCGGGCTGCCCGCGCAACTGCTCCGAGGCCACCGTCAAGGATGTTGGCGCCGTGGCTGTCGACGGTGGCAAGTGGGAGATCTATGTCGGCGGCGCCGCGGGCGCCCACGTCCGCAAGGCCGACTTGCTCTGCGTGGCCGGAAGCCACGATCAGGTACTGTTGCTGATGGGCCGATTCATGCAGTACTATCGCGAGAATGCCCGGTATCTGGAGCGCACCTACGGCTTTGTGGAGCGGATCGGGATCGACAAGATCCGCGCCGTTGTGGTCGACGATGCCGAGGGGATCGCCGCGCGGCTAGACGCGGCGATGCAGGAGGCGGTCGATGCCTATGTCGATCCGTGGGCACGGTCGCTCGCTCCCGATATGGCCGGGAGGTTCGCAATGACGCTCCCGGTGGAGGCGGCACGATGACTCACGGTGAGACCGAAGTCCTCCTTGGCCCGGCCGACCGGATTCCCGTTGGCGAAGGTCGCGAGTTCGTCGTGGTGCCTGCGGAGACGGTCGGAGCCCTGGACCGTCGAATTGCGGTGTTTCACTCGCGCACGGGCGCGTATTACGCCACCGACGCGCGCTGTCCACACGGCTCAGGACCGCTCGCCGACGGCCTTCTGGGTGGCCGGACCCTCATCTGCCCGCTTCACGGGTGGAAATTCAACCTGGAAACGGGTGCCCCAATCGTAGGCGACTGTCCGGTGCGGGTATATCCTGTCCGGCTAACCGAAGCCGGCGACATCGCCGTTGCCCTCACCTGCCATGAGGGTTCGACCTGTAAGACCAGTCAGACGCTGCCATGAACGAGCGGCGCCGGTTTGTCCCTGCGCGCAAACGGGTGCTATAATACTTGTAAGCTTTCAATCTCGCGGGGCGCTCGCGCTCTCCGAACCGTGTCGTCGCAGTTTTACCGCATGGGCGCGGTTGGTTGATCTCTTGACCGGCGTGCCATGCAAAACATTCTAATTGTCGCTCCTGGTGAAACGGGAATAGCGGAGCCCATGTCGGCGCTGTTTGTCCGGGGCGGTTACACCGTCAGGCACACTTCGCTGGATGGACAATCGGTCGTGCAGTGGCTCTGTGAGGCGTTCGACGGATGCCCTCCGGATGTGCTGTTGGCGGATCTGTCCACTGCCATAGACTGTCTCCCGCTTCGCTATGCCTTGAAGCTGCTGCAGCGCGCCTGGGGCGACGACATGCCCAAACCGCTCTGCCTCGCGCTGTTTCGACCGACGCATCTTGCGCTTCCCGAGTGGCCGTCTCTGGCGGACGATTTTCTGCTCCCACCATATGCGCCGGAGGAAGCGCTCGCCCGTGTCGAGCTGATGCTCTTTCGCAAACGCCATATCGAGGACGGCGAGCGGGTTGCCGTCGGTGAGATGATAATCGACCTTATGGGTGGTCGAGCCCTGGCCGGCGACGGGGCTGTTGTCCCGCTCACCCCGCGCGAGTTCGACCTCCTCCGCTTCCTTGCCGTCCATCGTGGCCGCTTCTTTGCCCGCGAGCGCCTCCTGGACCTTGTCTGGGGCGTCGACTTCGACGGCGGCGAGCGCACCGTCGACATCCACATCCGCCGCCTTCGTGCCAAGCTCCCCCCGCTCGCCGGCTCCCTCCTCGAGACTCGTCGCGGTCTCGGCTACGGCCTCCAACTATCGGGAGCGCAGGCCTAACCAGGCCGAGCCTGAACGAAGAAGAAAGAAGAAGATTTCACCACGGGTGGTTCTTAATCATCCGCATCATTTCATCATCCTCGTCACAGTTCAAGACAAATCCCGGATCGATTCGTCTACTCGCGTGGTTAAAGACGGTGGATGCCGCGGAGACGGATCGTTTCAAATGGCGGTGGGAGGAGTGCTCACCGATGAGGATAGTGCTGACAGGTTCATCCGGACTGATCGGCTCGGCTGTGCGTGCACGACTGACCGGCGATGGGCATACGGTCGTTCCCCTTGTTCGTCGCAAGCCGGAAGCGGGGGAGGTTGCCTGGGATCCGGATGCGGGCGTGCTCGACGCCACGCACCTCGGCAGTGTCGACGCGGTCGTCCATCTGGCCGGCGAGGGCATTGCGGCAAAGCGGTGGACGGCGGTGCAGAAGGATCGAATTCTCACGAGCCGCGTCCGTGGGACGGAGCTGATCGCAGCGACGATCGCGCGGATGCCTGTCCAGCCCGCTGTTCTGATCTCGGCGTCGGCCATCGGATACTACGGGGACAGGAGTGACGAGATCCTGACAGAGTCCTCCGGCGCCGGCAAAGGGTTTCTCGCGGAAACCTGCCGGCAATGGGAACAGTCGACCGGCGCGGCGTCGGACGCCGGAATCCGCGTTGTTCTGCTCCGGTTTGGCGTCGTGCTGGCCGCTCACGGAGGAGCTCTCGCGAAGATGCTGCCGCCATTTCGGATGGGCCTGGGTGGGGTGGTCGGAAGCGGCCGGCAGTGGATGAGCTGGATTACCCTGCCGGACATCACCGGGATCGTCGAATGGGCGGTGCGGGACGCAAAGCTTTCGGGCGCCGTCAACGCAGTGTCGCCGCACGCAATTACGAACGCCGATTTCACCCGTGCGCTCGGAAAAGCGATCCGGCGACCAACCGCCGCCCCCTTGCCGTCCTTCGCCGCCCGGATCATATTCGGCGAAATGGCGGACGAACTCCTGTTGGCGAGCAGCCGTGTGGAACCCGCCAAACTCAAAGAGGCCGGCTACGCCTTCCAGCATTCCGACATCAACTCCGCCATGCGATCGGTGTTCGACCCCTGAACCGGCCCGCCGCCCGCGACTGATCCTATCGCGGGACAGGCCTCCGTGCCTGTCTCCGCTCGCGACTGATCCTATCGTGGGACAGGCCTCCGTGCCTGTCTCCGCCCGCGACTGATCCTATCGTGGGACAGGCCTCCGTGCCTGTCTCCGCCCGCGACTGAT
>JBKQWH010000148.1:0-4387 GCA_052139635.1 Capsulimonadaceae bacterium
GGAGGCCTGTCCCACGATATGAACTGACGGAGCGGCGCCAAACTTGACTCACGGACAAGTTCGGAGACTCAAGGAATCTAGAAGAGAGAAAATAGTGCCGGATTCTTGGCGACTGGAATGGCCGGCGATCACTAAGCCGGGTCAGGGGTAAAGAAAATGCAGTTCAAGCTCGAAAGCTTCCATAATCCGTATCTTTCGCCCGGCGCCAACCGGGTCGATTCGGTGCTCACCGTGACCGCATCTGGCGGGGGCGCCGGCGGGGCGCCCGTGCAGGCACGTCCGTCCGTGGTCGGTTTGATCGTGGACACGTCGGGCTCGATGCAGTACGCCCGCATCGACTCCGTCAAGTACGCGGTCCGCCAGGTCATCCAGATGCTCGACGAGAATCAGTGGTTCTTTGTTGTCTCGTTTTGCCACGTCGCAAGCGTCGTCTACCCCGTCGGGCAGGCAAACGCTGTCAATAAGGCGAACGCGGATGCCGCCGTGCGGCGGCTGGAGGCGCGCGGGGGGACCAGCATGTCCACCGGCCTGGCAACGGCGCGCGCGCAGTTTGCCCAGGTGCCCGATGCGATCCATCAGGCCATCTTCCTGACCGACGGCAAGAACGGGGACGAGGACGAGCTGATGCTCACCCAGGAGCTGGCCCGGTGCGACGGGGCCTTTCAATGCGAGTGCCGCGGGGTCGGGACCGACTGGCAGGTGCGCCAGCTTCAAACGATCTCACAGCGGCTGCTTGGCAGCGCCAAGATCATCGCCGAGCCGGCCGGCATCGAGGCCGACTTCAAGGAGACCCTGCAGAGCAACCTGACCCGCGCGGTCGGCGATGTCCGCCTGCGGCTCTGGACCCCGAAGAGCGCCAAAATCGTCGCCGTCAAGCAGATGAGCCCGGAGATCGTTCCACTCACCGACCGGCGAGTCACGGTCGACGGGCAGACCGGCGAGTACCCGACCGGCGCATGGGGCTCGGAATCACGCGACTACTACGTCGCCGTCGAGTTTGTCTCGCCCGGCGATGTCGGCGACGAGATGCTCGCCTGCCGGCCGAGCGTCGTTTACACCGAAGGCGGTCAATTGCAGGAGTTCAAGCCGGCGGAAGGCCGAATCCTCGCCACCTGGACGCCCGATGAGGCGCTCTCGACCCGCATCAACGTGCAGGTCGCGCACTACACCGGCCAGGAGGAACTGGCGGACGCGATTCAGAAAGGCCTCGAGGCCCGCGCGAACGGCGACGCCGAGGTGGCTACCCGGCTGCTCGGCAAGGCCGCAAAACTGGCGCAGGAGTCCGGCAATGAGGACACCACCCGTCGACTTCGCAAGGTCGTCGACATCGTCGACGCCGACGAAGGCACCGTCCGCCTCAAGCAGACGGTCAACAAGGCCGACGAGATGGATCTCGACCTCGGGTCGACGCGAACGTCGAGGGTCAGCCGGTCGTAGCGAAATCCCGAACAGTATCACAGAGCGAAAGTAGCACAACCATGGATATCATCTGCCCGAAGGGCCACCATTCGACGGACCCCGATTTTTGTTCGGAGTGCGGGGCGAAGATCGACGCGACAGACAGCGCGATTACTGCGTCGATCGGCAGTACGACCGTTCCCACTGCGACCATCCAATCCGACAGCAATGTTTGCCCGGACTGCGGAACACCGCGCACGAATATGGCGGCGATTTTTTGCGAGGTCTGCCGATACAACTTCTCGACCCACCAGTCGTGGACAACGCCGAGCGTCACCGCCGCACCGGCCCCGCCGCCGGACGTGGGGCTCGCCCCTGGTCCTGACCCCGTGGCGGCAGCCCCACTATCAACGCCCGCCCCGGTAATCGCGTCTGGTGAGTTTATCGGATGGGACGCCGTCCTTTCGATCGACGGGTCCCTCTACACAGACCCAGACCCCAACCTGCCGCTGCCCAACGAGCCCGAGCGCACGTATCCGCTCGATCTGGCGGAAAGCCTGATCGGACGCCGCAGCGACCGGCGCGATATCCACCCCGAGATCAACGTCAATGATTCGGGTGTCTCGCACCGGCATGCGAAGCTGCTGCGCGAACAGGACGGGACCATTTCGCTGCTCGATCTCGGGTCGACCAATGGGACCCGCCTGAACGGGACGGACGTGGCTGGCGGCGTGCGGACGCCCGTGACCGACGGCGACCAGGTGACGCTCGGCTACTGGACACGGATTGTGATCCGGGGCAGAAGGAGCTAATCCATGGCCGGCCCCGCTCTCGACCCCACTCCCGAATATGATCTCAAGGCGCTCGCCGCGCTCGGTATCGCCGTTGCAAGCCCGGCTGCCGCTGGGAAAGCGCCCTGGCACACTCCCCACAGACTGCGATTCGCGCTGGCACTGACGTGCGCTGCCACACTGCTGTTCTTTCTGGCGGTGGAGGCGGTCACGGCCCAGATGCATTACGCGATGAAGACGATCGGCCACGATTCCGCCCCGAGCATTGTCATGGCCGAGAAGATCAAAGCCGGCCTCGCGGATATGGACGCCGATGTCGCCAACGAATTGATCGCTCCTCCGGGCCAATATCAGGACGCCCTCAACGCGTACGATGCCGACCGCAAGCAGGTGACCGACAACCTGGTCAGCGCTGCGGAGAACATCACGTACGGCGACGCGGAGAGGGTCCCGATCCGCAACATCGAGGAAGGCCTGGGGGTCTTCGAGGCTGATGTCGCCCAGTCGCGCGTCTTCCACAAGCGCGGCGGCGACCCGGAAGTGCTGCCGTCGTACCACCAGGCCACGCTCGAGATGCACAAGGTTCTCTTGCCCGCGGCCGATGCGCTCGACAAAGCCAACGACGACATGCTGACCAAGGTGTACGCAGACCAGAAAGCTGTCTGTGGAACCATTGTCGGATTCTTCTGGACGGCAGGCGTCCTGCTGCTGGCGGCGCTCGCGGCCCTGCAGATCTTCCTGGTCCGGCGCATGCGCCGGTTGGTCAATCCGCTTCTGGCCCTCGCTACCCTGCTCGCGATCGGTTTTATCGTCTTCTCGGCCGCCTCATTCCAGGAGGAATCGATCCATCTCAAGGTCGCCAAGGAGGACTGCTTCGACTCCATCTATGCGCTCTGGCACGCACGTGCAATCGCATACGACGCCAACGCCGCGGAGAGCCGGTGGCTGCTGGATCCGTCGTACGGGAGCTCAAGCGCCGCGGAATTCTTTGCCAACATCGCCAAGCTCGCTTCCTTCGGCCCGAGTGAAAGCCTCAACAGCCTGGCGGACCAGGCCGCGCAGGTCCATGTCAATGCGAATGCCTGGGCGAACCAGGTCCCGGCGGACTTCAAGGGTTTCCTGGCCGACGAGATGCGAAACATCACGTTTTCCGGCGAAAAGGAGGACGCCATTAACACGATGCGGGCTCTCGGGACCTATGTCGCTATCGACACGCAGATCCGGCAGCTCGAGAACTCGGGCAAGCACGACGACGCGATCGCGCTCTGTTGTGGCACCCTGCCCGGCCAGTCAGACTGGGCCTTCAGCCAGTTCGACACGGCCCTCGGCTCGCTCATCGACGTCAACCAGCAGCAGTTCGACCTGGCCGTCTCGCGCGGCGACAGCCAGCTTCTTCCCTTCGCCTGGCTCACCCCGGTCGCCTGCATTGCCATCGCCGGCCTCGCCCTCCTCGGCGTCCTGCCGCGCATCCGGGAGTATGAGGTGTGAGGACGGACGAATTTCAGAGAGGTCCGGATCAACGGGTACACTGGTAGCCATGATGGAATCATTTCACATTAAGAACTTCAAGGGACTGGGCGATCTTGAACTTCCGATGACCGCGATCACGCTTCTGGGTGGCCGCAATAATGTAGGGAAATCCACGGTCTTGGAGGCGGTGTTTACCTTTTACGACCGCCTCAATCCGCGGGTATTCGTTTCAAGCTACGGATGGCGCGGAATGGGCGGACTTCCCATTGCCCCTGAGCTCTTATGGTTGCCTACATTCTCGAATTATGATCCTGACAAGGTGATCGATCTCACGGCTCAACTCGCTGGAGCTACCCACAACCTTACGATGAGGTTTCTGCAGAATTACGCACTCAATTTGCGGACCACGTACCCGGTGTCGATCGGTGGCACGGTAGTTGCTCAGGTGGACCAGGCCTCAACCACGGCATCTGCTCTCGAGATCGTCTACTCGGTGGGAGGTCATGAGTCACAACGATCGCATATTAGCATTGCGAACGGCCAGCTCATGTACGACGTGAAAACCGGTGACGGGAATCAGACTGGCTCCGCCGGTGTAGCCATCCTGAACTTACGCTCACATGAGAGTGAAGCCGAGATGGCGAATCTTTACGGGCAACTGGATGTGCTGGGCAAGCAGAATGCAGTACTCGAGTTTCTCACGATACTGGACCCACGCATTAAGTCCC
>JBKQWH010000149.1:0-29791 GCA_052139635.1 Capsulimonadaceae bacterium
CAAAGAGGTCAATGTCGATTTGGTAGAGACCTTCAACTGGCTGCTCGGGCTCCGGGTGCATACGATGGACGTGATCCGCGGGTTCCATCTGGTCACCGGGCGGCTTCCGGGGCCGGGGAACAGCGAGAATGGCGAGAAGGCGCTGATTATCTGGCGGGACACCACGGAGAATCCGAACGAGAAGCTCGATGAGGTCTTCCGCAAGCAGAACTACAACACGCTGGACCAGGAATTTGACGTCATTTACGTTAACGGGGATAACAACCTGCAGGACATTCGCAAGGACGACCAGACCGGGAAGGTTCGCCTGATTGAAGAGGATTTCCACAGACTCATGTGGGATGTGGAGGACGTTTGAGTTCGATCGGACGGACAGCACATGTCGTATCCACCGGACTGTTTCCGGTTTCTCTATGCCACGGTGAGTGTCCTGAGAACCCATCGCGAAAGACGTGAATTCTTCCATGAGCGACGACACGACACCATCAAAACAGAAGGCGCTCGGACTGAGCTTTGAGGGCCTCGTGGACCGGATCCACTGTGTCCACAAGGAACTCAGTACACAGGCTTCTCGGGCAGTGAACGTGTGCCTGACGTTGCGAAACTGGCTGATAGGTTATCATATCGCCGAGTATGAACTGCGCGGGGGTGACCGGGCGACTTATGGCGACAGATTGCTGACCATCCTCTCAGATGAGCTTACCGGTCTTGGAATAAGTAATTGCAACCGTCGTCAGGTCTACCGGTATCTTCGATTCTATCGGCTCTATCCTGAGATTGTGGGGACGCTGTCCCCACAATTCAAGCACTTTCTGACCACGTCCCAAGAGCCGGGCTCAATAGTGGACACTGTGTCCCCACTATTGAGCGCACCCCCGGGGCAGCTCGTTTACGATCTGTCCTACAGCCATTTGGAACTTCTTGTGGACCTAACCAGCGACGATCAGCGAGCTTTCTACCAGGCCGAATGCATTCGAGGCAACTGGTCGGTGCGCGAACTCAAGCGGCAGATAGGCAGTCTACTTTACGAGCGCACCTCGCTTTCCATTGACAAGAATAAACTGATTGAGATCACGCAAGAAGGCGCCTCGAAGGCTGGGCGCCGACTGGAAGTACGCGACCTGTGTGTCTTTGAGTTTCTCGGCCTCAAGCCGAAAGAGGACATAGAGCGATTCATAGACGAGAATCTGATGGGACGCGACCCGGATGCGGATGCCGGCCACCCCGTCGGTGCGCAAGGTGGAGGAGAAATACAATGGCGGTTGAAACGCTCACCAATCTGACAATTAAGGGCTACAAGTCGATACGTAATCTGGATAACATGGAACTCCGCCGGTTCAATGTCCTCATTGGGGCGAATGGCTCCGGGAAGTCGAACTTCATCGACTTTTTCCGCATGCTCAGCGACGTATTCCGCAATACCAACGGCAACCTCCAGAATTACGTAGCACTGAGGGGGCGTGCGGATTCTCTTCTCTACTATGGAGCTCAGGCGACGACCGACATCGAGGCGTCGGTCAGAATCGAGGGAGACGGCCAGTGGAGACGGTATTCATTCCGATTGAGCTGGGGGGCTCCGGACAATCTTACTGTCGCTAACGAATCGTTGGAATATCAGCGGGAAGGGAAAGACGCTTCTCCAAAACAGAAGGAATTGGGTGGCCCGCGCCCGGAATCCGCCGTGCTGACGCAGGCGGACTTACGACCGGCAAATACGATCAGCACGATTGCGCGATTATTCCGTGACCATCTCCGTACCGTTGGAATATATCACTTTCACGACACGAGCGAACGGGCCGCGATTCGCGTGACACAAGACCTCGGAAAGCCCGCAAATACCCTCTCTACCGACGGGGGGAACCTGTGGGTGTTTCTTCACCATCTCAAGGAGCATAAACCGGCGAACTACAAACGGATCGTGCAGACTGTAGAGCTTGTCGCGCCGTTTATCCAGGACTTTTTGTTGGACGCGAGCTCAGCCAATCCGAGGAGCCTCCTCATGGGATGGACAGACCGCTCGGGACGCGAATTTGGACCGCATCAACTCTCCGACGGCACGCTGCGGGCGATAGCGCTCATCACGGCACTGCTTCAACCTGAGGAGAGCATGCCGAGCATAATGCTGTTTGATGAGCCGGAACTTGGCCTGCACCCGTCGGCGATAGGACTTGTCTCAGATCTGCTCAAAGAGGCGTCCGAAAATCGTCAGGTGATTGTGGCAACGCAGTCACCGATTCTCATACGCAACTACCAGCCCGACGACATAATAGTCATTGAGCGGCCAGAGGGAGCGGACGGCAAGGGGGAATCCACGTTTACTCGCCTGGAGAGAAAGCCGTTGGAAGCATGGCTTGAGGACTATGACCTGGGTGACCTGTACGAACAGAACGTGACGGGAGGCTACCCACGGTGAGCTATCTGTATGTACTCTGCGAGGGTCCTACCGAACAGGAATTTGTCATTCAAGTGCTGATGAGGCACCTTGAGGCCCGCGGCACATACTGCCACGCCGAACTGTTCGGAAAGCAATGCAAGCATGACACGCCGTCCGCACCGGGTGGAATCTTCAAATATGAACCAGTCTATAAGAACATAACTGCGGCGTTACGGCAGCACAAGGAGGGCTACGTAACAACTATGATGGATTTTTACGCGTTTCCGCAGGACTTTCCCGGCTACGACGAGCTTGCGCGGCGGGTGGTCGGCGAGACACAGTGATCGGTTCGGAAGTTCTGCGAGCCTGCGGCCGGCGGCGTCTCCAGATCCAAGATGCTGCCGGCCTGCCGGTTACCCTTTGCCTATTGACCCCGCACGCCAAGGAGCAGGTCGAAGACAAGCTGGTCGAGGCGCTCGTAAGGAAGGGCACGGGCGGCCAGCGCGTCCGGGTCGAAGGTGTGGGAGCGCAGGGCGGCGGCGGTTGCGTTGCTGTAGCCGGCCGAGAGCAGCGGGTCGACAGCGGGATCGCCCGCGTTGATCTCGGCGAGCAGCGCCTGGATCTCCGCATCGGCGTTGAACTCGGCGGCCTTCTCGCGCAGGATCAGGTAGGTCCGCATGCAGCCCTTTGCGAACTCCCAGACGTCGTCCGGATCGCTCGTGCGCAGCGCATGGGCGTCGAAGTGGCGCGGGCCGGCATAGCCGTTGTCCTCGAGCAGCTTGACCAGCAGGAAGTTCGACTTGTAGTCCTCCTGGCCGAAGCGCAGGTCCTGGTCGAACCGGCCCGGCTTCTGACCGTTGAGGTCAATATGAAAGAGCTTCCCGGCCTCGAGCGCCTGGGCGACGGCGTGGACGAAGTTCAGGCCGGCGATCGTCTCGTGGGCAAATTCCGGGTTGACGCCGACCATCTCCGGGTGGTCGAGAGTGGCGATGAAGCCGAGCATGGCTCCGGTGGTCGGCAGGTAGATATCCCCGCGCGGCTCGTTCGGCTTCGCCTCGAGGGCGAACTTCAGGTTGTATCCCTGGTCCTGCACGTACTCCGAGAGGAAATTAATCGCATCTCGAAAGCGCTTTGCGGCCGTGATCGGGTCCTTGCCGGCATCGACCTCCGCGCCCTCGCGCCCGCCCCAGAACACATAGATCCCGGCGCCAAGCTCCACACCGAGATCGATGGCGGCCATTGTCTTCTGCAGGGCGAAACCGCGGACACGCGAATCGTTCGATGTAAACGCCCCGTCCTTGAACACCGGGTGCGAGAACAGATTGGTGGTGGCCATTGGAACAACCATACCGGAATCGGCCAGCGCTCGCTTGAACTCCGCGACGATCCGGTCTCGCTCGGCCGCACCGACGCCAAACGGCACCAGGTCGTTATCGTGGAGGTTGACGCCCCATGCTCCGATTTGCGCCAGTTTGTGCACTCGCTCCACGGGCGTCAGCGGAGTCCTGACGGCATCGCCGAACGGATCGCGGCCGGGATTGCCGACGGTCCACAATCCAAAGCTGAACATATCCGACTTCTGGGGGGTGTAGGTGGTCATGACTGTGCATATCTCCTCGTAGATATCGATCGGCACGTAGCGCGCTCCCGGCAGTTCCACGGTCCGGGGCGGTTTTCCGCGCACACTAATCGCTTAGTGGATATTTCGCCCACCCGACCGGGTTTTCCTCCCCGCCTGGCGGGAAGTCCCTGGCCACCGCGGGCTCAAGTTGCTTTTCCGGAACGCAATCGGTTACAATAGTCTCTGAGCTTCGGGGGCGTCAAACATGCAACTTACGGGCAACATTCGGTCTCTCGGTCTAGTTCTGACCGTCGCGGCAATCGTGACGGCCGGATGCGCGGGCGCCAGCACGGAGAGCAATATGATGTCGCCTAACCCGGCAACGGGCGCCCAGGGCGCCCAGCCGTCGATTCCGCCCGGCACACCCCCCGCCAATGCGCCCGTATCGACGTCATCGACCAGCCACCCGAACGATCCTCTTGCCGGAGTGCACTCGTGGTCGTGTCTCGCTCCCCCGCAGCCCGGCGTGCCCCAATCCGTTCAGCAACTCGCGGAAAACGGAAGCGACCTGGTTGTGGTGGTCGATAATTCGTGCCTCCTCCCAGACAACGTCAGAAGCACCCTCAACACGATCCGCGGCAGAACTCATAAAATGGTGCTCGCCAGAATGAACGTGGCCCGAGTTCCACCGGATTCGCCCCTCTGGAACCCTGCCTGGCTCGCCGCGCCGGCGGGGACTGCCGTACCGGCACTGAGTCCGTCCGCGCCGGCCTGGCTTGAGCCGGTCGCTGCGGGAACGCCACCGGCCGCCTACTCCGTACGATACTGGGATGCGGACTGGCAGGCGAGGGTCAGGGCCGAAATCGACAGGCTGCGAAAGGCAGGTCTGGACGGCGTTGTCCTCGACGGGTGCGACCGGTATGCCGACGAGGCGGGAGCGCGGCCCGCGGCGGCGGCCGACATGGCGAGTCTGGTGGAAGCCATTTCGCGTGCCGTGCATGGCCGCCATTCGCGCTTCCCGGTGGTCGTGGTCGACAATCAAGGGTTCGTCGACGCACTCGCGGATAAGCCCCGAGCCGAGTACCTGAGCCGCGTGGACGGTGTGTTGTCAGAGAATGTGTTCTACGCCGGAGACCTGCCCGAGGACAACGACCTCAACACGCAGGCGTCGCGCATCGGCGCGCTCGACCGCTATGAAATGGCCGGGAAGCGGGTGTTCGTGGCCGATTACCTGACCAGACCCGACAAAGTGTTCGACTTCGACACACGAGCGCGCACCCAGGGATTTCTGCCGTTCACCGCATGCGCAGGTGTGGTAACCGTGCATCCGGCCAATGCATCGACGGCCACAGGAGGCGCGTCAGCCATTCCGACAACGTCTGCCGGCACGGGCAGAAGTTAAGATCGAGCAGGACCTATGAGCCAGACCGACCAGATCAGCAATGTTGCTTCCGCAAGCGTCGACACCCGCCCGGAACATGTTTCCTCCGCGTATAACGTCCTGATCATCGTACTGAGCTTCATTGGAGCCACGATCGCGGGCGTCCTCTTGTGGGCTCACAACAACCACGTCGAGTTGCCGTGCACCGCGAACGGCGGCTGTACAACCGTCGAGAACAGTGTCTACTCGCATATCTCGGTTGGTCGGTACTCGATCCATGTAGCGATCCTCGGGCTGGCGGCATACGTAGCGCTGTTTACGCTCGGAATGATGAAGTTCGGATCAGAAACCGCCGCCGGGTATCTCCGGCTTGCCCGGCTTGGTCTGGCTCTAAGCGCAGCGGGATTCGCCTTTTCCTGGTACCTGCAGTACGTCGCTCACTTCATAATCCGGGCCTTCTGCCCGTGGTGTTTTACATCGGCATGCGACATCACGCTGATACTCATCCTATCCGGACTGGAACACGCCCGCCTTCGAGCAGGCGGGACTGAGAAATAGAGAACAATCATGGAGAACCCGAGACGGCGTGTCAATCCGCCGGTTCTATTCGCAATCTGGGTCGCGCTACTCGCGGCCTTGCTGGTTTCAATTAAGCTGCTGGAGAGGCTCCCAAGCACGGACGATACCGACACCAAAACGAACTATCCCAGAATCGACTTCGCCAAGGTCGAGAAGAATTGGCCGGACGTCCTCAAGCACGCGGCCGCACCGCCACGGGGTCCCGCAAATGCGGCCTACACGATCGTCGAGTTCGGGGATTTTCAGTGTCCCAACTGCGCGACCGCGCGACCGCTGCTGGAAGACGCGATTAAGAATGCTCCGGTAAACATGTACTTCGTACAGCGCCCGCTCGAGAATGAGCACGCCTTCGCCCTCGCCGCGGCGCAGCTCGCCGCCATTGCCGCGGACAAAGGCAAGTTTTGGCCGATGTACGATTTGCTATACGGCAATCAAGCCAACCTGGAACCCGGCTTTTATGACAAGTACGCGTCCAGCCTCGGGCTCAACGGAGCTGAGGTCATGAAAGAGGTGGATGACCAGACGAAAGCGGCGGAGGTACGAGCTTCCTCGAAATATTGCACCGGCCTCAATATCTATTCGACGCCGACAATTCTGTTGCGTGACAATAAGACCGGGATTGTCACAGAGGCGATCGGCACGACGGAGATAAAGCCAATCCTCAAAAGCCCGCCCTGGCAAAAGGCAAGCGCGATTGTCCAGAGCGCTGCCAAGGAATAAATCGAGAATCGGCGCGGCCGACTTCTGCATAAGGTTCAGGTAACTGGAATGGCCGAAACCGACCAGGAATTAGAGACCCTCATACGCGCCCGGTATCCCATTATCTACGTGGTGTCGTGGGAGGAGCGCCGCGTCGAAGAGGCGCTGCGCGCCATCACCCAGGCCCGCGGCAAGAAAATGCTGCAATGGACCGTGACGCAGGGCATTGTGACGAACCTTGCCAACCGAGATGAGGTGACCCGCGACCCGATGGCGGCGCTGGACTACGTCCTCGAGTCGCGCGAACAGGCGGTGTTTCTCTTCAAGGACCTTCACCCATTCCTGAATGAGACCCGGCTGGTTCGACGTCTGCGCGACCTGACCTATGCCCTGAAAACGTCGTATAAGACTCTTGTACTGCTCTCCCCGATCCTGACCCTTCCCAGCGAACTGGAGAAGGACATCACCGTGGTCGACTACGCCCTCCCACGGCTCGAGGACCTGGACAAGCTGCTCAGCGGCATCATCCAGTCGATCAAGGGAAACACACAGGTCGACACCAACCTGACCACAGTGCAGCGCGAGCAGATCCTCAAGGCGGCGATCGGCCTCACGAATACGGAAGCGGAGAACGTCTTCGCCAAGTCTCTTGTGGAGAAGCGCCGGTTCGACGTCGATGTGATCCTCTCCGAAAAGGAGCAGATCATCCGCAAGTCCGGCATTCTCGAGTATTACCGCGCCTCGGAAGCATTTGCCGACGTCGGTGGCCTCGACTCCCTGAAGGCATGGATGGGCAAGCGGACGGTCGCCTTTTCGGAAAAGGCCCGCCAATTCGGGCTTCCGGCGCCGAAGGGCGTGTTGATGCTCGGTGTGCAGGGTTGCGGCAAATCGCTCTCCGCGAAGGCAGTGGCCGGCTTGTGGAAGCTTCCGCTTCTCCGCATGGATGTCGGCAAGATATTCGGAGGAATTGTCGGCCAAAGCGAGGAGAACATCCGCAAGGCAATCCGTATCGCCGAGAGCACCGCGCCCAATGTCATCTGGATCGACGAGATGGAGAAGGGCTTTTCTGGAACGCAGTCGTCCGGAATCAGCGATGGCGGCACGACCGCGCGTGTCTTCGGTACCTTCATCTCGTGGCTAGCCGATAAGACCGCCCCCTGTTTCGTGGTTGCCACGGCGAACGACGTCACTTCGCTCCCCCCCGAACTGCTGCGAAAGGGCCGTTTCGATGAGATATTCTTCGTCGATTTGCCGAGCGAACCCGAGCGCCGCGAGGTCTTTTCGATCCATCTCGCCAAGCGAAAGCGCGACCCGGCCGCCTTCGACCTCGATGCACTTGCGGCTGCCAGTGTCGGATTCAGCGGCGCCGAGATCGAGCAAGCCATCATCTCCGCCCTCTACGACGCCTTCGACCGCGAGCGCGAGGTTGCCACGGCCGACATCCTGGCGGCAGTCCGCGAATCTGTCCCGCTATCGATGACGATGAAGGAACGGATCGACGATCTGCGTGAGTGGGCCGGCACCCGTGCCCGCCCCGCTTCCAGCGAGCCGCAGGAGCATGCATACGGCGAGGACTTAATCGCGGCTGCAAACGATCAGCCCGCCTCCGGCTCCCTTCCCGTTTCCCCCGAAGTGAAAGAGCCGAACCGTGACGTTGTTCGTGAAGGCGCCAATACGTGACGTACGCGGTCGCGGATGATCTGACGATCGCGACGGTCGACCCGGCCTTTGCCGATTACCCGGTCCGCACCGTCTGGCAGGATCGACTAACGTTATGAACGAGCAGTTGTCATCGTTTCTGGCCGACCTGTCCGGGGAGCGTGGACTTGCCACCAACACTCTCGACGCCTACCGGGCGGACCTTACGGCGTTTATCGAGTTTCTCGCGGCTCGCGGCCGCGAAACCGCCCGGTCAGTAACAGCCGACGATACCATCGCCTATATTGCCAGCCTCAGGCGCGCCGGCCGGCGACAGGCCACCGTAACCCGCAAGCTCACCTCGCTGCGAATGTTTGCCCGGTATCTGTGCCGCGAGGAACAGTGCGTGATCGATTTCACGGCCGGCGTCGACCCGGCGAAGCGCACGGAGCGCCGCCTACCGTCGACCCTCACGATCCTCGAGGTTAACCGTCTCCTGGCCGCTCCGAACCGAAGCTCTCCCGAGGGGATGCGGGACGCCGTCATGTTTGAACTGATGTACGCAGCCGGACTGCGGGTCTCGGAGATGGTGAGCCTGCGGCTATCCGACCTGGACCTCGAAGCCGGCCTCGTCCGCCCGTTCGGCAAGGGCTCCAAGGAGCGCCAGACACCCATCGGCGACCACGCCTGCTCCCTTCTGCGAGACTATATCCGCGGCGCCCGCACGCAGATCACTCGGGCAGCCACCGATGCCGTCTTTCCCACGTCGCGCGGCGGCCCCATGTCGCGTGAGCATTTCTGGCTGCTCATCCGGCGCTACGCCGCCGAATCCGGCATTACACGGCCGATCAGTCCGCATACGCTCCGGCACACATTTGCCACGCATCTGCTCGCCGGCGGCGCCGACATTCGCGCCATCCAGGAGATGATGGGCCACGCCGGCGTCGAAACGACCCAGCGCTATACCCGCGTCGACGTCGCCCGCCTTCGCGTCGTATACGACAAAACCCATCCCCGAGCATAAGCCACCCATCCGGAGACTTTGCTCCACATGAGCCCCTCTGGCTGCGCCGCGTCCGGTCCGTTGCGTCCATATCCCGTTTCCTACTAATTCCGCAAAATCGCGCGGATTTACTCGACTTTTACGGCAACTAAGAGTATGATCATAACAGACTCTTAGAGTAAGCTCGTGTATGGTCAAAACAGACACGATCTCGTCTAAGACGACTAATGTTGTCGGTAACTCGGGTCCTGAAGTGCGTCACTTCCAGGCATGGTTCCGATTCCTCAGGCTTCGGTCCGGTTAGCCATGGACTTCAGGTCATCGATGGACGGACACAGGACGGACGGAAACTTGTAATATGAAACGCGTAGTGCTTATTGTAATGGACGGCTGCGGAGTCGGAGCCATGCCGGATGCCCGTATCTACGGCGACGCGGACCGCCGGAGCGCTACGCTCCAGCATGTCGCCGCAGCGGTGGGAGGCATTACACTCCCAAACCTGGAACAGCTTGGACTGGGCGCCGTGGCCGCCATGCAAGGTCTCTCCGACGCCGGCGGCGCCGGGGCGTGGGGGCGCTCCGCAGTGGCCTCGGCCGGCAAAGACAGCGTCACCGGACACTGGGAGATGATGGGGATCGTCACCGAGCGCCCGCATCCCACCTTTCCCAACGCGTTTCCGGCCGATCTCATCGCGCGGCTCGAGGAGGCATCCGGTTTCCGTATGATCGGCAATGTGGTTGGCTCGGGAACGGAGATCCTGCGCCGATTCGGGGAGGAGCATGTCGCAACCGGGAATCCCATCGTCTACACCTCGGCGGACAGCGTGTTTCAGATCGCCGCCCACGAGGCTGTCCTTCCTGTCGACGACCTCTATAGCCTCTGCCGCGTCGTTCGCCGCGAACTCATTCCCCCATATGGCGTGATGCGCGTCATCGCCCGCCCATTCGTAGGTGACGGTCCTCAAACCTACCGCCGCACCGAAAGCCGTCGGGACTTTCCGCTCGCGCCGCCTCCCTATCACCTTCTACAAATCTTGAAGGATGCCGGTCGAAACGTCTATGCCGTCGGTGTCGTCTCCGAGCTCTTTCCAATCGACGTGTTCGCACATGCCGAGCGCACTCAGAACAACGCGGAACATCTGGCCGCCGTCGAGCGCGCAATGGGGTGCGAGGATATCTCCCTTGTCTTCGCCAATTGCGAGGATTTCGACATGCTCTACGGACACCGGCTCGACCCGACCGGCTTCGCGCGCGCCCTCACGGAGTTCGACGCCGGCCTCGGACGCATCCTCAACCTGCTGCGCGAGGGAGACATTCTCATCCTGACAGCCGACCACGGAAACGATCCGACCGTCACGAGCACCGATCATACCCGCGAATATGTTCCGCTGCTCGCGACGGGCCGCGCCATTCGACGCAATGCCGGCTTTCACCCCCGGTCGACCCTCGCCGACGTCGCTTCCACGATCGCCCTCTGGCTCGACGTTCCCTGGCACGGCCCGGGCCGCCCACTCGAGATCTTCGCCTGATCCTGCCCGGTCCGCAAAATGCGATACCTGACGCCGTCTCACTCGAACGGATGTAACGAACAGGTGTGTCCTCCCTATTATCCATCAAAGAGGCGTGCTCAACGGGCGGCATCGCCGGTGCCGACTGACCAGTCGCTCATCCGTCCAACCATTGCTTGAAGGAGCCCTGTATGGCAACCAATTTCAAGTTCGCCTGGAGGAATTCCGCGGGCATTTCGCGAATCCCTACTTGCAGCCGGTTTGTCCCGGCTCGTAATGGGGGACCATCGCCGGCCGAGTGCCCGGACTTTGGAGGCCGTATGAATTACAACCCGAAGCGCGCGCTGGACCTGCTTCGCGCCGGCACGGACAAACCCAAGGCGCAATTTCGCAATGGGCAAGAAGACGCACTCCGGCACATCATAGAAGGCCGTGGCCGGCTTCTGGTGGTGCAGCGGTCCGGTTGGGGCAAGTCGTTCGCCGCGTTCCTGGCGACAAAGCTGCTGCGCGAGGGTGGTGGCGGCCCTGTACTGCTCGTCTCCCCACTCCTGAGTCTGATGCGGGGCCACCTCTTTGCCGCCGAGCGCATGGGAGTGCGCGTGTCCGCCGTCCATTCCAATAGTGAAGACGAGTGGGTGAAGATCGATACGGCCATCCGCCGAAGCACCGTCGATATTGTGCTGATCTCGCCGGAGCGTCTGGGGGACCAGCGATTTATCACGCATGTCCTGCCAGGCATCGCTGATCGGATAGGAATGTTCGTCATGGATGAGGCCCATTGCCTCTCCGACTGGGGACACGACTTCCGACCGGACTACCGTCGGATCGAGAAGATCGTCCGCCGTCTGCCCACAAGCGTGCGACTGGTGGCCACGACATCGGCCGCGACCAATCGGGTGCTCGACGATCTGCGGTCCCTCCTTGGCGCCGGCCTCACGGTCTTGCGCGGCGATCTCGACCGCCCGACGATTACACTTCAAACGATCCGCATGCGCGGCCCGGCCGAGCGCCTTGCCTGGCTTGCCGCAACCCTGCCTGTCCTTGAGGGGAACGGCATTATTTACACCGCAACGCAGCGTGAAGCCAATCAGGCCGCGGCATGGCTGAAGTCGTGCGGCCTGAACGTGGCGGCTTACGACAACAATGCTACAAACGCGCCCGACCTGGAGGAGTCCCTCCGGCAAAACCGCCTTACGGCGCTCATCGCTACTCCGGCGGCGTTTGGCATTGTTTACGACAAGCCTGACGTCGCCTTTGTGATTCACTGTCACATCCCGGCATCAGCCGCGGCCTATTATCAGCAGATCGGTAGAGCCGGGCGCTCGCTGACGGCCTATGGAATCATCCTCGCCTGTGACTGTGAGCGCCCGGCGGACATGCCGGAAGAGCCGGCAGACCGTGCCTTTCCGGCTTCGGGCGACGTCCGGACCGTACTTGAAGCCATTCATGGCTCGAACGGCCTTTCGGACGCCGACCTGGTTGCGTCGGTCAATCTGCCCAATGCCCTGATTCAGAAGACTTTTGGCCTGCTCGCCCTGGAATCACCGCCCCCCGTCGTGAAACAGGGACCTCGATGGCAATTGACGGCGCTTCCGTCCAAAGCATTCTGGGAGCGCGTGGATCGGTTGACGGACTTGCGAAAACAGGAGCAAGCTCGCATGCGGGAGTACATGAGCCTGGAGTTCGGGCACATGGACTTTCTGATTCGCGAGCTCGACGGAAATCCGGCAAGCGCAACCGTGCCAACCGCGATGCCACTGCCCGCAACCGTTAAGCCGGTGCTGGTTGAAAAGGTTGTGACGTTCCTGAACCGTATGCAATTGCCCATCGAGCCGCGGCAACTGTGGCCGAACGGGGGTCTGCCCCGCTACAATGTCGCCGGCGAGATTCCACTCGAGCTTTACGCGGAGCGGGGTAAGGCCCTGTGCACGTGGGGCGATGCCGGGTGGGGCAGTCTGGTCCGGCAGGGCAAAGAGGTCGACGCCTGCTTCGACGACGAATTGGTTGAAGCTTGCGCCGGTCTGGTGCGCGAGTGGAAGCCTGCCATCCACCCCGCGTGGGTCACCGCGATCCCGTCACTGCGGCACCCCACCCTTGTCCCCGATTTCGCCGCGCGGCTGGCGGCACGCCTGGAACTGCCCTTTCACAGCGTTTTGACCAGGACCGAGGACCGGCCCGAGCAATCGACCATGGCCAACAGCATCCACCGGGCGCTCAACGTCGATGGTTCGCTCGCGGTGGCCGACGGCGACCTGCCCGCCGGCCCCGTTCTGCTTGTCGACGACCTCGTCGAATCGCGCTGGACCCTGACCATCGCAGCCTGGCTGCTCCGATCCCATGCAAGCGGCCCCGTCTACCCGCTGGTCCTGGCAATGGCGCCCGGCGCGCAATAATCGGGTCCAACGCCGGAGTTCGACCCGCCCGCGTCTCATTTCCGCTTCGGCGGCGTGGCATCTGCCGGGGGCCGGGTACTATCGAGAATATGGACATCCTGGGGATCGAGACATCGTGTGACGAGACCTCCGCGGCCGTTGTTCGCGACGGGCGCACCATTCTCTCCAATGTCATTGCATCGCAGATCGACCTGCACGTTCTTACGGGCGGAGTTGTGCCCGAAGTGGCGGCGCGGAGCCATGTGGAGCGGATCAACGCGGTCATTTCCACGGCCCTCGACCAGGCGGGGATCCATTTCGCCGGCGTCGGCGGGATCGCTGTCGCCAACCGGCCGGGACTCCTCGGGGCGCTGCTCGTGGGCGTCTCCGCGGCAAAGGCGCTCGCCTACGCGCTGCACAAACCCTTGATCGCGGTCCACCATATCGAGGCGCACATCTATGCCAACTGGCTGGTTGCCGGGGAGATCGAGTTTCCGGCGCTCTGCCTGGTCGTCTCCGGAGGCCACACCGAGTTGTTTCTGCTCCGCGGCCACGGAGACTATACGATTCTGGGTCGAACACGCGACGACGCCGCCGGGGAGGCCTTCGACAAGTCGGCTCGCCTGCTGGGTCTTCCCTACCCCGGAGGGATCACCATCGATCGGCTGGCGCGGGAGGGTGGAAACCCGTCGGCCGTACCCCTGCCGCGCGCGTGGCTTGGGATGAGTGCCGAGGCGTCTCGCGATCCGGACGAGATCGATTCGCTCGATTTCTCGTTCTCCGGGCTCAAGACCGCGGTATCACAGGCTGTCAGGAATAAAGCATATTCGGATTTGCCGCAGAGGGACTGGGCCGCGTCGATCCAGGAGGCGATCGTCGATGTGCTCGTCGGAAAGGCACTGAGGGCGGCTGCTCGACACCGTGTCCCGCGCGTGCTCATGGCTGGCGGCGTGGCCGCGAACTCTCGCCTGAAGGAACGCATGCGCGACGCCTGCCGCGCAGCCGGCCTGCCCTTCACGTGCCCGCCTGCCGAATTGTGCACCGACAACGCCGCCATGATCGCCTGCGCCGGCTACTACCACTGGCAGGCTGGCAAGATCGACAGCCTCGATATCGACACGCTCTCGACCGAGCGGCTCGCCTGAGACCCCGGATCCAGCAACTTGGAACCCATGGCTTTCCAGAAACTGGCCGAGATGAATGGAAAGACTACTCCGCCTACTGTGCGGACAGCGAGTGGTAGACCCCGGCGTTGAACTGTTGGGCGGCGGACACGAGGTCCGGGTAGGGGGTGTCGGTGACGTCGACGAAGCCGATATTGTAGTTTTCACCATCTGCGGACCGGCCGGTAAGAGGCTCGTCGGAATACTGGAACCACTGGAAGCCGACAAATCCCGGGATGGCGAGGACGCTCTGCGCGTACGCGGCGTACGATGTCGCCCGTTCGGCCTGATCGTAAACCGGGACCAGGCCACCGGAGAACATGCCGGTGTCGAGGGCGCCAAAGTGAAACTCACTGATGAGGGCTGGGCGGCCGGTCTGCGCAAGAAACGCCCAATCGGAAGCAGCGAGGCCGGTGCTGTAGACGTTAAAGCTGAGCACATCCGCATAATCCTGGGCAGCGGCGATGACCTGCGGCGTAAAAGTCGCGAATCGGCTACCAAGGTACAGGTGGTGCGGGTCGACTGCGTGGTGCTCCTGAGCAATGATCGAGTAATAGCGCGTCGCGTAGGCCGCCACGAAACGGGTCAGGTCGGCCTCCTGGGTTGCTGTCGGGGTCGCCGGCACCGTGTAGGGGGTGTCCAAACTATTCCACGTGGCAAACCCCGTCCCCCATGCCGCATTCAGTGCGACAACGGTCGCGTATGTGCCTGTAAGCTGCGTGAGGAAGGCCCTCTTTGCGGGTGATGCGCTCGCGGTTTGACCGAGCACCCCTCGGGCCAGGCTATCCATGTCGCCGGCGGAACCGTCCGGCCAGGGCAGCTCATTGTCGACAAAGACCCCGACAAGGTACGGATCCGACGAGTACTGCGCACAGGTGTTAGAGAGGGTCGAGGCCACCGCCGTCGTAAAATTCGGATCGAATGGGTCCGGCATCGCCTCACCCCATACGCCGGGAACCGTGTTGTACGTGCCGCCCCAGATGGAGACCGCAATCGTGTACGGGACGCCGCGCCCAAAGAGGCTGCTGTCGCTCCAGGCGCCTATCGTATTGAAGCCCCAGGACATGAGGCGCTGCAGTGACGTGGACTGCCAGTCGGCATACGCATTCTGCCCGTACTTGAGGCCGAGGTTGCCGACATAGTAGTTATAGGTAAGCACGCCATTGCTTGTTGCCGTGGAACTGAGGTCCGCGGTCGCCGGCGGCGCTGCGGTAAACATGCCCGTGCGGCCGGTGACGATCGTCTGGCGGTCAAGCCCGACCTCGTCCATGCCAATCGAGTAGAAGAGGTGGCCGTTGGGCGCAACCAGATACCAGCGGCTATTGTATTGCGCGGTTCGGAAATAGCCGGTCGCGGCCAGAGTCGGGCCGGCCGCCCAGGCCCCATAGGCGTCGCGCCCGGCAGGAACGGGCGACGCGGTCAGGTTCGCCTGCTCTGCGGCGATCCGCGCCGGATACGCCGCAGCAGACGTTAGCTTGCCCGGCCATGTGGCCCCGGTGTACTGTCCAAACGCGTCGACAATTCCGGTTGTAAGCTGGGCGGTCGAAAGTGCGGGAAGCAGACGGACGTTATCGAGGTAGATCGACTGCGCGGTCGATAATGACCACGTATAGACCCGTAAGGCGATGATGTGGCTGAGGTCGACCGTTCCGTTATTGGCGGGCCAAAGCTCACGCGCACCGGGAAACCGGCTTGGAAGTCCCCGCATCCCGTACAAGGAAGGATTGGGAGCGGCCGTGAACGGCAGGACGAATGTGCCGGTGCGGCCCGGCGGGAGGGAACCGACCGCCGCGATACAATCGATGGTGCCGTTTGCCAGAGGAGAATCGTCGGCGCGGAGACCGAAATTGACCGTTTGCGGCCCGGGATTCGTGATGTCGACAGCCACCCCGCCCTGCGCATAGGCCGACCAGTTCCACGCCTGCGCCGGCACAAGGTTGACATAGGGCCATGCGGCGGCGTTGTAAGTAACGAGCAGGCTGTACAGACCGTTGGTGGCATCCATGGTGCTGCGCGACGCGCTGGCATTGCCGGTCTGAACCATCGACATGTCGGAGGGGTTCTCGAACGACGTTAGCAAGGTCGACTGCGCCATACTTACTGCGGTTGTTGCATTCACGAGCATGAATACTATCAGCAGGCTTAGTAATGTCTTCACGGGCCAACTCCTTGCCGATCGGTTTCACAATGCCTGCTTACTTCGACAGCCGCTCCATGGGATTATTCCATGAATTCACAATCGATTGAAGGTGAAATGCTGACGCGCCGGAGTTGAGGTCGTAGGGACCGGTCTTGCTATCGAGTCATCCAATGTGGCGACTGCTTGCAACATCACTTACGTGACTGAGTGTCTGAGGAATTCGTTTGAGCGCATGTGATCGCTGAGAGTCCGCACTGATATGCGTTCTTCTCCGGACTCCCGAAGGGACATCGGTCTCAATAGCCGTGGACTTCAGTCCATCGGGCCGTCGGTGCGCGCGGAATAACCGTCCTCGGGAGACGGGACGGGGGTGAGGGCCTCATTGTCGGTTCGACCCCATCAAGGCGTCCACCAGTTGCTCGGCCGGCTGCGATGCCGGGTCGAGGGCGAGCGCCCGCTGGGCCTCCGTCAGCGCACGCCGCGTGTCACCGGCCTGCATCAGCGACGCGGCCAACCCCAAATGCGCGCGGGAAGACTGCGGATCGAGACGCACTGCTCGCGCGAACGACGTGACCGCGTCCGCGGGATGACCGCTCGACAGCAACAGGGCGCCGCGCTGGATCGGAACCGCGCTGGCGGTCGGGTCGATCGATTCGGCTGTCGCCAGTTCGGCAAGGGCGTCCGCCGACTTCCCCTGAATGGCATAGGCACGGGCCAGGTTCTCGTGCGCGAATACACTGGCGGGGCCGTACCGAATCGCCCACCGGATCTGGTTGATCCCCTCGTCGACCTGTCCGGCCGACAGCAGACAGACGCCATAGTGGTCGCGTAACTCCGGATTCATCGGGCTGCCGGCCAGCGCCTTTCGATAGAGGTCGACGGCCGCGGCGGGATCGGTCTGCAAGACCATGGCCGCTCGATAGTTCAGCCCGAGGGCCGAGCGCGGGACTATCGACACTGCGCGCCCCATCAAGGTGTCCGTCGACTTCCAGTACCCCGTCTGCACCCAGGAAAGACCGCCGTAGACCAGGATCAACGCACCGGCCGCAACCGGAAACGCGCGCGGCCTCCCTGTCAAGAACATCGCGATTCCGAGCGCCGGACCGAGCATCGGCAGATACAGGTAGCGGTCCGCCACAGTGGACCAGAACTGGAAGTTGAAGGGGACAATCCCGGACACCGGTAGGATCAAGGCCGCCGGAACCACAACCGCGACTGTCAGCCAAGCCGGCCTCCGCCGCCACGCCAGCAGCCCGGCCGCCGCAATCGGCGTCACCAGCCAGAGCGGGCGCGACCAGATCGACGCGATCACCTGGCCGGGGCTTCGTCCATAGTCCGGAGTCAGGCCAATGGGAACGAGAATCTTTGCGGCGTACCAGGCGAACGTGTCGGCCGAGACACACAGCCGCTCGAGCCACGTCAGGGCAATGGCGGCCGGAACGGGCTGCGCCTGGCGCGTGACAACGGCGACGGCGATGGGCAAAACGAGCAGCGGCAGCGCGCGGCGCAGGCTGGCGGACCACGACAAGCCACACGTCACGCGGTCCAGGACGAGGGCCACGATCGGCAATGGGGCCGCCGACGGCTTGCTGAGCAGAGCCAGCGCAAGACAGATGGCCGCCGCGCCATAATATCGGTAATCGGTGCCGGACACGGCGGCATCACCGGATCGGCGATCGGCGCTTCGATGATACGCCAGAAGTGAAAGCAGCGAAAACGTGCCGCACAACACGCCGCGCAGCTCCGACGCCCACGCGACGCTCTCGACCTGCACCGGATGAAGCCCGAACACAAGCGCCCCGAGGGCGGAAGGCCAGTCTGCGCCGGTTACGCGCCGGAGCAGCCGGTATACGAGGAGGACATTGACCACATGCAGGACCAGGCTGGCTGCGTGAAACACCCACGGCATAAGGCTAACCTGTGAACCGACATCCGTGACGAACTGCGCCGGCATCCGAGCCATCCACGAAAGCAGCCACCAAACCGTGTAGACAACGGGGATATACAGCCCCTGGTATGGCGCATGCCAGACGTGCGCCAGTCCAGCGACCGTGGGGGGATTGAGGATCGGATCGGCGTAGATCTGCGCGTCGTCGTCATAAGCCACAAACCCGTGGCCGAGAATCCCGGCGAACACCAGCGCCGGCAGAAGTACCAGGGCCACGACCGCCAGGGCGCTGTGTCCTCCGGCGGCGGGCTTGCCCGGCGGCCGCTCAGTGATTTCGTTCTCGATCATCGACCAGTCGGTTCGACATTCGGCCGGCAAAGTCCTTCACGGACGACATGCCGAGAGCGTCGTCATGCCGAAGCAGAAGTCCTGGACAGATACCACCGGCCCAGATAAAGCAGTCCGCTCACAATCGGCGGAAGCCCGAATGTCGAGACAACGAGGAGCATCTGGCTGAGCTGATGGAAGCGAAAGAAGCCCATCGGATAAGCCAGGCAGACCGCCAGGCCCTCGATCAGGAGCAAGAGGCCGCCCACCGGCTCCCAGAGCCAGGCAGTAACGATGCTTCCAATCAGCACCACAAATGCGATGGTCGGTACGATCCAGTTTCGAGCGCTGGCCTCGCCAACCGTGAACAGTAGTACCCAGAGAGCCCAGGCAATCGACATCCCGAGCGCAACCGGGCGCATCCAGCTCATCGACATCGCCGTCTCCTTCTGCCACCCGCCCACCTGTAGATACGTAAATCGGGCCGTTTCGTTTCGCAGACCGCTAACTCGCCGGAGAATCCGGGAGCGATCCCGTGCCTTCGGTCATCAACCCGCAATCGTCAAGCCGACACGGTCGCGACATCGACCACTCGGCGCGAATCCGATAACGCAAATCCAATAAACTGCAAACCTTGACATTCCGACGGTTTCGGTGGGTCGCCCGCGTTCGCAGCGAACCGGCCCCGTCAACGACATCCCCGACGCCCAACCGTGTGCCCCGCCGCGAGTTCCTTCTCAACCTGCGCCAGCACGTCGACCTGACCCGTGAAGTCGGGGATGCGCGGCACGGAGACGCTGAAGATGCGAGTGGACGCCGGCGGCGTATGCCTGCCCTCCGAAGTCGACGTCCATAGCGTCCATACAGGGTCGCGTCGCGCGGCAGGGCAATAATAAGCCGGTATAATGGAATACAAGGTCTGGTAATGGACCGACACGTCGGTCGTTGACCAGGTAGGGAGGGACGCATGGCGGTATCACATGACACGGTGACGATGGATCTCGGGCATCCGGACAATATCGCGGAATTGACACGCCGGGGGTTGGCGATATATGACGCCAATCTCAAGTTGATACTGGAGCCCGAACACAACGGGGAGTACGTAGCGTTGCACGTCGGAACCGGGAACTATTATATCGGGAAGACGGCATCCGCAGCCAGTCGGGAACTATTCGATCATCACCCACCGGACGGCAAAATGGTGCTGCGGAAGATCGGCATGGAACCGGAGTACGGTCTCATCGCGAGACTGAACGCCGGAGACCCTGCCAGTGCGGATATTAAATGATACTTGGTCACGTTCGTGATAACTTTCCACGTGTCAGCCTCTTGCTGCCATTCGGAACGTCAACATCCCATGTGGAGTTCATTATAGACACGGGCTCCGACGGAGAGTTGGCTTTACCCGCTGAGCTAGCCCATAGACTCGTCTCGACATATGCGGGCTCACGCCCAATATTGCTCGCCGACGGCACTACGCGATTACTCCCAGTGTATCGGGTCGACATGGAATGGATCGACGAGGTGCGTCCGACGGATATCTATATCCTTGACGGTAATCCGCTCCTCGGAGTCGAGTTGCTCAATGGCAACACAATCCAAATCGACATGACCGACGGCGGCGAAGTCACGATCGGTCCCATTTGATCCTTGCCAACCTGTTGTGGGAGGCTACTTGTCGATCTCAACCAATTCTTAGCACTGCTCATTTGTTCCGTCTGGCCTTAGCCAATGAGCAAGTCGTATTCGTTCTTGGTCAGGCTTCTCGGCCAAGTACGTCGTCATCGGCAAGTATATTGAGCGGCGGTTTCGGAGGATGTCCTGAAGCCGCTACCGCGGTTTGACGGCGCCACGCCATCCGGATGGAAGGAAGCGCTCTACGGTGGCTGCGACCGCGCTCAGTCATAAGGTTGTACACGTTTTCACATACGACCCCATGGGGTTACAGTCGGGTTGCGTAATCGAGTACGGGTTTCCACCCAATTCGGGATGCGGCATAACGCAGAACGGTCGTGTCGCCGCCTTGTGCATTTCGGCAAGCAGATTCGCGTGAGTGCGCAGGAACTGTCGCGCGGTACTCCATTTCGCTCTGCGCGAACCTCGCACAAGAACGGTCATGGCAATATCTAAAACGAGCTAGCATTAATATTTGGTCACTGGCACTACCGATACCCTCGGTAAGCCGGGCTCTCCAACAAGTTCGCCGCCTGCGAAATTGCTTGCACTTTTGCTTCGCTCGACAATTGCGTGAGAGACTGAATCAAGTCCGCCGCATCGCCTACAACGCCGTTCGCTCGCTTCGCCGAGATTTCCGGGCTTGCAACATAATCTGAGTCGATGCGTTCGTCGAGCTGGGTCTTGAGGAGCTTCCCAATGTCGTCGTTGGTTAACGCGTCCTTCACATGCCCAAGCGATTCCCACGCGAACTTGTGGGATTCACGTCTAGGCACGCGCACTGTTGTGCCTTTTTCGAGGATACCCCGGGCCTGTCAATATGCGGCGTAGTATACCGCTCACTTGAACAACCGTGCGTATTCAAGCGTTTTGAACACCACCGATCGAAACTCGTTTTACGCCACGTTTACCACACATGGTGGCACATGGGACGCCCCCTAACAAACGCCTGGGACGGCCGGATTCTGCCTCTTCGCCCTCCGGCACAACCCAACGCAGGTATAATAGCCCCATGATTGACCCTAAAGTTTATCGAGAGATGGGCCTCAACGACGGCGAGTACGCGAAGATCGTCGAGACCCTCGGGCGGGAGCCCAACGTTACCGAGATCGGGATGTACTCCGTGATGTGGTCGGAACACTGCGGCTACAAGTACTCCCGGCCCGTCCTTCGGCTCTTCAAGAAATACCGCGAGGCCATCGACACCGGCGCGGTCGAGAACGCCGGCGTCATCGACATCGGCGACAACATCGGCATCGTGATGAAGATGGAGTCGCACAACCACCCGAGCGCGGTCGAGCCGTTCCAGGGGGCGGCGACCGGGGTCGGAGGGATACTGCGGGATATCTTCACGATGGGCGCCCGCCCGATCGCGTCGCTCAACTCGCTCCGGTTCGGCCCCCTCGACGGCGATGCGCGCACCCGCTACCTGTTCGAGCACGTAGTCGGCGGAATCGCGCACTACGGCAACTGCGTCGGAGTCCCGACCGTGGGCGGCGAGATCTACTTCCACGAGAGCTATGCCGGCAATCCGCTGGTCAACGCGATGTCGATCGGCGTCGTGCCCCTCGACAAGGTGGCGTCGGCCGCCGCGGTGGGAATCGGCAACCCCGTGCTGTATGTCGGGTCGTCGACCGGGCGCGACGGCATCCACGGCGCCACGTTCGCGTCGGTGGAGCTCGGGCCGGACTCCGAGAGCAAGCGGCCCAATGTCCAGATGGGCGATCCGTTCCAGGAGAAGCTCCTCATCGAGGCCACCCTCGAGGCCCTCGCGACCGGGTACGTTGTCGGCATCCAGGACATGGGCGCGGCCGGGCTGACCTGCTCGACCTGCGAGACGGCCGCCAAGGCCGGCAACGGCATGACCATCGATGTCCGCAAGGTCCCCCAGCGCGAGAAGGGGATGACCCCGTACGAGATCATGCTCTCCGAATCGCAGGAGCGTATGCTGGCGATCATCGAGAAGGGCCGGGAGGACGAAGTTGCCGCGGTCTTCCACAAGTGGGGCCTCAACGCCGTGGTGGTCGGCGAGGTGACCGATACCGGCATGGTGGTTGTCCTCGACGACGGCGTCGTTGCCGCCGAGGTGCCGGCCGCATCGCTCACCGACGACTGCCCGACCTATTCGCTCTCAGCCAGCGAGCCGGACTATATTGCCCGTGTGCAGGCCATCGACCCGGCGCAGTTCCTCGCGCCCGCCGACTTCGGCGAGGCGCTTTTAGCGCTGCTCGGGTCGCCGTCGATCGCGTCGAAGCGCTGGGTGTACGAGCAGTACGACTCGATGGTGCAGACACAGACAACCGTCCTGCCCGGCGCGGCCGACGCGGCTGTGCTCCGCCTGCGCGGGACCCAAAAGGCCATCGCCGCCGCGACCGACTGCAACCCGCGCTACTGCTATCTCGACCCGTTCCTCGGCGCGCAGATCGCCGTTGCCGAGTGCGCCCGCAACCTGGCCTGTGTAGGGGCGCGCCCGCTGGCCGTGACCGACTGCCTCAACTTCGCCAATCCGGAGAAGCCGGACAACTTCTGGACCTTCACCCGCTCGGTCGAGGGCCTGGCGGAGGCCTGCGAGGCTCTGGATACGCCGGTCATCTCCGGGAACGTCTCCTTCTACAACGAGACACCCGAGCATGCCATCTACCCGACTCCGACCATCGGCATGGTCGGCCTGATCGAGGACGCCGAGCGCGCGGTCACGTCGGGCTTCCGGTCGGAGGGTGACGCGATCATCCTGCTATCCGGCGGCGAGCCGACATTGGGCGGCTCCGAGTACCTTTCCCGCCTCCACGGTGTCGACGGCGGCTGTCCCCCCGCCCTCGATCTCGCACAAGAGAGCAGGCTGCATGAGTTCTTGCGCACCGCTGCATCAGAAGGTCTGCTGGCGTCGGCCCACGACCTCTCCGACGGCGGCCTGGCTGTCACTGTTGCCGAGTGCTGCCTCGCCGGCGGCCTCGGCGCCACCGTCGAAGCCCGCGCAGGCGGCTCCACGCCCACCCTCGCACTCTTCGGCGAACGCACCGCCAGCGCCCTGGTCTCCGTTCCAACGTCCGACGAGGCCCGCCTCCTCAACCTCGCCGCCACGCACGGCGTCCCCGCGATCGCGATCGGCGTCGTAAGCGGCGCCCGGCTCTCGATCGCATTCGACGACGTCGCCGTAGTCGATATCGAGGTGTCAGGCATGCGCGATGTCTACGAGGGTGCGATCCCGCGGCTGATGGGCGTCAAGTAGAGGCGCAAGGAAGAAGTCAGGTCCCGATGATCGGCGACATCACGATTGAGAACTTCAAATCGATCACCAAACTGGAGCTCCCGCTCGGCCGCATCAACGTCCTTATCGGCGCCAACGGCTGCGGCAAAAGCAACATCCTCGAGGCAATCGCGTTGTGCGCCGCCGCGGCAGCAGACAAATTAGACAACGAGTTCCTGTCCTCAAGAGGCATTCGTGTTCCAGACGATCCTTCGTTGCTGACGCCCTCATTTGACCAAAGTGGTTCGACGGAGCCGATCAGAATACGAGCTGCGAATATTCAGGACGAATACGAACCGTTCGAATGTGTGATACACCAGGAGAAATCATCTCAATTCCTTTCGCTGAATAACACCGCGCGAAGGACATATGTGCATGACCTCCGCGAATACATGGGCCATGGACAACACGTTGTTACGTCCGAGATCAAAGGGCTTCGGACTATCGACGGTGGGCAAGTATTCCTAGACATTCTCGATACTAGTGACGACAGTATCCTACGTCGTACGCAAACCCAGGAATTCATCCAACGATTCCTCGTTTATTCTCCGGAGAATTCGGTGTTGCGTCCGTTCGCTCTCGAAGGACAAATCACTCCTCTCGGAATTAACGGCCAAGGACTCTTCAGGCTGCTTAATGTTCTGATCTCGGCGAAGAATGCCGAACCGTTTACCGAACTAAAGGAACAGTTGCGTCTCATCGACTGGTTCGAGGACTTCGACATCAGCCCAACAATGGCCTTCGGCGACCGTTCGCTGAGGATCAAGGATCGGTACTTCGATCCCACCCTGCCGGAAATGAGCCAGCTTAGCTCAAACGAAGGTTTCCTGTTTCTTCTCTTCTACTTCAGCCTGTTCATCAGCGACCTGACGCCGAAGTTCTTTGCCATCGACAACATCGACGCCTCCCTGAATCCGAAGCTCTGCGCGCGGCTGATGGTTAGGCTCACGGATCTTGCGAAGAAGCACGATAAGCAGGTGATCTTCACCACGCACAACCCGGCGGTCCTCGACGGCCTGAATCTCGATGACGATGAGCAGCGCCTGTTCGTGGTGTACCGGAACGATGACGGGCACACTACGGCGCGGCGAGTGCTTAAGCCGGAGCCGCTGCCCGGTCAGAGGCCAGTCAAGCTCAGCGAGGCGTTCATGCGGGGGTACATTGGCGGCCTCCCGGACAATTTCTGATGTTGACAATCGGACTAATCACGGAGGGTATTACCGACCAACTCGTCATTAAGAAGCTGGTGCGGAGATACCTTGGCGATTCCAACATTCCGATCACAGAGTTGGGTAGTGGGTCAGTTTGAATTATTTAGTAGACATGTACCTACTTAAATCACCTATAACTATTCACGTCTAATTGACTAGAATGCTTGACAAATAGTAAGCAATCTGGTATAATTAAGGCATGAACACACTAAACAACGAGCGCCGGGTAGCTGTCATCAAGTGCCTTGTCGAAGGCTGTTCCATCCGATCGACTGTACGTATCACCGGAGTCGCCAAGAACACCGTATCCAAACTGCTTGTCGATCTCGGGCAGGCATGCGCCGACTTCCACAACAATAACGTGATCGATGTTCAGGCGCGCCGTGTCGAGTGTGACGAGATTTGGTCGTTCGTCGGCTGCAAAGAGAAGAACAAACCGGAAGACGAGCGCGGCACGTTCGGCCGTGGGGACGTCTGGACCTGGACCGCGATCGACGCGGAATCGAAGCTCATTATCTCCTGGTTGGTCGGCGAGCGTACCCCGGATGCCGCGTATGCCTTCATGACCGACGTAGCGGGCCGGTTGGCGAATCGCGTGCAGTTGACCACGGACGGGTTAAAGTGCTACCTCACCGCCGTTCGTGGCGCGTTCGGCAACGACATCGATTACGCCATGCTCGTCAAGACCTACGGCAACGATCCGGGATCAGAGAAGCGGTACAGCCCGGCTATCTGCACGGGATGCGAGCGCAAGGACATCATCGGTACGCCGAACAACGAGTATATCAGTACGTCCTATGTTGAGCGCCAGAACCTCACGATGCGGATGGGCATGCGCCGGTTTACCCGCCTGACGAACGCGTTCTCGAAGAAGGCGGAGAACCATGCGGCGGCAATTGCGTTGCACTTCATGTACATCAACTTCGTTCGCGTCCATATGACGCTCGGAACTACCCCCGCAATCGCCGCCGGTCTCACCGACCGGGTATGGACGGTCGAAGACCTAGTCGGACTGATGGCGTAGGAATAAAACTATATGCGAGTCTTTCCATTTATTTCTCAGTTGTCGATATCCTCTAACGTCTCTTCGTTTTCAGCAGACTGAAGCTCCTTGTCGCGTAGTTCCCTAGACGCCTGACGGCCCAGTTTCAAGGCGAGATCTATTACCTCGTCTGTTGAGATGAAGGTAGGTCGACCGGGCTTTACACGCAACGACTCTATATAATCAACAAAATTCCCCGTACCGGATTGTGAGTAGTGACCTTGACTAGTCATTTTACTGTCCCTCCTTCGCGTGCTGTCTTGAAACGAAATCCTGATTAAGGGCAATATCGAAGTAGTGTTTACGCTTTATCCATACCAATCCGTCGCCTTTTGTTATTACTGCCACATCGGTTGGTCCACCGACACTCTCACTGTCGTGAGACGCCTTGCGCTTTAACGCAGTGAGATTAACAAGCGCCTCCGCAAGCACCGCCAATTCTTCCTTGGGCATAGACGCGACAATGTCCATGGTGGGGTCTATAAATTTATCCCTCAGCAGGTTGTTCCACTCACCGAGTAATTTGAGCTTAAATTCCGCTATTACAGCAACCTGCGCATCTATCTTTGACTTCTTTACTTTAGGTGCGGTAGTCGCTATTTTGTTCCTATGGTCTATAAACCCGTCAATATATGATTCAACGAATTTAAGATGACGGTAATCTATGCCCTGAACAAAAGTATGCATTACGTCACTTTGTGCAAACGGGGCAATTTGCCCGATTAACTGAAGTGAGATATCATGTTCACGGCGACCATCTATCTTTTGTATGCCGAATGCATCATAATAAAACTCGAATGAGCGGAGCCGAGGGTAGATGTCTGATTTGCCAAACCCGGCAATTACTACACCTGTATAACTCCCGATGTTGACTCTGCGAACTAAGTGCTCGACGGCTAATTTTGATATCCTGTTTTCGATATCCTTACTCACCGGAAGTGTATTACTCAGGTACTCTATTCCACCCTTGACCCCTATGCTTATGGCACCGCTGAGCATATTTCTGACTTCAGCAGTCACGGGTAATTCTTCGGAACTGTTGATGTGGCTCTCTAATCCTAAAATAACTTCGGATATCGCCGCCGCTGCCTCATCTTTTGTTGGATGTCCCCAGCCTTGGATGTCCGACAATTTTCGATATGTTCTGCTACGGACGAGCTGAATAAATTCACTAGTCAATCCAGACAGAGCAAATAGTCTAGCCTCATCTGTAAACATGTGTCCGGTCTTGCCGAGATATGCTTCAAATGCCTTACAGTACTCCTCAAGATGCTGGTAGCTCTGATAAAGGCCCTGGTCCCTACGGAATCCCTTTATTACGGTTTCAATAGGCACGCCCATTATTTCCGCGGAACTGTACACCATGACACCAACAGGCTCGTGTTTGCTCAGCGCAAACAACTTGTTCACCGTATTGAATATTTTCTGGTCGCCAGTCGTAACGGCACTATCTGCTGCCATCGCGACAGCCTGCTTGTTTAAGATAGCTACCTCAGCTGTCATGGCGCTTTCTCCATCTCGCCTCAGCCGCACGCTTGGCGATATCGGACCGCTCCTCCGCGCTCAGCTTCGCCGCGCGCGCGTTACCGCCGCGCAAGCCACCTAATCTGCCAAGCTCTTTCATATCGGGCATGGAATCGGGAGATTCGCCGATCGCCTGCTGGACGACGCGAAAAGCCGCTTCGTTCATATCTTCGGGACCTTGTTTACGAGGCGTGTTTGAGGGCCGTCTCCCCTGTCGTTGTTGGCTCATGCTTCCGATCTTACCATGCTTGACCGGGCGTTGTCAATCCAGCATCGCCAAATATGGCGATGCTATCTACAAAAACCGGGCCATCGCGTCAGAACACCTGTTCGTATTAGTACGCATGCTTGTCAAACTGACCCACTACCCAGAGTTGGAGCCGCCGCTTGACGAGACAGACATGAGCCGCATGGCAAGGCCGGGCAACTGGTGGCATGTTATCGACTACTGCTCGTCCGAGGAATTCCTGGAGGCGCTTCAGTTCTCGTCCATGCTCATCGTCCAGATCGATACCGACGTATGTCAAAACTATGGTGTTTCTCAACGATCGCCCGAAGGGGTTGAACTCGCCGTAGAGGAATTGATTAACGCCGTCGCCAACCACCTGATTGGGAAGATTGGGGCGGAGACGTTTTCAACGGTAAACAATCGGATTGTCTTCGCCGTCTGCGTACACTCCATCGAGTGCTGGTTCCTCCCGTGTTATTACCCGAACGACAGAACCAAACGCTCCAAGGTAACCGGCTGTCTTGGCACTCTAGACCAGGCGCTAAAAAGGGAGAAACCGCCCTTTTCAATCGACGCCAAGACCTTGGAATACTACGACAGGATGGTTCGAAAATGCTTTGATAAGAAGAAGGACATCGAGGCCGCCGCTAAGCATCAGCCGAGCCTGCGGGCGTTCCTCGATCAACTCGACCACATCAGCAGCAAGATCACGGCGCAATCGTAGCTGCCTTGCAACAGCCGCGAAACCAAATCGTCGCGCGCCCGTTACGGACTTATGAACACCTTCCTTTTCCGACTGGCGGTCTTTACGACGCTGTTCATGACGCTATCGACATTACCGGCCCTCGCTTGCCTCAATGACCAGGACACGTTGGCGGACGAAGCTCGCGCGCGACCCGATGCGCTGCGGGCGATCACTGGGCGGTTCGAGCGCAACCCTCCGCTCTACTATCAGATGCGGATCGACCGCGAATCGAAGGAGATCGAGGCCAACCCGCGCTTGCTCGACAAATACGACGACGTTGCCGTGGCCTACGATCGGATCGCGGAAGACGACAACGCCATCGCGTGGATCGAGAAGAAGCACGCTCACCTGCCGCCGTACAACCCGCACAATGCGGTGCTCAAGGAGCAGTGGTACCGCTACTACGCGAATGCCGGCACTTTCTGGGTGCATCGGTGGGCGCGCCGCGGGGCCCACCTATCCACGATCGGCGACGTCAAGACGGCACGCGGGTTGATCGCACGGGCCATCGCCATTAAGCCCGGAGCACACTTCGGCCGCGAGAAGTATCAGCTCAAGGTCATGGACTGGATCATCAACCCGAAGGGGCAGTCGCTCGCCGACGCCCTCCAAAACGATCCCCCCGCCGAGGCGTCGACCGCTCTCAGCGGCCTCGTGGAACTCGGAAACGCCTGGCAGAGCTTCGACGTATTCTACGCGCTCTCCGAAATCCTTAAGAGCGACGAAGGTAGCACGCACGCCTTAGGAACGCTGGCCGCGTTTCGGGCCGACGAGATCCACCGTTCCGGTGGAATCTCGATGCATCCGGAAGTACTCTCGCCCGATACGTATGACGAGCTACTGAGGGGCGAATACACCCAGGACTTCGTCGACGACTACCACAAACTTCGCGCCGAGGCCGATGACTGGGAGGCCAAGCGAACCGCGTACATGATGGCCCGCTTGACGAGAGGCGACCACCCCGATACCGATCCGCAGTTCTGGGCCGGGTTTCACGACTATGGACCGCCAAAGATAGTTCCGGGATATGTGATGGCCTGGCAACAGCGGGAGAACATGGAAAACCTGGAGTGGATAACCCTGTTTTCGGTCTTCGTCGTAGCAGCGCTCTGGTCGGGTGCGATCATCGTGGTGCGGAGAGTTCGGAGCAAGCCAGTATCCGAATCGTGTCCGTAAAAGTGGGTGTCAGCGATGTCGCTGGGTGTACTGAATTGCGATAATAACGATAACAAGAATGGCCGACTCCCTCGTAATGCAGACCATCGATCGCGTGACAGAAACCGATTATACGACCCAAACCCTTCGTCTTGGTCCAAACCGACAGCCCGAAGTGCCGAGGCCACCGTGATGCGTCCAGGTGAAAGAATCGCCCCGCAGGCAAGCAGCTTTAGCTTCTTGAAGACCGGAACGGTAAATTGAGGTGCAAACACTTGAAGAAGTTGTATAATCTCAGGGGATGGGGTGAACATCTACTCTCCATGCGAAAG
>JBKQWH010000150.1:0-24358 GCA_052139635.1 Capsulimonadaceae bacterium
GACCGATCGACGCTACCGCAGTGTCATTTTCGGACATATCGGCAAGTTCTTCGACGACCGGGTGGGCTCAGCCGCCGCAATACACGGGAGGTTGTGGACTTCCTTTGCCACAACCCGCTCGATGCCGCCTCATAATGGGTCAAGGGTAGCGCGGACGGGCCACGGCGCGAAACCCTGTGATACTGCTCGTAACCCGGACCACACTCCGTCACGGCTGGATATTCTTCCACTCGGCGGCTCGTACGAAGTGGGAAAGATGCCTCACATTTGGGGTCGCGACAACAACGTCGCTCGTTAATAGGCCAAGCGATAAAGCCTGCGCGGCCAGGATCACGTCGATGTCAAGTCTCTTTGGATCGCGCGCGAAATACAGCCGACAGGGTACGAGTCCAACACGATGTGCTTTATCATGACGGTAAGAGCGGACGCTCCCCTGCCATAACTCGGTTCGCGTTGAGGTTCCGGATAAACTCCTCAAATTCCGCTTCTGCCTGCCGTAGTTCCTCGGGGTCGGTCGGGCTTTCGGCCAAAAAACCGTCCAGCATCGCAACGGTCGCCGCGACCCTGTCGCTTACCGGCCGGGATTCCGTGGAAGTGTCCGGCAATTGCTCAACGAGATCCTCGATAAACGCAGTAGGCTCGATGCCTCGTTGACGCGCGTAGTCGTATATTTTGGCTTCCACTTGCGGGCTCACGTCCAGGTACAAGCTCATGGTCATGGTCTCCTCTCGATGCTGTATCCTATCACGGTTTGGCTGCCGTGTCGCTTGGACACGCAACTCGTCGGAAACGTATTCAGAACGATACGCTTCAGTACAACTGAAGCGCTCGCATGCATGGTGTAAGCGGTGTGATCACGACTCTACTGCGCCCAGCCTGCTACGGGTCCGTTATCTCCGATTATACCTCCTTGCAGTTGAGCCGGATGACGCCCGGCGACGACGCTGTAACGGGTGGTCGGGATGGACGATTTTTGCGAGGGCGGCGATCTGGCGAGCCGGAGTTGGACTCAGTCCCCTCGATACAGCGCTCGACGGTGTTCGCACAGCCAGTGGTTGTGGCCTTCCCTGGTCACCACCCGCTCGAGACCGCGTAAACCGATGGCTACGCGGGAAGCCCGCGACATGGGGGGATCAGCCATAACGCCAGATCGTATGTCTTAGCTACCGCGCTGAGCTCGTCGCCCGATTTTCCTTTGCTTTCGATGCTGGTTTCGCTATCTCGCTCGGTTCATCCGGTGAATGTATGATGCCGAGCCGTATATAGTTTACATATATAAACGACAAAAAACTCGATGCGGCTTCGCCGCAAGGGAAGAAGTAAGAAGTGTTAAGGAGAGCCCGGACGGACCACAGCGCGAAACCCCGAGTAGAAGTACCTGCCAGCGGGAGCGAGCCAGTACCGGCACGCGCAGCGGAAGAAGCCCCCGAGAATGAAGTACCAGCCGCCGCCCCGCACCACGCGGCTAGTACCCGTTTTCGGACCCTGCGGATTCCGGTTCGGCGCCGTACGATATATATCGTCTGCGTACCAGTCCGCGCACCACTCCCACACGTTTCCCGCCATGTCCATCGCCCCAAGCGGGCTCGCCCCGGAGGGATGGCTCGTAACCGGCGCTGTGCCTTTCGCATCAAGAAGCTCCTTGCGGGAGCACTGGCATCGTTCCGGGTCCCACTCATTGCCCCATGGGAAGTCGCTGCCATCCGTGCCGCGGGCCGCCTTTTCCCACTCCGCCTCGGTAGGCAGCGAGGCGGCCGCCCATCGACAATAGGCCGCTGCGTCGTCCCAGGACACGTTCACGATCGGATGGTCCGCCCGCCACCCCCAGCCGGGACGCTCCGGCCGCGGAAGGCGGTTCTCGCGGCAGTATCGCAAGTACTGCTCGACGGTGACCGGATACTTATAGATCCAGTAGCCGTCCAGATGCACGCGGCGCTGAGGCTTCGCGTCGTCCATGGGCGCATCGCCGCCCATCAGGAAGTCGCCGGCGGGGACGAAGACCATCTCGGCGTGGTCGATTGGATTGTATTTGACTGGTTGCATGGATCGAGACTCTAACTTCGGTTTGCTGCCGGTTGTCGATTGCAATTGGCCTGGAGGTTACTCATAAGCCGAGTGCTTTTGAGAGTCTCCGAAGGAGCTTCGGCTTAATCATGTCCGATTCGCATGCCGCTTGCTGCAATCGCCGAAGAAGGGTCGCGGTGCACGGTGCGCCTCTTACAAACGAATTGGGATGAATTGTTTCAAGCCGGTGAAGAAGCTCGATGTTGAACTCCTGCATTCGATCAAAACTTGCGGATGTATCATGCCGTATGAAGGGATGATCAGCCGGCCGAAGAATCCAGGTTTGATCCGTGAATATCGTTGCCGCATTGAGCGGCGAGTATAACGTACAAGTGTGGATTTGGGCTGCCCGGCTCTTGAATTTGAAATGTGCATCCCGCATCAAATCCTTCCGGCGCAGGCATCAGACGGCCCTCGCCAGAATTCTATCCATTTCATTGTCCGATTCGATGTTGGCGATGATTTTGTCGATGTTCTCGAAGGGAAGGCCTTCGACTTCGAGCACCTTACGATATTCGATCGGTACAACACGACGCCCTTTATCTTCCGGATTCTCGTATTCTCCCAGATTATGCGTTTCGTAGGCAACGTCGAACGGCTCCTTGTGCCCATGTTTCCGGTAGACTTCGTCGAGAATGTCGTTTACGGCGCGGCAGAGCTCGTCGTCGCCGGGATCGGCGACGAGTTCGACATCGAAGCCCTGCGTCGAGATGTGCTCCGTCCACACGTTGGCATCTTCGGCACGCTTGATCAGGCGATACGTGTTGCTCAGAACCGGGCCAAGCTTCATGGCACACCAACTGTCATAAGTGATCAGGGTCCCACGCCGAACCAGCATCTCGCGATCCGCGTAGTACATGAGCTTGAGCAGCTTCAGGTAGTTCATCCTTCCGCCGGACCGCTTGAGCAGGCTCGCTGCCATCTGTGTTGTTGTATCGATTTGGAACACGGGTGATATAACCCACAATCGGCGATTCTGATCGAGATTCCGTGCTACGGCTTACGTTTCATTATACCCGGAATCTCTGCCGGCCGCAGTTCCAACGCGGGCGGCTTGAGCGGGCGGTCGGGATGATTTGTAACTTTGTCATGCTCGCTCCGGAAAAACCGGGCATACTACCGGGCCAGCGTTCTTTCGCGCCGGCTGCGCGGCCGAAACGGAGCGGTTGGCTCGGGAGGCACTCGGTCATGTTTGCCCTCGGCGATCTCCCGCCCAACAACCCGCCATATTGTGTCGAACACAGGCTCGTCGGAGATGGCGTCATAGGGAGGCGGGGCGACGGTCCCCGACATATGTTGGCATTGCTGCTCGAGAGGCACATGAATGACAGTGCATTTCTGGTTACTCATCGACGTGACGCTGTTCCAACTCACGCAAAGACTCGTAGTATGAAATCGCCGGAATCAGTACTTTGTGTCCCGCTGCCTCGCAGTCGGATACCCATTGGCGACATGTATCGGATAGCGTAGGGTGGTCCTTGTTGGGACTCTTAGACACGCAACTCGTGGGAAAGGTGTCCAGGACGATAATCATGAGGCAACCTGTCTAAGCCGTAAGCCTCTATTCCCAGCAAGTCCATTCTCGATGTCTTCCCATAGTCGATCCTCGGCATCGCGCTCCTCGTCCGTCATCGCGGCATCCTCTTCGGCCCACATCGCGAAAAGAGTGTGTGCGGGAACGTCCGGATTAAGCGGCGTGCCGTCTCGCATCTGCCATAAGCGAAGTCTGGCATCAATGTCGTCCGCTTCGGTAACCTGTAAGTGTTCCAAGGTCAGTCGCTTAATTAACTCCGGCAGGTCGACGCCCGACTGCCTGACTGCCGCCATGAGCACGGCTTCTTCCGTTTGCGTGAAAGGAATAGTGACGTTCATGCTTGCGCCTCCGCCTCAAATCGTACCACGCCACTATAGTACCCAAGACCCGTCCATGAGACTTCGCCGCAAAGCCCAATCTGCAAACCTGATCGGAATTCCGTGTTACGGCTTACGTTTCAGTATACTCGGCAATCCCGACCGGCGCCGCCTCCAACGCGGCCATCAGGAGGGACGGGCGGGACGGCCATCCCACGGCGGTAGGATTTCTCGCCTTCGGTTGCCTCAATCCGTCCACGTACCCACCGCGAGCGGTTTGAGCGGACGGTCGGGATGGACGATCTTGGCGAGGGCGACAAGCTGGTCGGGGGAGCCGATGACGACGAGCGAGTCGCCGTTGCCAAATCGAAAATCGTCCGGCGGGTTGGGGACAAAGTCCTTGCTCCCCTCCGAACGCAGCGCCATCACCAGTGCCCCGGTCCGCTCCCGCAGCCGAAGTTCGCCAAATCGACGGCCCACGACTTCCCCGTTCGACACCACCAACTCGCGCATCTGGAGCTTCGTATGGTCGAACTGAGTCATCGCTGTCAGGAAGTCGGTGATCGCCGGGTTGACCGCCGCGGCGCCCATCCAGCGCCCTCCCAGGACGTGCGGCGACACGACCTTCGACGCGCCCGCTCGGTAGAGCTTCTCGACATTCGGCGGCGTGTCAGCGCGGGCGACAATCGAGAGATCGCTGCGCATACCGCGCGCAGTCAGAACGATAAATGTGTTGCCGGCATCGGTCGAGGTCACCGCGATCAGGCCGGCCGCGTGGGCGATTCCGGCGCGGGTCAGGGCTTCCTCGTCCGACGAATCGCCTTCGACATAGGGGAGGCCCCGCGCCCGCATCATCTCGACCCGCTGCTCATCGATCTCCATCACCACGAACGGGACCCGGTTGCGCAGGTATTCCTCGACAATCTGCTGGCCAATCCGGCCGAACCCGCAGACGATGAAGTGGCCGCGCATGCGATCGATCAGAGTCTTCATGTTCCGCTGCTCCCGAAGGCGAATCACGTCTTCGCTGACAAGCACCTCGATGACGGTCGACAGCACCCAGGTCGCCGTGACAATCCCGAACACGATCAGCCCGATCGTGAAGATCTTCCCGGGCGGATCGAGCGGCCGCACTTCCCCAAACCCGACCGTGCTCAGCGTGATCACGGTCATGTAGAGCGCGTCGAGCAGCGAGTAGTGCTCGATGACGTAATATCCGGCCGTTCCGATGGCGCACAATACGGCCGCCACGGCCAGCGCCAGCCGCAGACGCGCGTAGGGACTCTGTGTCAAGCGCGCGTGAATCTTTGCCTGCCGCGTCATGACATGCCAGAGGTGTGCATTAGCCCGCGCCCGGGATGCGCTCACCATCCGGCGCGAAGACGCCTTGTAATCGACTGGCAGTTTCGTATCTGTTACCTGCTCACCACGGTCACGTGGTCGCCGGGCTCGATGGTCACATCGTACGTGTGGCCGCGGAACCGGACTCCCTGAACCTCCAGCTTACCCCAGCCGGCCGGCAAATGCGGGTCGCAGGTGAGCGACGCCACCGAATCGCCGGCCAATCGGTGTCCCTGCACCGGCTCGCCGGCCGGAACAACGCTCAGTCCGGCAAAGCCGTACAGGACGCTCTCCAGCGACCCGGCCATGCCGGTCAGGAAGTACACGTTGTTGGTGGTCCGCTTCTCCGAGAAGGCATCCCACGGCCCGCGCATGAAGGGACGGTACGAGTCGCGGAAGTCCGCGAGGGCGTCGGCGCCACGACCGAGCCGCGCGGCGACCACGGCGTGGATGCTCGCTGTCATTGCCGGGCCGTTCTTGATGGTATGCGCCTGGTAGAAGTCGAGCATTTTCCCGGCCGTCGACGGATCGAAACGCTCGCCGAGCGGATAGATCACCAGCAGTGTATCCGCCTGCTTGGCCATGAGTTTCGACGGCATGCCTCGATACTCGGCGGGAAAACCGAGGTGCGGATCGATCGCGACATGCAATCCGGCCGCAACGCGCGACCAGGACGCTTCCGCCGGTGCGCCGACCAGATCGGCGGCGCGTACCGCGGCCAGCAGGGACTGGCGGGCAGCGTCGTTGGTGTAGGCGTCGTCGTTCACGTTGCCCGCGGTCTCATCCGGCGGAAGAACGTCGAGGATGTGGTATGTGCCGCCGCTACCCGGCGTGGCGCGTTTGACCCAGTACTGCGCCGACGCCAGCAGGATTGGCCAGCCTTCCTTCCGCAGGTAGGTGAGATCGCCCGTCCACAGGTAATATTGCCAGGCGGCCAGGGCCACATCGGCGGTGATATGCCGCTCCTGCGCGAACTCGATCGGGGCTGTCTCGGCTCCGGTGACGGCGCTTTCCCACGCGTACTCCGCCCCCGGGAAACCATGGGCCTTCGCGTTGGCCATGGCCTGCTTGAGCGTTTTGAAGCGGTAATCCACGATCGAGCGTGCGTAGTCCGGGTGCTGCGCGATGAGTGCCGGGAACATCCACGTGTCCGCGTCCCAGAATATGTGGCCGCCGTAGACCCCGCTCGAGAGCCCCAGCGGCGGAATCGAGTGGTCGCTGCCCGGATATGTTGACGAGAGCAGGTAAAACATATTAGCATGCACCACCTGCTGGGCCTCCGGGTCGCCGTCGATCTTGATGTCCGACGCGTTCCAGAGGCCGGCCCAGTCGCGCGGCGTCAGCCCCGTCCCGGCCACAGGCTTCCCGGCAACCGTCAGCGTGCCCGTGTGCAGGTCAAGCTCCTGCGCGGTGACCGGCGTGTCGGGAGCCGTCTCCGAACCGGAGACCGGCTGCAGCGAATTGCCGGCATAGTGGCCGGCCGCATAGCGGCAATACACGTTGCCGGCGCCGTCGATCAGGCAGCCGGTCTTCCCGTCGCTCAAGTAGGCATGCGATCCGGTGTCCGACGGAGACAACTGCAAGATCCATGGGTCGTAGGTGGCGCGGTTCAGAAACTGCTGGTTCTGGGCGGCCGCAAGCTGGCCGGGCATGATTTGCGTGAATGTGGGCGCCGCGGTCTGCTGCGGCGCGCAGCCGGCGAGCCACAGCAGGAGGGCTCCCGGCAACAAGAAGGAAATGGTTAAGCGTGACATATCCTAACGTTCGATTGCCGGGCCGCGAAGTCCTTCCTGAATGTCGGGCCGCGCTCTTCGATCTCGACGGAACCCTGGTCGAGACGCACATCGACTTCCCCGCGATGACGTCGGGCATTCTCGACCTGACCCGTGCCCATGCCATCCCCGGCGCAATAACGGCGGGCCGGGACATCCTCGGCATGGTCTACGCGTCGGGGGAGTTCTTGACGAGTACTGGTCGGGACGGCGGCCGGTTTCGGGTCGACGCCTTCGCCATTCTGCAGGAGCTCGAGATCCGCGGCTGTGGGAATGCAGTCAGGATCGCCGGGGCAACCGAAATCCTGCGGCATCTGCGCGACCGGGGCATCCGTGTCGCCATCGTCACACGGAACTGCCGGGCCATCTCGACGCAGCTCATCCGTGACTTCGACCTCGCCTGCGACGCGCTTTTCACGCGGGACGACGTGCCCCGAACCAAGCCGGACCCCGACCACCTCGCCCGCGCCCTGCTCGCCCTGTCCGTGCCCGCCCACGAGGCCGTCATGGTCGGCGATCACTGGATGGACATTGTCGCCGGTCACGCAGCCGGCTGCGCCGCCACCATCGGCATGCTCTGCGGCCGCGCCCCCGAAGCCTTCTCGCCCTGCCCTCCCTCGTGGTTGGCCAGTGACCTCGACGCCGCGCTGGAGTATATCGTCGGGCAAAGAGTCTGACCGGTCGGACAGGACAGGCTGGTCGGACATGTCGGCCCCCTCGCCGACCTCGGGAGAGGCGTGAGGGTTACTTATGCGCTATACTGATCACATGAACCAGTCCTTTCCTTCAGTGTATACGCATGGGTTCGTGCGCGTTGCGGTGGGAATACCCTTTGTGCGGGTGGCCAATCCGGCCTACAATGCGGATCGGACGATCGGCCTCGCGCGGAAGGCATCCGAGTCCGGCGCGGGGCTAATCCTGTTCCCGGAGTTAGGGTTATCCGCCTACAGCAACGACGACTTGTTCCACCAGGAAGCCCTCCTCGACACCGCATTGGCGGCCATTGACGCCGTCCGCAGTGCGAGCGTCGACCTGACGCCGATGATCGTGTGCGGAGCGCCCCTGCGGCACGAAGGAGCGCTCTTCAATTGCGCGCTGGTCATCTACCGCGGGAGGATCCTCGGGGTTGTGCCCAAGAGCTACGTGCCGAACTATCGCGAGTTCTACGAGAAGCGACAGTTCGCAGCGGCCCGCGTGGCCGTAAGGCGCGAAATATCTCTGCTCGGCGCCGACATCCCTTTCGGCGCGGACCTCGTGTTCAAAGCCGTGAACCGGCCCGACTTCGCTCTGCATTGCGAGATATGCGAGGACATCTGGACCCCCATCCCGCCGAGCACCTATGCGGCGCTGGCCGGAGCAACGGTCCTGGTAAACCTGTCCGCGAGCAATATCACCATCGGCAAGGCGTCGTATCGGCGGAACCTGTGCGCCTCCCAGTCGGGCCGGTGCGTTGCCGCGTACCTCTATTCCGCGGCCGGACCGGGCGAATCCACCACCGACCTCGCCTGGGACGGCCATGCGCTGATCTATGAGAACAACGATCTGCTGGCCGAATCCGAGCGATTCCCGGCCGGCGAGCAGGTGGTGACCGCCGATGTCGATCTGGGCCGCCTGATGGCCGACCGAATGCGCCTGACAAGCTTCCACGACGCGGCCGGAGACCTGCGCGAGACGCTCCGCGGCATTCGCGAGATCCCCTTCAAGTTCGTGGTCCCGGACACAGCCTCGGGCCTGCTCCGCAGCGTCGCCCGATTCCCCTTCGTGCCGAACGATCCGACTCAGCGCGACGCCAACTGCTACGAGGCCTATAACATCCAGGTCCACGGGCTGATGAAGCGACTGACAAGCACCGGTATCGAGCGGGTGGTGATCGGCGTTTCCGGCGGGCTCGATTCGACGCAGGCGCTCATCGTGGCGGCCCGGACAATGGACCGCCTGGGACTGCCGCGCACAAATATCCTCGCCTACACGATGCCGGGTTTCGCCACCAGCGAGCGCACCCTGCACAACGCACGCGCGCTGATGCAGGCCCTCGGCGTCGACGCCCACGAGATCGACATCCGGCCGTCCTGTCTTCAGATGCTGCGCGACATCGGCCATCCCTTTGTCGACGGGCGTCCGGTCTACGACATCACCTTCGAGAACGTCCAGGCGGGCGAGCGAACGTCCCATCTCTTTCGTCTGGCGAACTTCCACAACGCGTTCGTGCTTGGAACCGGCGACCTGAGCGAGCTTGCGCTCGGCTGGTCCACCTACGGCGTTGGCGACCACATGTCCCACTACAATGTCAACGCGTCCGTGCCGAAGACGCTTATTCAGCACCTGATACGCTGGGTCGTCGAAACGCACCAGTTCGACGACGCCACCGGGGAGACCCTGCTATCCATCGCCGGAACCGAAATCTCTCCCGAACTGGTACCTGGCGCCGGGGGCGGCAGCGATGCCCCGGCCCAGAGCACGGAGGAGCAGGTGGGGCCGTACGAACTGCAGGACTTCAACCTTTACTACGCAACTCGCTACGGATTCCGCCCGAGCAAAATCGCGTTCCTGTGCCGGCACGCCTGGGGCGATCGATCCCGGGGCGCATGGCCGGATACGGTTGCTCCGGAGTCTCGACGGGAATACGACCTGGCGGCCATCAAACACTGGCTCGGCGTGTTCCTGTATCGTTTCTTCCAGATCAGCCAGTTCAAGCGCTCCTGCGTCCCGAACGGCCCCAAAGTCGGCTCCGGCGGCTCCCTCTCCCCGCGCGGCGACTGGCGCGCCCCGAGCGACGCCGAAGCAGCCGTGTGGCTGGATGAGTTGCGGAATATCCCGGATTAGGATTAGCCCCTTACGGAGTCACGGATAGAAAAAGTTTTCTCTATACTGGTGCATACCGCCGATAGAAATCGGGACGAGACAGAGGGCACGGAGCGCGTCAACCTGCCATAAGCAATGAAACCGCCGTGCCCGGCGCCTCGTTCGCCGATTGCCCGGACTCCTTGCGGAGGGCGTAATGTCCGTAGGTTGCGGCCAGCGGCCATCAAATCGAAGCGAAATCTTCGATACGACGTAGGAGTCTGATAAACAATGCATGACAGCAAGGAAACAAAGGCGGGCGATTCGCGCTATCGACAACCGGGCAAAGGCACGGAATTTGACGAGCCGCGATCGAGTCCCGTTACCCGATCGACCGATCGTGAACGTGAACATGGAACCCGAGAATATGCCGCCGAGCCGGCAATGACGGTCGTGGCATTTCTCTATTTCAAGAAGTGTCCCTGGCAGGCGGGGCGCTTCGTCAAGATCGAGCGCCGCCGCAATCGGTTTGGTTACTCGCAAGAGTGTGACATCAAGATCAAGGGCGACTACGTGAGTTCCAACCACGGATCGATCAGCCTCGACGGCAATACGTGGCGGCTGTCGGATTTCGACAGCACGAACGGAACCTATCTCAGTGGTAAGAGACTGGGAAGCCAGGCGCCCAATCCGTCCCCGTTGAACGACGGCGACGTCATCCAAATCGGCCCGACGGAAATCGTCTTCAAGCAGATCGTGCTCGACTGAAGCCGATCACCAAAAGGACAATGACCTGTGGCTAATGCGACCGTGAGAGTAGTCGACGGACCTGACAAAGGTAAGGTGTTCGTCATTGCCCGGAAGATCACCAGTATTGGACTGGGCGACGGCTGCGATATCCGCCCTTCCTCCAGCCACGAGCGCGTTTCGCGTAAGCACGCGCTGATTACATGGGATCAGGATGGCAAGAACTTCATTGTCGAGGACAACGCAAGCACCAACGGGATCTACGTCGAATGGTACGAGAAGAAGGTCAAGCGGACCCGGCTGCGGGCCGGGAAGTGGTTTCAGCTTGGCGACTTCGTTGCCGTGCTCGACATCCCCGCGGACGGCCCGGACTTTGAAGACGAACCGGCCGCTCACCGTCCTGACGCGGATTCGGCCGGCGGTCTCCGGCTGACCTCTTACTTGCCGATCCTGTCCGCGACGGCGACCGCGAAAACCGGACAGATTGGTTGGATCACTCCCGGTCTGGTCACGGTTGCCACCATACTCGTTCTGTTCGCGACCATAGGCTCGTTAACGTACCTCTACGTACTCGCCGGGTATATCGCCTTTTTGACATACTACGCCGTGTACGCCATCTGTGGCTCGGCAAAACCCGCCTGGGTTATTGCCGCGCCCGCGCTGATAACCTTTCTCGTCATTGGACCCGACATCCGGCCTGACCACGGGATGTTGACTATTCAGGGTTTAGGACCAGTCTTTAACGGGATCGCCGGAGCCTGCCTGCACCTCACGCCCGGCGCTCAGCCCGGCTCCACGGAGCCGTTTCCCGTACGGCTATGGTACGCGGTTGTCGGTGTGGGATTCCCGGAAGAACTGACCAAGGCGGTTCCGATCTTGATCGCATTGTGTGTTACCATGTGGATACGGAAGCGGCCGGCGGCCGGCGAATCCGTTAGCCCGCTTGCGATCACTGGCCCGATCGACGGTATTCTCATTGGCGCGTCGTCCGCCATAAGCTTCATCATTGTCGAAACGATGTACCAGTACGTGCCGTCAATCGTGCAGGCCGGCGGACAGCTCGGCGGCGTTGAACTATTAATTCCCAGGATCATCGGTGGAGTATGCGGTCACATTGCGTGGGCCGGATTCATCGGTTATGCGGTCGGCACCGCCGTCATCCGACCAAAAGACGGCTGGAAGCTTGTCATCGTTTCCTTTCTGCTGTCAGCCGGTCTCCACGGCGTGTGGGACGCCATTTCGTTTGGCGCCGATCGCGATAGTCTGATGTCCAGGGTTATCACCTTCTCCGTCGGAGCCGTGTCCTTTGCCCTTCTGATGTCGGCCATTCTGAAGGCGCGTTCGATTCAACCCGCGATCGCAAACGCCGCCGCCATCCGGTCGCGATAGATCTCACTGCACGAAGAAGGAAAAAGAAAGATTTAACCACGGAAAGCACGGAAAGCGCGGAATCCGGATTCAGAAGCGAGAAAATCAGGAAATCGGATAGGCACCGGGCCTTTCCCTGTTTCTCCTAAATTTCCGTGCTTTCAGTGCTTTCCGTGGTTAAATCCTATTCCTATTCCTGCTTCCATTCCTTTGAGTTATCCGTTCGTCGGAACCAGGGTCCACTGCTGGTTGATGTTGTTGACTGAGTCCCACTCCACCACGGTGTCACCGTCATTCTTATGCCAGCCGGCGTCGAGCGCTTTGGCGTCCGCGATACAGTTCAGGCGCACGTGGCCCTCACCGATGTCCGTAATCGACCATTCCTGGTTGCCATCGTCGGGCTTGGGTGTCCAGACCAGCACAGTCGCCCCATTGGTTCCCCGACCTCCGTTATCGAGCGCCAGTCCGGTCCCGTTGCAGACAATCTTGTAACGGCCGGTGGCTACCTGCGAGACGTTCCATGATTGGTTGGGAGAGGGCGGGTTCGACGTCGAGAAGACGGCGGACGCGCCGCTTTGAGCGCCATTGTTGCACGCCAGCGCCATGCCGTTCTCCGCGCAGATGATCTGGAAGTTTCCTGTGTACGATGTGTTCGACGGGTACGTATTGGAATCCTGCTGTTGTGGCGCCCGGGCTGAAATCGGCGCATGCGTGATGATGTACACATGGGACGATGCGTTCGACGTCGACTGCGACTGCGGCGTCGACTGTGGCTGCGCCGCCGGCGCAAGCTGGTCGCTCGCATAAGACGATGAGCTGGAGGCGATTGGCATCGCTTCCTGCTGATGACGCACCACGATCGCGATCCCGCCGAGGATGCACCCGAGAACGGCAAGCCCCGCCGCGACCCAAAGCGCCGCGGTGGACCCCGCTTCGAGCCTTTGCAAAAACGACGCGACTTCCGCGGGCCCGCTCCGGGGTCCCGGCGGCTTCCCGATGGCGCCGGCAGGCCGGGGAGTGGATTCCGGCCGGTGAGCCGGCGCCACTGTCCGCGGCATGGCCGTTGGCGGCATGGACGGCGGGGAGACGTAAGACTGCCTGTCCGGCAGACGTCGTCTATTGGCGAGCGCATCGACGAAATCACCGCAGCGAGCGAACCGATCGCCAGGAGACTTGTTGAGCGCCCGCAAGAGCGCGCCGTTAACGTATGGCGGTAAATCCGGAACGATCGAGAGGGGCTGCGGGGGTGCTTCCTTGATGTGGCGCATGAGTATCGACACCGGCGCTGTATTTGCGTCTCCGCCGAACGGTGTTTTTCCGCACAGCATCTCGTAGGCCACCACTCCCAGCGAGTAAATGTCTGTGCGGTGGTCCACCTCTGCTCCGGATGCCTGCTCCGGGGACATGTAGTCGGGGGTGCCTATGATGAACCCCGTCTTCGTGATGCGGGTTCCGTCGGCATCCTCCATCGCCCGCGCTATTCCGAAGTCCACAAGCTTCACCGACGGCTTGGAGCCCGGCGACGTTTCAAGAAGAATGTTACCCGGCTTAATATCACGGTGCACGATCTTGGATTTGTGGGCGTAATCCAGCGCGCTCGCCAACTGTGCAAGGATTCCGACGACCTCGGACACGGGCAGCCGGCGTCGCGCGGCCAGCAGGCCTCCCAGGCTCATCCCCTCGATCAACTCCATCGTGAAGAACGGCACGCCTTCGTCGGTCTCTCCGACAACATGAATGGCCGCGATGCTGGGGTGCCGAAGGCCGGCAGCCGTCCTGGCCTCGACCATAAATCGCCTCGCCAGATCCGTGTCGAGGGCGGATGTCGGAAGCACCTTGAGGGCTTCGTGCCTGTTGAGGCTCGAATTCCACACCTTATACACCTTTCCCATTCCGCCTTCGCCAAGTTTGGCGTCAACGCGGTAGGGGCCGAATTCACTGCCAGGAGCAATCGCCATATAACCGCCTCAGGTAACACTCTCTTAAGCCCCGAAGGGGGTTATGTCCGTCTAAGCCTGCATTGCTCATGTCCTGTCGTGGGACTGGCGTCGCTGCCAGTCGTCTGAGATGTTCGTGAATTATCCCGGCTAACCAGACCGTTCAGGGTCTGGACGAACTCGCAGCGGTGAAGCACTCTTTCTTGTGCGTCGCCTTAGTGTCCGAAGTTCTCTCCGGGGGTGACGAACTTGATCACCGTGTTTCCGTTACCAAACCGGATGAGATCGCCGTTGACGATCTGCTGGGGCTGGTCCCCCAGGCGAACATCGCCGACCATGGTGCCGAAGCTGCTGTCGTTGTCGACAATCATGAAGTCGCCGCGCTTAATGCTAATCCGGGCGTGCGATCTGGACACACTATCGTCGGAAAGGACGACATCTGTGTTCTCTCGTCCGATTGACGTTTCCGACTTCGAGATCGGAAAGGTCTTACCTGCGTCGGGACCCGAGAGGACAACGAGTTCTCCGATGATCCCGGCGATTGTCGCGGCGGCCGGCTTGTTGGCCGGTGGCTTTGCGGAGATCGTTGGCGGCGCGGCGCGCGGCGTGGCCGCGACGCTCGAACTACTGTCCGCCGGGTTGTATAGAACAGTCTTGCGCCGGTCCGCGATCGAGGATTCGGACCGGCCGCCAATCGAACCTGAGTACCGCGGCGGACTGCTGACGTCGCCGTGATTGCCGGGGACCGATGGACGGAGGCTCGCCGGCGTGGGTTGAGCACGAGGAATGATCGGCGGAGACATCCGCACGGCGGCCCTGGAATTCATGACTACGACCACTACGACGATCGCGACCGCGGCCAGGATCAAAGCCAGCCCCGCCACGATCAACGGTGTCGTCGACATCTGGTGAGCCGGGTCATCCGGCACCTTCGGCTCCATTTCCTTCAGAACATACCCGGAGCCGTCGGGCTGCACGCGTGCGGTGATGGTCCAGTGGGTCCCGCCCATGTCGGGGTAGCGCCCGATAACCGCTACATTCGACCCGTCGTCCATCGTAAATCGATATTTGTTCTTGTCGCCGATGTAACTGCCGATTATGCCCTGTGCACGGACCGTTTGATCAAAATATCGCGCAAGTGTTGCCTTATTAACAGAGTCGATCACCGGGTACGTCGACGCCGGCTGCGATGGCTGAGCCACCGCGCCCAGCGTCAGCACCAGGACTTGTGCGCACACAAGCGCCATTCGAACCAGAATCCGCACGCGCGAGCGCTGCACAACCGTACCGTTTACCGACATATTATCTCCGTTCGTGCGCCACTGGATTCCTGGAGTCACGCCTCTTTGTGTTTCGTGCGTCCGGTTTGTGCCGGCCACGATTGATCCTGTCGTGGGACAGGCCTCCGTGCCTGTCTTTCTCCTTGTCCATCGCGTCCATGTGAAAGCCGAGCCTGCGCCCACATCATCCTCGATCAGCGCTTGTCGAACATTATACTCATCGCGTCCTCCGGTCCGACACCGCACGGCCTGGATTACAATTTACAACTTCACGGCGACCGGGAAGTCGCGCACTGTCGGCGGCTTTTGCTCGGTGGGATGCTGTTCGCCCCCAGTGAGATCCTTGACGCGCTGCTCGATATAGAGATCAAGCATGTTCACGGTGATATTCGTGCTCTGTTGATAGGCCGCGAGCCCGTCGAGGCCCTCGATGAGCGCTGCGGTGAACGCGCCGTTCCCGCCAGTGCCCCAGGCCGCGTTTTCCTCCGCGAACTCGCTGCCGGTCGCCGCGGCAAAAACGACAGCGCCATTCTCGGCGCTCGACAGTTCGTTCACGGCGGCATTGTCGTCCGGAAGGCCCCTGGTCGCGCCACCCAGCACGTTTCCAGAGTGGCAGCTATCGTCAAAGACGATCACCTTGCCGGCGACATCCTGAATGGTCGATTCCAGATCGGTCCAGGGCAGGGCTGTCTTCTTGATGTGGTTTCGGTCAAAGTCGACCGGGACGAAGAAGTACTTTCCGTCGGGATCGTTGTCGCCATGGCCGGAGAGGAAGATCATCGCCACGTCGTGGCCTGTCGTCTCCTTCTCGATCCAGTCAAGCCCATCCTCGATATTGCCCTTGGTGGCATCGGCGTCCGTGAGCGCTCCGCCCAGGCCATTCGGGCCGGGATAGACGACCACGTCCTGGTAGAGATGGCCCTTCTGGCGCTCGACGGCGGCTACAAAATCGCCCGCGTCCTTGGCCGAGTAGTGGAGCGTGAGGGCCGGGTCCTCGTACTTGCTGATGCCGACCGCGAGCACGTAGAGTGTCGGCTTCACGGCGAAAACTGGCTGTGCCTCCGCCGCGCCCTGGTCATCCACGCGCGTTGTGCCCTTGTCGCTGCTGTCGCTGCTGTCCCAATGCAGCGTGACGCTGGCGGGCACACCGGCACCGCGCTCATTGTCCGCGAGTACGGAAAGCGTGCAGTCATGGGCCGGAACAGGGACCGAAATCGTCCGCGAAACTCCGTCCGTCGAGACGATACTCAGGCTGTGATCTCCCGCCGCCGGCCGGCCATCCACCTGGGCCACCACATCCGTCACCGGTTTGCCGTTCGGAGTCCGCAGGCTGTAGTGAACGGTCACGGTCGCCGCATCCAAGTAATCGCCGGATTGCGGCGACAGAATGGTCACGATCGGCGGCTCATTCGTGGTGACCGCGCTCGAAACGCTGGCCGCTTGTACCGGAGTGCGGCCCGCGGCCGCGTCGGCCTCGGCGAGCGCCTTGCCCTCATCGAGGGTCGTCAGGACACGGGCTACCACATCCGGCCGATAAAACGTATCGCGAAAGCGCGACGCGGGAAAGAAATCCGCTGCCTGGTTCGGCCCACGATTGACCTGCCATCCGATCAGGTCCTCCGCGCCCGGGGAGCAGTCATAATAGCCGGTCGGTGTCCAGGCGACCCAGCGCTTCCGGTCGGCATCCGGAAAGAGAACAAGCAACTCGGCGCCGTTGTCCATCCGAAACCACCGGATTTTGCCGTCGTCGAACGCGGCCACGGCCACGCGGCCGTCCGGGCTGACATTCACCGACCATGCCGTGACAGGCAGACCGACTCGCCACTTTAAGGAACCATCGCGCCGATAGCAGCGGAGATTCCAGGCGGAGCCGAGCAGGAAGCTCTTCCCACCCGGCGAAATCGCGGCGGAAAAGGCGAGCTCATCCTTATCGAGCTTCAACGGTTTGCCGTTCAGGGTTGGCGAGTCATGTCCGTTCCAGCCTTCGATATCGATGCCGGGGGCGGACGTCACCGGTGCAGCCATATCGTTTGCGGGGTATCCCGGAGTCAGACCGCGCGACCGGACCGAGAACGTGGCCGGCGATTCGCCGTCGATTTGATAGGCGAAACTCACGCGGTCTCCCCCCCGCGAGACACAGAATCCGCTCCGATTGTTTCGAAAATCGGCAACGCTGGGTCCGTCGAAAATCGTTCTCGTATCGGCTGCGTCGATCGCGCCCCACGCCGGGTCGGCAGTGGCGAAGAAAATGCCGCCGGAGGAACGCGGCTTGACGTCGAAGAACGTGTTGCCGGCCACATGCAGGTCTCGGTGAGCGCCGTGTCCGCGGTCCGCCCAGACCCGGATCACATTCCGGCCCGAGTTGTCAAACTCGCCGCCTCCCGCGTAGAGAAACTCGCCATCGACCGACCACGCAACACATGCGAGATTATGAGCGTACCCCGTGGTTCCGTAATCGATATCGGTTATGGCCGGGGCGTACAGCGTCAAGAGATTGTCCGCGGAGAGAACATCGACCGCGGACGAATCGGCAAAGCCTACCGCGACACGCGCCGACGTCGGCGAGACGGCGACTCCGGCTGGCTGTTTACCGCCGGGCACGCGGCTTTTCTTAACCAGAAGGAGGGAATCGTCCGCGCCAATCCGGTAAAGCCGCAGATAACCGTCAAAGCAACTGGTTATCAAACTCCGCGAGTCGGGCGCGAAGGATACTCCGTCGCTCTCATCGCCATAGTCCGTGTCCGCTCCCACGATTCTCTCATCTGCCGTCCGGATCAGGCGGACGCCGCTGCCTCCTAAAGAAGCCGCAAGATACCGCCCATCCCGCGAATAGGCAAGACACAGGACTCCGTACGGAAGACCGCCGATCCGCGCGACGATTCGGCCCGTGGACCGATCGAATAAGAACAGCGAGTAGGTCTTCCCATCCCATCGTCCCGTTTCGCCACCGCACGCGATCGTCTTTCCATCCGGCGACATGGCCACGGCCCATATCTGACCATCCGTCCCGTTGCCGCTCGGCGGTCTCAACGTTTCGACGAGGTCCCCGGTGGACGCATCCCACACTCGAACCGACCTGTCCCCCGAGCCGGTGACAACGTACCTGCCCGCGGCATCCACTCCCAGGGAATTGACGTCGGCGGTGTGTACGCCCGTTTCTATCCGCAAGATCGGCGCCGCCGGCGGACCCGGCACAGTCCGTGCGGCGGACGCGGCCTGTCCGATCGACAGAAGGCTGGCCTGCAGTACGAGGACAAGTCCAACAATCGGAACGGTGAACTGGCGGGTCATGAGTATTGGCCCTCTTTCTTGAGGTGCATCTGTGCATGTGCCGAACATTTCGCACACCGTCACTGTCTCCGGGTGCACTGATGTTACCCCAGAGGAAGCCGTTGCGCGTGTCTAGCATTGCCCGACACACCTGAAGGCGGTTTCCGGCAGAGTTGTAACCGTCCGCTATTGGGACGAATCGGAGATCCGACCAGCCAAGAAGCGACCACACGTATGAAACCGGGCTTCAGACCAACGGGCGCCGGGCGGCAATGTTGTGAGATTCCGAAGTCGATTGCGAGTGCGAGTTGATAAGTGAGATCGCGGGCCGGTTCATTGAGGGCACGGACGAGGCGCAGGGCACGGCGAAGGCGTACCGGCGGGCAGGCACGCGCTTGTCGTATGCGGGACGGTGTCGGCATGCTCATCCAGAGCTATGAGCATGGCACCCGGAACAGGACCGCCCGGCGTCTTGAGTCGATGCTTCGTAGACGGTCCCCGCCCGCGTCGACGCGGGCGGGGGCGGAGTCGAGGTCGCCTTTATGGATAGGCGCTGAGCGCGGTCGCCGTCCAGCCGGGGAACGGGCCGAAGGTGTGCTGGGTGAAGGCGCCGGTCGTGTCGTTGACGTCCCAGATCGACGATGTGTCGCTGTCATCCCAGAGGACCTGCGTGTTGCCGTCGGAACCGTCAGCGATCGAGGCTGCGGTCCAGCCGGCGTACGGGCCAAGTTGGTTTTGCGTGTACGTATCGTTCGACGAGTTCAGGTTCCAGAGCGACGCAGCGCCGGTGGTGCTGGTCCAGAGCACATGGGTCGTGTTGGCGGCGTTGACTGAGACGGCGGTTACACCCCACCCGTTGAACGGGCTGAACAAGTATTGGGTGAAGGCGCCCGTGCCGGCGTTCAGGCTCCATATCGAAGCGGTTCCGGCACCGTTGCCCCAGACGACGCGGGTGACGCCGTCAGGACCGTCGCCAATGGCGTTCGCCGTCCAGCCGCCGTAGGGTCCGAAGCTGTTCTGGGTGAACGCACCGGTCGAGGTGTTGTAGTTCCAGATAGATGCCGCTCCGCTGGTGCTGGTCCAGAGGATGTGGGTGGTGTTGTTCGAACCCACCGACAGCGCCAATGGGGTCCAGTCCTTGTACGGTCCGAAGGTGTACTGCGTATACGCCCCCGTCGCGCCATTCACGGTCCAGATCGACGCCGCACCCGCCGTGCTCACCCAGAGCACTCGCGTCATCCCGTCGGGACCGTCGGCAATCGCCTTTGCGGTCCAGCCGGCAAAGGGACCGTTCGAGTTCTGCGTATACGCCCCCGTCGTAGGGTTGTAATTCCACAGAGCGAAGGCGCCGTTGGACCACAGGACATGCACCGTTCCCGCCACCGGCGCCGTTGGGGTGGCCGATGCCTCGTTCGATTCGGCCGATGTTCCGCCGGCATTCACTGCGGAGACTTTGTAGAAGTACTTGTCTCCGTTGGTCAAACCCGTATTCGTGTATCCGGTCGTTGTGATGCCGGTGGCCAGGGGCGATGTGCTCTCGGCGCCGGTCGCCGTGCCACGATAGACGTCGTAGCTCGTCGCGCCAGTGCTGGCGGACCACGAAAGAGAGACCTGCGCGCTGCCGGCTGTGGCCGTCAGGCCGCTCGGCGCGGCGGGAACAGCCGGAGCAAAGACCAGTTCAAACACGGCGCCCATGTCGTCCGATCCGCCCTGGTACGTCGTCCCGTAGAAACTGCCGTTCGTGCCCTCAATCAGCCCGGCCAGCGGCCATGTCCCGTCGTTCGCCACGGTACCGTCCCCAAACGAATGCAGGATGGTCACAACACCCGCAGGGGTCATCTTGAACGCGGCGCCCACAGCGGCCGATCCGCCAAAGTGAGTCGTTCCGTAATAGTTGCCGTCCGAGCCCAGTATTAGCCCGGCATTCGGATTCTCACCATCACTCGCCACGCTTCCGTCCCCAAACGAGTGGAGGATGGTCATGGCGCCGGACCCGGTCATCTTGAAAACGGTTCCATCGTTTGCCGATCCGCCGTAATAGGTTGTGCCGTAGAAGTCACCGTCCGAGCCCTGGATCAGGCCGCCATAAGGACCTTCACCGTCGCTCGACACGCTTCCATCGTGGAACGAATGCAGGATGGTTACAGCGCCCGACGGGGTCATCTTGAACGCGACCCCATAACTGGTCGATCCGCCGAAGTAGGTCGTTCCGTAGAAATTGCCGTCCGAACCCTGGATCAAACCGGCATAGGGAGTTTCTCCGTCGTTCGCCACGCTTCCATCCGAAAACGAATGCAGGATGGTCATGGCGCCCGACGGGGACATCTTAAATGCGGCGCCGTAGCGAGCCGCTCCGCCAACCTGGGTTGTTCCGTAGTAGTTGCCGTCCGAGCCCTCAATGAGCCCGGCATACGGCCCCTCCCCGTCGTTCGGCACGCTTCCATCCCCAAACGAGTGTAAGATCGTCACCGCGTCCGTCGATGTTATCGAGAATACGGCGCCGCCGAAGGCCGACCCTCCCCCCCAGGTCGTGCCGTAGAAATCACCGTTCGACGCCTGGAATAAACCGGAATACGGGTTTTCTCCGTCATCGGTCACGCTTCCGTTCCCGAACAGATGCAGGATAGTTACGGCGCCCGACGGGGTGATCTCGAATACGGCGCCCGCCGACGATTCCCCAGAGTAGGTCGTGCCGTAGAAGTTGCCGTTCGCGCCCTGAACGAGACCGGCATAAGGGTGTTCCCCATCATTCGCCACGCTACCGTCGCCAAACGAATGGAGCACGACGTAGGAGCTTCCGGGAGCCGCATGAACCCGACAAACGCTCCCGCACAACACGAGGGCGACCAGCAGCCATACGGGTGCGGATGTGTCGCGGCCGACGGCGCGCTTGGCGCGCAGGTCGGGACCGAGTTGCGCGTCGGGTTGAGATACCCCGGCGAGCGGCGATTTCAGAGAACGAATGACTGGCAAGATAATTCCTCCACGGGTCGCGGCCGTCACAGTCGCACTGAGCCTCATTGTGTCACAGGCACGACATCCTCGTCGACGAGTTGTCCCTTCAGGTTCTTGGCCAGCCAGGGGCGCATATGCGGGTAGATGAGGCCCAGATTCAGGACGTGGCCGCCGCCGGGGCACCAGTCGATCTCCACGCGGCTGCGGGGGCCGGCGGAAATGGCCTTGTAGAGGGCACGGGCGCAATCGGCCGGAATCACACTGTCGGCCGTGCCGTTTTGCATCAGCACCGCGCGTGGGGCGATGTGCGACGCGTACGTGAGCGGGTCGACATCGGCCAGGCGGGCGCCCATGGCCGCCCAGTCCCGCGGAACTTTCTGGCCCTGCTTCAGAATCGCCCCGAGATTGCCGCCGCCCGAGACAAGGATGGAAGCCTTCACACGGTCATCGATCCCGGCAACGTCGGCCGCGATCACCGCCCCCACGTCGAAGCCGAGAACTCCGATCCGGCGCGGGCTAATGTGCGGCCGGCTCTGGAGATAATCGATCCCGCGGCGCGCATCGATAATGGTGTGGATGAACCCCTCCTCGGCCACCGACTGCTGAGCCTCAGGAGTCGATGTGTCGACTTCCTGCCGGCGCTCCCCCTGCCCCCACTCCTCGGGAATGATCGACGCGTATCCGGTTGCCGCCAGAAAATGTCCGAACTTCACCAGCGACTCCTTGGTGGCGCCCAGGCCGTGCAGGAGGACAATCCCCGGCACCGGGTGCCAGTTGCTCGCTCGGAACGGCTCGAACACGACGGCCGGAACGGGTTCTCCCCCATCGCCGTTGTAGACGATCCGAAGCATCTCGCACTCGGGATACTGCTTGGTCTTGAGGATCGTCACGTTCAACGGCTCTGAACGGTCATACGAGAACAGCGGCAAGGACCGCTTGTATACGGCGGCTCGATCGATGCCGGCTGCGGCGTGCGCTCCGGCGCGCCCGCACAGGCCAGGGACGCAGGCGCCGATCAGGCCAAGCATAAGTGAGGGCAGCAGAGCCCGACGTCGAAAGTTCATCATAGTACGTTCCTGAGTATGGCCTGGAGCCGATCGTAATCGTCGGCCAGGATCGCGGCCAGGGTCTTCCCGGCGCGCACGAGAAAGGCACTGTCATCGAACTGCGCGCGGCGGGCCTCGCGCAGGCATGCCGATACGAGTTCATCGGGCGGGGCGGCGGCCGCCGCCGCCGCATCGGTCTGGAGCAAGCCGCGCAAGAATGCGAGGTCCTCGGTCAGCATCCGGACCTCGACTGCTTCGCAGCGATACACCCGTGCGTGTAGCCGCGGAGGGGTCGGCGGAAGGTGCCGGCGTAGAATATTGCCGTCGCTGTGCGCGATCATGCGGCCGAAGAAGTCGGTTCTCAAAAGCTCGAAGATTTGCGGCTGGTGCAGGCTGATCTCACGCTCATCGTCGTAGCCGAGGGCCGAGGGCCGGCGATTCGGCTCGATCGAAGTCGTGGCGGCGCCCACCACCAGGGCAAATATGGCCGGTGGAAGCGGACTGGACCCGACGGACTTCGGATCGGCAAACGGGTCAGGCTCGTCGGACGAGTCCTCCGGGACAGCATCCGGACGTCCCGGGCGGCCGATCTTCACGAAGGAGCCGAATGAAGGCGGGTCGTAAAGCCGGGGACGGCTTTCGCGCGGCACCTCAAGACACTGTGCCACGAACGAGGTCGTCGACGACTCGACCACCTCGCCTATGGGAGAAGCGTTGTTGTTCGTTGCGTGGGAATCCATGGGATAATCCCCGCTATTATACCGGCCACCGGTCTCGGAATGCGCCTGAACAATGAACCGACTTTCGAATCCGCGCCCTTGCTATTGGTAAGACGGGGGCTGCCGCTGCGAGAACGCGCCGACGTAACGCGTGAGAAGGTCCACGGTCCATTCCGCCTCACGCAAGGCGGCGCTGCGCGGCGTCTTCTGAAAGTCAGTGCTCTTCGACGCCTTGATGGGCATGACTTCGCCCGATGCCAGTCGCGCGTTGATCTGATACGAGTATCTGTAGAGATTGCTAGACTCCTCGCTACCCATCATTCGACCGTCTTCGAGCTGGTTTATCTGATACCCGGTGATCTCGGCGAGCGGACACATCCGTACTCCGGAGACCGGGTCTTCACAGACCAGTTGGCCAATCTGCACGTCAAAAATGAACCTTGGCCGAGCGATTATCTCCAGCACCTTGCCCCGTGTGCGATTAATCTGTCCCGACAAGTACTCACGGCCGGGTACTTTGCGCTCATCGATGGACGTTTCCAGAGAATTCGACCGCAGCCTGTTAACGAGACCGGCCCGAGAAGACAACCGTATGCTGTCCGAACCACCCGTACCACTCGACGCAGGGATCACAGCGAGCATCCACGGCATTGCAATCAGCACGGAGATGCGATCGGCGATTGCGCGGGCAGCCTCGAAATCGTCCCAGTAGACAGCCAGAAGGTCCCCGGAACCGGTCCTGATCCAGACTCGGCTTTCATCCTGCTTGTTGATATCGAGATAGAGCGCCGTGAAGTCGGCGCGCGGGTATTCGGACAGCATGGAGCCACGAAACTTGCGTGTCTCCACGAGCAGCCGATCCGGCGTGAGGGTCCAGCCGTACGTGTAGGTGTAACCGATCAGGCCTCGCGCCACCGGGATGGCAAACAGACAGAGCATGCAGCCGAATGCGGCGGAGCGAAGGTCCCCCTTGCCCAGGGACATCACCATCGTGGTCATTCCACCGATCGCCAGCGGGAGCAGGAGGCCGAACAGGCAGCAGCCCTCACCTCGTGCCGCGCGCGGATGCCGGAACTCGATCCGGTCGGGCGACTGCTGGGCCACCTTGGGTCGCGAATCTGCCGACGGCTTGACGTAACCGACTTCCGGGGTCGATTGGGGGCGGTAGTCCATAGTCTGCTCTCCTCGCCCGTATCGACTGCCCGCTGAGTTCCAGGGTTCCGCGCG
>JBKQWH010000151.1:0-6760 GCA_052139635.1 Capsulimonadaceae bacterium
GAAACAGCCGGCGCCCAAACGATCACGGCTACAGACAGTGTTTCAAGTAGCATTTCCGGATCGGCCGTCGTCACCGTATCCCCGGGCCCGGCCGTCGCCATCGTCCTGACCGATGGCGACCCGGCGAAGTTCGTGCGACACGGACCGTTCCGCCGATCGCCGCGGTCCCAACTTGGTGACGTTACGTCTGGTATCCAATTCAGCCTTACTGTTACCGCCCAGGACATATACGGCAATATCGCGACAGGATACGCGGGCACGGTTTCGTTTTCGAGCAGCGACCCGCGTGCCTCGTTGCCACCCAACAGCTCCCTGAATAATGGGACGGCCACCTTTACACCCACCCTTTACCAGGCCGGCGCTCAGACAATCACAGTCGCGGATGTTGCTAATTTGTCGCTCAGCGCTATCGGGATGTACAATGTCCTTCCCGGAGCCGCTGCGAGTCTGGCCGTGAGCGCACCCACAACCGGTTCGGTGGGAGTTTCCTTTGTATTCGCCGTCACGGCCCTGGATGCGGCCGGCAATGTTGCGTCCGGCTATACGGGCACGGTGAAGTTCACCAGCACCGATCCCGCCGCCTTGCTCCCCGGCGGTTCGACACTCGCCGACGGCACCGGCTCGTTTGCGGCTACACTGAACACCGGCGGCGTACAGACCATCACGGCGACCGATACAGTAGGATCTTCGATAACGGGCCATAGTGCTCCCATAGCGGTAGCTGGCGACTTCCCGACGAAGTTCGTAGTCTCCGCGCCGGCCACGTCGACCGCGGGATCACCGGTCACCGTTCTCTTGACGGCCGAGGATTCGAACGGCTACACGGTTACCCAGTATAACGGCACGGTTAACATCACGTCCTCGGACGGGCAGGCCGTCTTCCCGGCGCAGATGTACTTTACTAACGGAATGGCTAGCTTCTCGATCACGTTTAGGACCGCCGGCGCCGATACTGTGAGTGTCGCGGATATCGAACCGAGCAAGGCCACCGGTTCTGCAGTAGTGACTGTGTCCCCCGGTTCAGTCAACCAGTTGGTCGTTACATCGACTGCCGGCCCGAGTCGCGTTCGGCTTCCGGCCGGACACACGTTTGGAAGGCGCGACGCAGCATCCGCTGTCGCCGGGTCCCAGTTTGGCCTGACCGTTACGGCGTATGACGCCTACGGCAATGTCGCGACCGGATGCACGGACACGGTCGCTTTCGCAAGCTCCGATCCGCGGGCGTCCTTGCCCGCCGCCGGCGCGTTAAGTGAAGGCACCGCCACGTTTTCTGCCACGTTGTACGGGGCAGGCTCGCAGACGATTACAGCTACCGATGAAAACGCGCCTTCCCTGAGTGCGAGCGAGACCTTCACCGTCACACCCGCGGCAGCCGCAGAACTTGACCTGGCGACCCCCGCGACGTCAAACGTGGCGATACCGTTCACCTTCACGGTGACCGCCGTCGACCCATACGGCAATACGGCCACCGGGTATATGGGCACGGTGAAGTTTACCGCCACCGATCCGGTCGCGATTCTGCCGGCCAACTCCACACTCACAGCCGGGGTCGAGTCATTCACGTCGACGCTGTTTACCGCCGGGACCCAGACAATAACGGCGACCGACACGACCACGTCGAGCATCGACGGCAAATCGACGGTCAAGGTCGGCCTGAACGGCCTCGACTTCTCGCTTACGGCGCCTTCGTCGACCACGAAAGGCGTGTCGTTCGCGCTCAACATCACTGCCTCCGACCCGAGTTACGCTGGAACGGTGCACTTTACCAGTTCCGACCCTGCCGCTGTGCTTCCGCCGGATACCACGCTCGCTAACGGCATTGCGTCGGTCAACGTGACTCTCAATACTCCCGGCGCACAAAGCGTGACCGCCACGGACACGCGGAACAATGCGGTCACCGGCAAGAGCTCGACGGTTCAAGTGTTGGACATCACGACGCAACTCGTGCTGACCGCTCCGAAGACGATGCAGGCCGGCCAGTCCGGAACGGTGACCGTAACCGCCGAGGACAGCTCCGGAAACACGGTGACCACGTTCACCGGGGTGGTCACGCTCACAAGCAGCGACGCGCAAGCCGTTCTGCAGGCGCCAGGCCAGCTTACTAACGGCGTCGGCACATTCCAGGTCATCCTGAAAACGAGCGGCAGCCAGACGATTACTGCGACATCCGGTTCGCTGACCGCCTCCAGCACGATCAAGGTGACACCGGGTGCTGCTGCGGCGCTTGTGGTCGTGGCCCCGGCAACAGCGGTGGCAGAGAACTCGTTCACCTTCAGTGTCACTCTCATCGACGGATACGGCAATACCGTGCCGGCAGCCACGACTGGCGTAGTGACGTTTACCAGCTCGGACGCGGCGGCTAAGCTGCCGTCGCCGGCGTCCATCACCGGAAGCGGAACCTTTACGGCCACGTTGAACACACCCGGAAGTCAGACGATCACGGCCACCAGCGCGGCGACTTCAACAGTCGTTTCCTGCACCGGCACGAGCGCATCCATCGCGGTTGGTCCACCGGCGGTTGCGGCGCTGCAAATCGCCACGCCCGCTACGGCTTTCATCAACGTTCCCTTCTCGGTCACGGTCACCGCGGTCGACAAGCTCGGAAACCCGGTTATCAGCAGCAGCGATACAGTGCAGATATCGAGCAGTCTCGCTGGGACCCTGCCTCCACCGGCCGCCCTTATGGACGGGAAGCAAACATTTACGGTCATCGCAAGCGCCACAGGATCAGACACGATCACTGCTACGGACACAACCGCGGCGGTCACGCCGGGCAGCGGGAGCGTGTTGGTCACCAACCAGGTCCTGACGACTTTCCAGCCGGGCCTGCAAATGATATCGGCCAATGAAACATATGCCGGCAATCCTCTGGATCAGATCCTGAGCGATCCGAACGCCGTGCTCGCCGTCTGGAATCCGAGCCAGTTGCAGTACATCATGACGAACGCCGCCGCAATTGTGCCGGGACAGGCTTACTTCGTACGGTTCCCATCAGTGACGGAACTCTTCAACTCGGGGACGCCGACCGATATGACGCAGCCGTTCGATATCCCACTGAGCGTGGGATGGAACATGGTAGGTGACCCATTCTCGGTCCCGGTAACCCTGGCGGCGACCACGGTTACGACTCAATCCGGATCACAAACGTTCTCGGACGCTGAGGCTTACGGGGTGGTCTTCCCATGGCAGACCACCGCAATGGAACCATATGCCGGATTCTGGATGTATGCTTCCGAGCCATGCACGCTGGTTGTTCCTGCGCAATAAGTGTCGTGGCGCGATGGTGCTGCTGTTGGCCGGCGCGCTGCTCAGTTCGACAGGACTGAGCAGCGCCCGGCCGGCACGCGCCCAAACAGACGTGCAGAGCCAAATCTCCGCCGACATTCGGCGGGCCGAGACTGGGCCCGGCGCCGTGCAGCCGGCCGCCGCGGACCTCGATCCGATGGGAGGGCCGGCGGTCACTGCAATCAGCCAGACACTCAGTGATCCCAAAACCTCCTTCGCGCAGCGGAACAACCTGATCGGCGTTCTCCTTTGCATGAAGCATTCGGCCGCCGCAACCCTGCCGGTCCTCGTGCAAACCGCTACAACCGACCCGTCGGCCGGACTGCGAGCAACCGCGGCCGACGACGTCGTCAGCGTCTGTCAGCAGCTTGGCCGCGGCGCGGCTCCGGAGATACCCGCGATCCGCCATCTCCTGACCGCGACGCGGGACGAAGACAGCGCTCCATGCCGTTCGGACGCCGCGCAGGCGCTCGGCATTATCGGCACGGACGCCGACCCTGCCGTGCCGGATCTGACCGGCGCGATGAGCGATCCCGACGGCGATGTGCGCCACAGCGCGCTCGGAGCCATCGCGCAGATCGCGGGCGAATACGTCAATCAGGCCAGAAGCCCGTCGTTTTCAACGGACGAGCTTGTCAGGGTTGTCGGCCAGATGACACAGGTGAAGACGACGCTCGAAACGCTGGGGACGACCCTGGCGGACGATCCGCAGGATGTCGACGCCTTCCGGGCCGCGCTGTCCGGCCTCAATCAGGAGCTCAAACCGCGTCAGGACACGGCCTTTGACAACTTTGTCGAGTCTGTTAAGACGCACATTGTCATTTCTGCCGTTGTTGCCTATCTGCTCGGCGGCGCGATTCTCAGTCTGCTTCTTCTCTGGACCACACCGCGCACAGTCCTGAGGATCTGCGACGCCGTCAGCCCGATTACCGACGCCAGGATCGAACTGCCGAACGTCCTCGGCGGCTTCACGATGCCGCTCCGGATCTTGATCCCGATCACCTTTTTCGAGTTTCACCCGCGAGTGCTCGATGCGTGGGTGCGCAAGCACCTGCCGGCGGCCCGGCGCGAGTTCATGAAGAAGGATACCGTCCGCGACCGGCGGGTGTATATCCCCGTTCCGGTGATCCTGGACAGCCAGACCGTCGCGCAGCTCTCACCGGGCGACCTGCGCCCGACGTTTGCGCAGGCCAACGGGTGCCTGCTCATTTGGGAAGAGGGGGGGGCCGGAAAGACGTCGTTGGCGTGCCGGATCGCGCGGTGGGCCATGTCCGAGCGCCGGGATGAGCGAATTTGCGAGTACCCGATGATCCCGGTCCTGCTCGAGCATGAGCTCGATTTCAAGATTGACGACGGCAAGCAGCCGCTCACACAGGCGATCCACGGCCAGGTACAGGGCCTCCTCGGCAAGGCGGAGCGCATTTCTGACGATATGCTGCTGGCCCTTCTTCGTCACCGGCGGATTCTCGTGATCGTGGACCACTACTCCGAGATGGGAGCCGGCACGCGGGCGAGCATCCGGCCGGGGCATCCATGGTGTCCCCTGAACGCGCTGATCGTCACATCCCGCGTCCATGAGTCGATGGACGGCATCCCGAAAACGGTGATCCGGCCGCTCCGGATCGAGGGCAATCGGCTGTCGTCGTTCATGGAGGCCTACCTGGTCCACCGCCAAAAGCGCGACCTCTTCGACGATTCCGAGTATTTCGAAGCCTGTGCCCGGCTGTCCCAGATTGTCGGCCGACGCCGGATCACGGTCCTCTTCGCCAAACTCTATGCCGAGCAGATGATCGCGTTCAAGGAGAACGACCTGGAGCAGAATATGCCGGATAATATCCCGGACCTGATGCTCAGCTACCTGAACGAACTCAACCAGGGCGCCCAGCCGGGCGATCCCGACAATCGCATCGTGCAGCGCGACTCCAAGGCGATTGCCTGGGAATGCCTGGCGGCAACCTATAAGCCGAGCACGGCCAGCAAGGACACAATCATCGCGGTCCTGAAGCGGATCGACGGTTCCGGGGATGCGGCCAACGCACCAACCGCCAGCGGCCCTTCCTTCGGACACTCCGCGCAGACCGGCCTGATGGGCCACGTAGGTCCGGTGGCGATGGACGCTGTTCAGCGGCTTCACTACTACGAGCGCTCGCTGCGCATCCTCCACACGGTTCCGCCCACCGAGGACACCATCCGCTTCTCGCTCGACCCGCTCGCCGAGTACCTGGCCGGCCTGCATGTGGTCGAGACGTATGGCGCCAATGCCGCCGCCTGGAAGAAGCTGGTCCTCGAGCTAGACAACGCGCCCGACGGCATCGAATCCGTCCGCGGGTTCATCACCGCCCTCCAGGAATGCTGCCGCTCCAAAGGCCGCCTCTCCTCCGTCCCCTCCTTCGTCGGCCCTGCCCTCAGCAACCTCCTTCCATCTCCCGCCGACATCCCCTCTCGCCCCGCCCCGCAGCCCCAAGCCGCCCCGCAGGCGGCTTAGTATTTCGGAAAGCGGGCAGAGTGAAGGACTACGTCAACTTATTAAAGAACGTGAGTATCTCCGTAGCGTACGATGACGCTTGGGACCAATTGATAGACCAATCACCGTTAGCAGGGTCCTTTGGATTGTCACAGTAGTAGTCTGCTTCAATCCTAAGATCGTACAGCGATCCGTATTTCGAGCCAATGGCAAGGTTCTTCCTGGCGATCCGGTCTTTCACTGCTTTGTGTTGCCCTTGGCTGCCTACAGCGACATTCACTTCGCTTCGCAACAATAGGAACACGCCGTAATAAATCCTGCCAACGGCCACTCGGAGATTAGCCTCATCCGTATATGCGGTTCCTAGATCGTTGGCGACTTTTACATATCCTTTTGGATCGAACGGCATAACAACCTTAAGCGCATTTGGATTGTAGAATAAACTCTGAGTAAAAGATATCCTGATCTGATTGATTCAAGCCAGCCAGCCAGTCGGTAGCCATATTACACAAATCTCTGAAATATTGATCATTTTCGATTGTCGATAGTCCGCACGTCCACACTTGCACAATAACTTGTGTCGTGTCATCACTTGGGTCTAATAGCCCGCGTATATCAATTTTGCTCAATGAGACGTTGCGACGAATGGCATCCTCTCGCACAAAGGTAACGACCATATCGACTACTCGCTGGCTCCCGTCATTAAGGGCCACCGATGACGTTGCATCGTAATTTACCGGAATGAACGGCTCACCAAGGTTATAGTCTGAGGTATCGTCATTGGTATCCGTGTACGCTGCGCCCACATTAGCGTACCAATAATATGTATACGGTGAAATTTTAATTCCTCGAAGACTCGGTGCACGGTCCAATCTATCGATTAGTACCTTCTCGGGTTCATACGATGCGTCATACCCGCAGTACGATTCCTCACGATATGCAGTGCAGCCATCAGGCATCGTTATTCATCCTTTAGATATGGAATATGCGATTTGTCTATCAGCCGCCGTG
>JBKQWH010000152.1:0-3553 GCA_052139635.1 Capsulimonadaceae bacterium
GTGGCCAACGTGATTACGTTCATGCTGACGAGGCCACGCGGCATAACGATTCGGGACGTGGTCATGCTGCCTACCAATTTCGATCTATAAGGGCGCACTCGGGTAGACACATTTCAGCGCAACCATCCACCTCTTTTCGACTATATTCGTTTCAGGCTTAGGCTTTTGACGACAGGCCACTGCTCCCGGCGAATTGAAGGCCGACGAGATTGAATTTTGCCGTTTGCCTCGTAACTATCGAACGACTGCTTTTGCTTCCTATCGCCCGGAAACTGCCAGTCCGCTCCCGGCCAACCTTCGCAATCGCGTTCGGCCGCTTCACGCCCACGGTCGCCGTTCTTTCGTGAGTTTTCGCACGCTCTGCTTGAATTATGCACTACTTCGATAACACCCAAAGTGGCCCTCTCATGCCGACCTTCGTCATCAGAACGCCGCGCATGATTCTCCGGCCTTGGCGGGATGACGACAACGCGCCCTATGCCGCGCTGAACGCCGATCCGGAAGTGCGCCGTCACTGGCCCGCCACGCTCAGCAGGGAAGAAAGCGACGCGCAGGCGGCGGAGCTCCAGAAACACATAGAAGAGCACGGCTTTGGCTTCTGGGCCGCCGAGGTGCCGGGCCTCGCTCGCTTCATCGGCTTTGTCGGACTGAAGCATGTCGAGCCTGACCTGCCGTTCGCGCCGGCGGTCGAGGCAGGATGGCGTCTTGCTCGCAATTATTGGGGACGCGGCTATGCGACAGAAGGAGCACAGGCGTCGCTCGCCGATGGCTTCGGGAGGCTCGGGCTGGAAGAGATTGTCTCCTACGCGGTTGCCGTCAATGCGCCCTCGCGGCGCGTAATGGAGAGGATCGGCATGACGCATCATCCAGCCGAAGACTTCGATCACAAAGACCGCAAGCCGAACGATCCTCTCCGCCGCTACGTCGTCTATCGCAAGCGAAGGGGCGAGCGATAGCGGCCCGCCAGTCTCTCAACAGTCCGCGATTTTCGGGCGAAAAGCGCTGCTCCGACTATCTCGAGTTTTGCATCGTGAACGATGTCCGCAAGGACTCGACAGGAGTCTCCGATCAAGCGCGACATCAAAATCAGTCGCGGCACGCATCTCATGCATCTCGAGATCATGCGCACCGCCCTCTATCACGAGACGAATGCCTTCCTGCTTGGGGAAGGCCGAGCGCACTCACCGCATCGGCGAAGTGGCGAGATCGCCGATCGCATCGTCGCCGTTCCCCTCTGACATTCCAACAATGACAAAAGGAGAAACGCCATGTTCGCCGTGGTCTTCGAAGTACACCCGGCACTGGGCAAGAAAGACGAATATCTCGGTCTCGCCAAGCACCTCAAGCCGATTTTGGAGTCAATCGACGGCTTCATCGACAACGAGCGTTTCGAAAGCAAGCGACGCGATGGTTGGGTGCTGTCACTGTCCACTTGGCGCGACGAAAAAGCCGTTGTCCGCTGGCGTAGCCAGGGCGAGCACCATAAAATTCAGGAGCATGGGCGCAATGGCATCTTCTGCGATTATCACCTGCGCGTTTGCGAGGTGACCGCCGACAGTCGCCCACCCAAGGGCTTGCAGGTGATCGAGCAACGCCTGGACGTCAGTGATGTCGGCGAGGCCAAGGCGCTGGGAATCACAGAGATCTCGCCGGCGTCCGGCGCAACCTTTTCCACCCACCCCGAACTGCTGCCCAGCCATGTCGGATTCAACGTGGATGCCGAAGGACTGGCCGAATACGATGTGTTCGAGAGCATCACCAATCCCGGCAAGATGCTAATACTTACGTCTTGGAAGACCGCTGAAGACTCTGCCCGCTGGACGCCGAACACTTTCGGCGGCGTCGCCGAACTCCGCCACCGCCGTGTTCGCAACGTGCGTGACTATGGCATGTTCGAGCGTAGGGAAGCGGCGCAGTATTATCCGGACGTGAAGCCTCAACCGGGCTCGTAGAAAAACCGAACGGAGCGGACGTCTTTATCAGGGGCAAATATGACGGCGTCTGCGATCAGGGCGAGGGAAACCGACAGGGCTCGGCGCGGAATCGTACAATCCCACGTAATGAGGAAACACCCGATGATAAGTCCAATCCAAATCCCGGTGACTGGAACCGAAGATCCCATCGATCCTCGCGAGCCGGCTGGCGCACTTGCCGAATTCTACCGAGCGTTCAATAGCCGTGATCTGGCGCTTATGGAGCGCAACTGGGACTCGTCGGACGACGCATCAATGGACAATCCCCTCGGGGGGATCCGGAGGTCCTGGGCCGAGATTCGCCACGTCTATGAGCGGGTCTTCGAGGGCGACGCGACAGTCAAGGTGGAATTCTACGACTACACAATCCATCGATTCGGAGAAACGTTTATCGCTGTCGGACGCGAGCGCGGCACGCTCGCCGCAGGCGACTTGTCGCTTGAGCTGAAGATCCGGACGAGCCGTCTATTTCGACTCATTTACGGTCGATGGTGCCAGGTCCATCACCACGGCTCGATTGAGGACGCTGGCCTCCTCGCGCGTTACCAAGCAGCGGTGCGCTGAACAAATGCAAACCGCCGCCTCGGCCTGTTGGAAGCTCGCCCGACAGTGAGTGAGCGGTCAAATACCCCTCATCGCTATCCGTTCCTTGCCGCCACATTAAGGTCCGCCACGCGCACAGCTCGTCTGAGCTATCTCGCCGCCCTCGCGACGGGCAACGCCGATCGTTGGCAGGCCGGGGTTTCTTTGATTCAGGCGGGAAGCCCGGAGCGCGCGGCGGCGCTGTCGGCGGCCTCGCGGCTTGTGAATGGCAATAGCGAGGCGCTGCAAGCGTGCTCGGATGCGGCGAAGAAGGCCGGGAAAGAGCAGAAATGCACGATCAGCGTGCAGGCGCTGGGGCCGTGACGCTGAGAATAGGAACGCTGAGCGTCGTCGCGTGCGCGTCTCCCCATTTGAGGGTTTGCGCCGTCACGAAAAACCGCAATCATAAGCTCAGGATGCTGTGCTCCGTTTCCAGCAGCTCGTCGCAGGGCACAATTCGATATCGAAATGTCACCGACAGCAGCCGTCTTTGTGTTTGCCGCCAGTGTTGTATTCCAGGTCGTCCGAATACCCGGCCTTCAGGCGAGACCACTGGGAGGTGGGACGTCCATTGGTACGCAGCGTGTCTATAATGTCCCCTTGCGGCCAGCCAGCCGGCGAGTCCTCCCACGTCTCCTGCCGCCCGTAGACGGTCAAGTCGAGCAAACGATAGTTGTTATCCATCGCCTCGACGCCGCGAATTGTGGTCCAGTAAGTCTCGAAGACATTGGATCCTTGTCGCAGGTAGCAAACGATGTGCATCATGCCCACTCGGCGTCCAACCAAGAGAGTGTCAAGCGAGTCCTGGGCCGAGTACCAAGGCATCTCCCAGCCCATGAACTCGCGGTACCGGGCGCTCTCTTCGTACGGGCCTTGGCAAAATGTGGCGTAGGTGGCGTCGCGAGAACGAATATAGGACAGCTCGCGGACCTGCGATGTAACCCAGGTGCACCCCTCGCACTGCTCCGGCGCAGGGTGGCTGGTGTGCCGCATGAAGT
>JBKQWH010000153.1:0-6424 GCA_052139635.1 Capsulimonadaceae bacterium
GGGGCCGGCTGATAGCTTCCATAGGGCGACCAGTTGCTCTGAATCAGGTATCCGGTGGCGCCGGGCACGGGGACCCAGGTGAGCACGGCATATCCGTTCCCGGGCTGAACGGCCACGGCGGTGGGGAGCGGGAGATAGGTTGAGCCGGGGTCTCCGGACATCTCCACCGACATCGGACCGGTCCCGCCGGCGTTCACTCCGGCGACCGTGTAGTAATACACAGTGCCGTTCGTGAGGCCTGTATTCGGAAAATTCTGTTCGTCGTTATCCGCGTAGTAGGCCGCGGTGGAGGTTCCGGCCGGTGTGTTTCCTTCTTCCCCTGAAACGGTCGAGCGATAAATATTGAAGCTCGTGGCGGAGTCGTCGCCGCCTACCCACACAAGCTGGTTCTCATTGGTTTCCGCCTGCACGGTCAGGCAGATGGGCTCGGCCGGAGCGGTAATCATGCTCGCCTCGCCCGAAACCGCCAGTGTCCCCGCACTGTTGATGGCAGCAACCGTGTAGTAGTATCGCGTTCCCGTGGCGAGACCGGTGTTGGCGTATGACCCGGTCGTTTGATCCGCCGCAATCGGCGTGGCGCTCTCGCCCCCACTCGACAAACCGCGAAAGACGCTGTAGGAGGTAGCCGACGATGACTCCGTCCAGGTGAGGGTGACCTGCCCGATTCCGCTGGTGGCGGCCGGCGCGGTCATGGCACGCGCCTCGGTCGACTCAGGCGACGTCCCGCCGCCATTGACGGCGGCGACTTTATAATAGAATATCGTGCCGCTTGCCAGGCCGGTGTTCGTGTACGACGTTGCTGGCGGCGGGCCGACGGTTGCGAACGCGCTCTCGCCGCCGCTTGCCGTTCCCATGTACACGACGTACGCCGTTGCGCCGGCGGACCCGGTCCAGGACAGCGCAACCTGGGCTATGCCGGGCGTGGCGGTCAGCCCGGTGGGCGCCGAGAGCGCTAGAGCCGGCGAGGCAGCGAGGAGGCGAAGCGCGATAATAGCGATGACCTGCGCGAAGACTGTAAGGGCACTGGTGCGGCAAACGGCGGTGTTCATGGCTGGCCTGACTATGCGTGCGAGAGGGCGCCAATGGAAACCGGAGTTTCGCAGGCGACATTGGGAAGTAGTACACGGTGACGCGTCGCTCACGCGACACGATGCCCTTCTCGAGGTCGAGATGAGACAATGATTTCGTAATCGGAGAACGACGAATTGGTGTCGAACGGCTTTCGACGAAGGGCGTCGTCCTTAAGCGTCCATATAATAACACGGTAATAGCGTGATTGTCAAGCAAATCACGAGATTCTCGTAAAGAATGTTCGCTCAGCCTGTCGGGGCAATTCTATGTCATCACGGACACGACGTAACGGCGTCGGCGATAGCATTGAATATTCTTAAGACAAGGGTCCGATCGCCCGCCGCGCCTGTCGGACGAGGGAGGGTCACGACATGCTTCTCAAAGCCGAAGCATCGCACGTGCGGGGCACAACCGACAACGACATCTGCGGGCGGCCGAAATCCGTTCCGGGAAAAAGGTCCGTGCGTGAACACGCGTTCGCATAATCGGGTATAATGACCTCGCGGGCGCAAGCATCGTACACGCCCGCCCGGCGGCCCACCGTCGAGCACATTGTTCATTTACAACTCAATACAGTCAAGACTACCCGAGCCGCACCGGCACGGCGCGTCGCGCGATTCCGGCTGCCAGCAGTCCCCTGGACCGCCGAATACACGCACAATGGCAGGCCCAAAGCGGTACGACCTCACGCCGGCAGGGGGTCGAACACACATGCGTTTCGGCCAATTTATCCCAATTTACCCCTCCCAGACTGGAATAACGCGGGTTTTCAAGAGGAACCAAGCGCCGCAAAACCACCGTAATCGTGCCCCATTTGCCCAATTTGCAACGATATACGTCATACGTCGGCAGTTTTGGTTGCCGGCCGGACCAGCTTGGAGGGCACCGGGGTCAGTCGATCCTTCCCGTCCATCGCCGAGGACACCCGGCAGAGCCCACGTAAAACGACCGTAACCGGGCCAATGAATCCCCATTTATTCCGACCCGGACCGGCCTGTACTTGACCCGGACGGGGCTTTGCGTGTGTTCCGTGGTTTCCGGGCGTGAGGCCGGCCTGGTCACTATGCCGCAACAAGCTGGCGGGAGCGCATCATGCCGACGAAGGCGGTGGCGAGGTCGGGGTCGAACTGGGTGCCTGCCCCGCGCTCGATCTCGGCGAGCGCGACATCGACAGGCATGCCCTTTCGATAAGGACGGTCGCTCGTCATCGCGTCGTAGCAGTCGGCAACCGCCAGGATGCGGGCAATGCGCGGGATCTGGTCGCCGGCAAGACACGCCGGATACCCGCGTCCGTCCCAGCGCTCGTGATGGTGCTTGACACCCGGGACAATCCCGGCGAGCGACGGGACCTTCAGGACGATCTTTTCGCCCAGAACCGGATGCGTCTCCATGATGGTCCGCTGCTCGTCGGTCAGCCGTCCCGGCTTCTGGAGGATCTCATCGGGGACGCCGATCTTGCCGACATCGTGCAGCGTGCCGGTCGTATGGATCAGCTCGACATCGGCTGGGCCGAGCCCAAGATGGCGGGCCAGCGCCGCCGCATACTCGGCGACACTCAATGAATGGCCTCGCGTGTACGGGTCCTTGGCGTCGACCGCCGCCGCAAGCGCCTGGATGGTCGCCAGGCTCTCGTCCTTCAAGAATCGGTAGAGCTGGTAGGGGTCGGCAGTCTCGTCGGAGCCAGGCACCGAGTCGAACCCGCACGCACGGTTGCGGCCGAGACTCTTGGCCCGCGATAGGGCCAGCTCGGCCGCCAGCAGCAGACCGTCCGCCTGCGCCGAATGGGTCCCGAACTCCGCAATTCCGGCGCTGACTGTGATCGGCCCACCCGGCAGAGTCCGAGACCGTCGTTCGACATCGGTCCGCAAAAGCTCCGCCAGCTCAATCGCCTCCGCGAGGGTCCGCCGGGGCGCGAGAACCGCAAACTCGTCGCCTCCGATTCGGGCCAGGACCGCCAGCTCCGGCTGCCGCTCATGCAGAATGGACGCCACCAGCGCAAGCGCGTCGTCGCCCGCGTGCAGGCCCTGGACGTTGTTATACTCGCGGAACTGGTCGATATTGAGCCATACCAGGGTCAATCGCTCCCCGGAAGCCGCGCACCGCTGCGCCTCCTCCCGCACGCGCTCCTGGAACCGGCGGTGGTTGGTCAGGCCGGTCAGCGGATCGACATCGAGCAGGCTCAGGAGCTTCTCCTGGCTGTCCCGAACCGCATCGGTCATGGCGTTGAAGGCGGACTGGAGCAGGCCGATCTCGTCCCGCGTGGTCACCGCCAGGCGGTCTGGCCATCCGCCGTCGCGCATCACCTCCGCGGCCGCCACTACTCCATCGAGCGGGCGAATGATGTCGCGAGCCACCATTCCGCCCGCAAGCAGCGCCAGCAGCAGCGCCAGCACGAACACGACCGCAAATGCCTTGACAAGCCGGGAATAGGGCGCCGCCGCCTGTCCATAGTCCCGCAGCGTCACGAAACCCATGTCCCGGCTGGGATATGAGTCCGGAAGGGGCGCGTAAAGCGCGACATACGGATGGCCGTCGATATGCAGGATCGACGGCGTTCGGGGCAGCGACGGAAGGTACTGCAGCGGGGTCGACTCCCCGGCAATTCGCCCGTGTATGACAAAGAGGATGTCGTCGCCCAGGTCACTCTTGAGATCCTCCGCGAGCCGCGAATCGATGGGCCGGCTTGCCGAGAGTGACCCGACCACGGTCGATCCTACCAGGACCGGAATCGAGACCGTCAGAACCGGGAGCCCCCGGCGTTCGCGAATGCCCGACCATACGTTTCCCGCCTGGGTCGACGCGAACCCGGGGTCGGCCTGCCCCGCGTCCGGCCGCGCCAGCCAGCCCGATGTGGCATACACGCGCCCGTCGGACCCGGTGAACATAACACCGTCCACCTGCAGCATCTGCTGCCAGTCGTGGGAACTGTCGGAAATCGTGCTCGGGTCGTGGGACTGGACCGAGGCGCGCACGACCGGGAGAGAAGCGAGGAGCTGGCACTGATTCGTCAGCGTCTCGACTCGGTCCTGAATCAGATTGTGGAAGACGGCGCCGTTGCTGGCGACATCCTGACGAACCCGGGCCTCGACCGCCCGCCCCGTTAAGAAGGCAAGCGTGCAGTAGACGGAACCCGCGAAGAGCAGGGTCGTGCCGGCGATCAGCAGGAGGATACGCGTCCGCAGCGATCGTTTCATGGGCGTTTCGTGAGATCGACCGAAAATGTGGCCGGCTCCGTGCCGATCGTCACCGGGTCGTTGGCCGTAACGCCGGATTCCTGCCAGCCGTGCAGCGAGTAATGGCCCGCCGCGACATGCGGTATCCGGAACCGTCCCTGCCCATCGGTCACGGCATAGTACGGCGTATCGACCACCATGATATAAGCGTTCATGTCGGTGTGGATGCTGCAGAACAGTACCACGACACCGGGCTTATCGAACGTGACCGAGCGTGTCGCGCCGCGCGGGTACATGCCCAGGTCAAACTTCTTCGCCTGGTAGTACGCAAAAACGTTGTGGAATACGGTATCGTTGTTCGGAAACTGTACGGTCGTGCCGCGTGTTACCACTGAAACGTGCGGAATGAACGTCTTGTGGCGCTGGTCGACCATCGCATTGCTCAACGGCGTCCCCGCCGGTCCACCGTCGAGGCTCACCACGGCGTTCCCCGCCGGGCGGCCGTCCGGAAAGCGGACAATGCCGGTGACATCGGCGCCGTCGGCCGGTGATCCCGGCCGGATCTGCCGCGGCTCGGCTTCGCGAAGCATGCCGACTTTGCACCGGGCTGCGCCGAGTTCCGATGCCGTCGCCCGGAAATCGCTTGCCATGCCCAGCAGCAAGAGCAGGAAGACCAGTTTTGAAGTCATTGCGCCTCGGAGGGCGGTTGCAAGTTCATTCATGCAATTTGACTAATACCATGTTTGGCTGTATGATGTCACAACAAACTGACGAGGCATGCCATGCGCCACACCGCCACGCTCATTGCGTTCGCGATATTGACCGCCGCGCCAGTCCTGGCCCAATCGCCCGCACCGGTTACCGGTGAGGTCGAGTTTGACGTTCGCGTCCATCCGGACACCGGAAGCTATCCGATGTCGTGGGGCGGCTGGAATTCTCCCCCCGGTTACGGCCCCGAACAAAGCGGCGGGCATGGGATCGACACATCGCTGTCCCGCATAATCTCGCGTCTCGACGCCGATCTGGGCCGAGGCACCACCGCGACTGTGACAGACCAGCACGACTACGGCGCCGACGCCGTCCAGGAAGCGGTGCTCTCGCGCGACACGGGCTGCGGGATAATCTCCGGCGGCCTGGTCCGTTTGCCGTTCGGGATCTTCGACACTCGCGAGACGTACGATTCCGGCCTGATCGCGTATCCGCTTGTCCGATCGGACTACGAGTACGAAGGCGTCGACTGGGGCGCCCCCGGCGCCGAATGGACCGGCGGCTCGCCGTGGCTGCAGGTGCAGGCCGCGGCATTCGACGGCGGTGCGGTCGGCGACTGGAACAACCGAAATGCCGCCAACGGTGGTGTCGTCCGCCTCCAAACCTATTCCGGCAGCCTGATCGTCGGCGCAAGCCGGTGGGACGGCACGCTCAGCCCAACCGACACGTTTGCCGCGCGTCAGGTCGTGCAGATCAGCGGCATCGACTGGCGATACACGCGCCCGCAACTGATCCTGCGCGGTGAGTTGATCACTGGCAAAGTCGCGGGCGACGATTCCTTTGGTTGGTACGAGGATGTCTATTATCGACTTCCACCTCTTCCCCACTGCACGCTGGTCGCCCGGGTCGAGGAGTTTCACCCGGAATCGGATAGTCCCACAGGCCGTCAGATTACTCTGGGCATCCGCTACGTTCTCGACCGTTACTCCTTTGCCGCATTCAACTGGCGTCGCAACAACGGCCGCGGCATGTATCTGTGGAGTTGGGCCCAGCCGACAACGCCGTCAGGAGATTATCTGTTACAATTAACGCGTATGGTGGACTTTTAGTGCCAGCACAGACTTCAGCCCCGATAGGGAGGCTTATCAGGCTCTACCGCTGGGCCTTCGTGGGAGTGTCCGGCGACCGCACGATTCTGGCGAAAAGGCCGGTGGTATCGCAGAAGTTGGTGTGATCGATGCCGTATCCAACCGCGAAGGTCAGCAAATCGCCGGCTTTTAGCGTGACGATGCCGTCAAACGAGGCGCGGGGACGTGGCCCGACAACCGGATGAAACGCCGGGTCTCCACCGTAACCGTCGATTTCCGCATCGAACAGCGATGTCGCATTCTTGAGCACGTGAACATCTGTCGTCGAGAGGTTGAAGTGGATGCCCTCGAAAGTTGCCGTGACGTGGTAGATCCCGGAATGTG